>JASJGQ010000001.1:0-5696 GCA_033791425.1 Acidobacteriota bacterium
ATTCGGGATCTCGAAGCGGACTTGGACGAAGAGGGGCCAGCCCAAAGCTGAGGTCCCACAAGACCAAAAAGCTCTCTTTATTCCCTTTCCCCATATTCAGGTTTACATAATATATGTTATCGGACATTGCGAATGGCGCAATCTCCTGTGGAGTTCTCCTCCCCTGTGGAAAAACTGCGGAGAATTCCTCCCATCCGAGGTTTTCAGTTGAATGCGCGTCCTGGTAGTGGTTCCGGGGAGCGCCGAAGCGTGTAAAATCCGGTGGATGATTTGGATCACCGCTCCTGTAGCACCCGGAAGCCGACAGTGAAGTTCTTTGGCGTCCTGGACCGCCTCACCGTGCGTGAGATCTTCGCTCCGACGGCCCTGGGTTTCGTGACCTACACCTTTCTGGTGGTCATGCGTGGCATCTACAACCTGATCGAACAGGTATTGGTGCGAGGTGTCTCACCGGCCGATGCCGCAAAGGTGCTGTTGATCACCCTCCCGCATGTTGTCGTTCTGACGATTCCGATGAGCTTTCTCTTTGGGGTTCTTTTGGCCGCCGGCCGTATGAACGCGGACAGCGAGCTGGTGGCGCTCCAGGCGGGCGGGATCCCGATTCGCAGGCTGTTACGACCAATTCTGGCGTTCGCTCTGGTGCTGGCCGCTTTCAACGCCTACCTCTACCTCTTCATCATCCCGGATTCGAGCACGCAGCTTCGAGACCTCAAGGTGAAGCTGTTTGCCGGGGCCAAAAACCTCGGGAGAATCGATCCCCAGGTCTTTCACGAAGAAATACCCAACGCCCTGTTGTACCTGCGTGACGTCGACTCGGACACCGGCGAATGGCAGGACATCATGCTGTTTGACAACAGCAATCCCAACGAGGAGCGGCTGACCCTCGCCCGAACCGGCAGGATGGTGTCGGCCGGAGGTGCCGGGAGCATCGATCCGATCTCAGCCTCGGGTCCCCTCCCGGAGCCGGAACATTGGATCCGACTCGAGGACGTGGTGACCCACCAGTTTTCTCGGGACGACCCGGAGACCTATCGCGTCAATCGCACCACTTCGCAGCTGATTCGCCCGTCCTTTGACGGCGGTGGCACCATCCAGTATCGGCTGAGCATGCGGGAACGCTCGAGTGGCCAGCTGATAAGGTACCTTCTCGGCGGTTCGCTCGTCGACGCCGACGGTCAGCCCGAATCCGGCGATGCAACCCCCGAAATTACCCGGCGGCACGCATCCATCGAACTCAATAAACGGCTGGCTATTCCCTTTGCGTGCGTGGTTTTCGGTCTCCTTGCCCTGCCGCTCGGGGTCGGATCAGGGTCCGGCGGCCGGGGCAAGGGCTTTGTGATCTCAGTTGCGGTCGTTCTTGCCTATTACCTGGTCAACAACCAGGGTGAGGTGCTGGCACTCAAAGGCGCGGTCCCGACCTGGATCGGCATCTGGCTGCCAAATATCGTCCTTTCGATCGTGGCGATTGCGCTGATGGTTCGGATGGGCCGTTGGCTCGGTGAGAGAGAACCTCGGGAGAATGTCGTCGTTCGAGGATTCAAGGCGTTCAAAACATGGTGGCAGCGGCATCGACGGCCCCAAACGACATCGCGGGTCTTTTCGGATGAGATGACCGGCAGCATGCCGATTTCCATCCAACGTCGCCGCTACGCGAATATTTTTCCGGCCCTCCTCGATCGATACCTGACCGGACGGCTGCTGCCTCCCCTGCTCCTCGTACTGTGCAGTACGGCCCTGCTCTACGTCGTCGTCGATCTCAGTGATGCCATCGAGGACATGACAAAGAACCACATCTCGGCCGACGTGATCTTCACGTACTACGCCAACCGGATTCCGCAGGTCTTCCTCGACGTCACGCCCATGGCGCTAATGATTTCGGTCCTGATCCTCCTGACGGTCATGGAACAACAACGCGAACTCACGGCGCTCAAAGCGGCCGGAATCTCGCTCTACCGGCTAACGGTCCCGGTGCTTCTGGTCGCGGCGGTCGCGGCGGGTGGTTTGTGGATGCTCGGCGAGTTCATCGTGCCGGACTCCAACCGAGAAGCTCAACGCCTGCGAGATGTCATCAAAGGGACCGACACCGCACGATCCTACCGTTCGAACGATCGCCAGTGGTTGCTCTCACGCAACGACGAATCGCTCTACAACTTTCTCCGATATGACGGTGAGACCAGGACCCTGATCCGATTCACCATGTTTCAAATCGACGACGATATGAACTTGAAGTTTCACCTTTTTACCCGGCGAGCGCGGTTTCTCGACGGAAAATGGATCGCGGACTCGGGGTGGTTCCGGCAATTTTATCCGGACGGAACCGATGTTTTTCGACGTATTTCCGCTCCGCTGGAACTGAAGATCGACGAAGGACCCAACTATTTCGGTCAGGAATACCGGCGCCCGTCCGAAATGACGGCTGGAGAGCTCCGAAATTACATCTCGGAGCTCGTCGATTCCGGCTACCGGCCCGCAAATCTCATTGTTCAGTGGCACCAGAAATTCACCTACCCATTGTCCGCCTTTGTCATGGTGTTGCTTTCACTGCCCTTTGCCCTCAGCCGCGGCGGCCGGAGGGTCAGCACTATGCAGGGCGTGGCGGTGGCTCTGACACTCGGGATCGCATATTTCATGCTGGTGGCCCTTTTCGGCAAACTCGGGGAGGTCGAGGTCCTTCCGCCTGTTATTGGAGCGTGGGCGCCGGTTCTGCTCGCGACGCTCTTTGCGGTGAATCGGTTGACCACCCTCCGGACGTGAGCCGGCGCCCGTAATGTCGGCATGCCGACAATCGAGCCTGTGAGTTCTGAAGGTTCCGGATGCCTCAGGACGTGGACGCCAGGTCGTGAAATCTTCGCCTCACCGGATGCAGATCGACCCCACGCTGGCTGAGATGATTGCGGTTGCTCAGCAACACCCAGATGCCACCGTGCTCGGGTTCGGCCCACACGGAAACCCCGGTGAACCCGGTATGTCCGAACGCGGTCGCGGGCAACCCGGCACCTGCCGAGCAGCCAAGCGATGTCGCGATCTGCCAGCCATAGCCCCGATCCTGTTCGAGCCCCGGCGTCTGCGACTCTAAAGCGGGACGTACGTCTTCTCGGGTCAACACGATCGCTTCAGCCCCAAAGTACTCGGCCGTCAATCGTTCCACACCGCGCACAGTGCCGAAGAGCCCCGCATTTCCGGCGGCACCACCGAAGAATCTGGCGTTCCCGTCATCTGGACGACCCATTGCGACCGGCGGGATCCACCTTGGATCGAGACCGAGGTCCAGCACCAGACGCTGTTCGGCAAGCGGATCCCTCGCCCCTCCAGCAACAGGCCTCAGGACGGGATCGGGGTTGAATCCCAGATCGTCTTCGAGGCCTGTCGGGGCCAGGACCTGGCGGCGGAACACATCCTCGAGATTGGCGCCGGAAAGCTGTTCGAGGATCAATCCAAGGAGGATAAAACCGACACAGGAGTACACCACTCTCGAACCCTGAGGTGCTTCGACCGGGATCCGCTGCAACACCTTTGCCAGCCCGCCACGCTGCCCCTCCGTCAGACAGTAGAACGGAAGCCACGCCGGGAGACCTGAGGCGTGCGTCAAGAGGTGGCCAACCTCGAGTTCGCCAACCGGCGAACCACCGGTCTCGCGCAGAACCTCCCCCACCCTTGTGGTCGGCGTGAGCACGCCGTCCCGAAAGGCCAGGAGCGACAAGGTGGTGGTCACAAGGGGCTTGGTCAAGGACGCGAGGTCGAACCACGTGTCGACGACGACGTCGCGTGGTGCCGGCCGAAGCACGGCCCGGCCCTCGACGCATGTCGAGGGCGGGACGCCGGGTCGGCTCCACAGGGCCGCGGCACCCGGGAACTGGCCGGCCCTGATCGCCCGTGCCAGGAGTTCCCGGACCTGATGATCGGACGTGCCAGTCACCTTCCGGGGCTCGTCACAGGGGTTGGACGGTGGTTTTCGTCAACGTTGACATAGGTGATCTCGGCCTCGGTTACCTGGACCTGCTCTTCCCTATCCCAGTGGCGGGCAGCCGAGACCTTTACCTGGACGGTGATCGACGTGCGACCCACCCGCACCAGCGACGTATAGAACGAAACAAGGTCACCGACGAACACCGGTTCGAGAAACACCACCTCGTTCATGGCCACCGTGACCACTCTGAGTGCACCCTCAAACAAGGCTTCCTCGGCCCCCGCCTGATCCATATAGGAGAGAATCACACCACCGAAGATGGTGCCTGCGGGGTTGGTATCGCGCGGCATCATCAAAACCCGGCTTTTGGGCTGGAAACGGCTATCGTCCACGGAGTCCTCCCGGAGCGTGTTCTGGAGAGTATATCGCTGCGCCGTCACCTCCGAGCCTCACTCGAGGATGGCGACTATTCCGAGGCGATCGATTCGTCCTTCACCAGCTCTTCTGGATCCGGAAGATCTTCCGGCCGTTCGAGCCCGAAATGGAGCAGGAACTCCCGCGATGTGCGGTAGAGGAAGGGCTTCCCCACCACCTTTTTGCGCCCGGCCATGCGCAGGAGCCGCCGATCGAGAAGGGTCCTGACGGTGCTCGCCGAGTTCGCTCCGCGGAGGAAGTTGACCTCCGGCAGGGTCACCGGTTGGCGATGGGCAACGATCGCAAGCACCTCGAGCGCCGCTTGCGACAGACGCTGGCGGGCAGCGATGCCGTGAAACGCCCGCAGGTAGGGGTCGAGCTCGGGCGGTGTCACACACCGCCAGCCATCCGCCACCTTTTCAAGCCGGAGCCCGCTGTCCGGACGGTCCCAGGCGTTGGTAATGGCCTGCAGTGCCTCGCGGATGCCGTCGGCGGTGATCTCACGATCGTCCAGGGCCTCTTCGAGCGCGGTGACGGTGACCGGTCCGCTTGCAGTCAGCAGGATGGCCTCGACACATGCGTTGACGTGGTTGTCAGTCACTCGGTATTTCCTCGTGCAACATCTCGGTTGATGTGAGCTGATGATCTCCCGGGCGGAGGTAGATCTCGGCGAAGGGCACGCTCTGTTCGGCGAACACCCCGCGGAGCCGGACGAGCTCCAAAGTGGCCACCAACACCGCCGCGACCTCCTCCGGGTCCGACCGCGAATTCAGGTGCCGCAGAAGGGGCATCAGGCCGTCGTCCACAACCCGGCGGTAGATGTCCTCCATTTTCTGCTGAACGTTGTAGCGCAACGGCAAGACCTGAAGCGGTGGGGGGTGAGCAGCCGCGAAGCCTTGCATCACCTGGAGGTAGGTCTCGGCAAGGAGGCGAAGATCGACATCCTCCCAATCCAATTCGGGATCGGCGTCCTTTTCGAAGTCGGTCGTCAGACCGGGAGTCCAAAGGCACCGCCTCACGGTATCGGTGTCATGCAGGAAAGACGCCAGTTCCTTGACCCGACGGTAGGCCAGGAGACGCTCCACCAACTCTTCACGCGGGTCGTCCTCGCCCTCCATGACCTGCGGCAGCAGCATCTTCGATTTCAGATGGAGGAGCCACGAGGCCATCCACAGGAACTCGCCGGCGACATCGAGGTCAAGCTCCTTCATGCTATGCAGCTGCTCGTTGTACTGATCACAGATACTGAAGATCGGGATGTCGTAGATCGACACCTCGTTCTGCTTGATCAGATGCAGGAGCAGATCCAGCGGCCCGCTGAAAACACTCAGCTCGACCGGCGGGCCCAGCGGTTCCTCGGCGACCGTCGTCATCG
>JASJGQ010000002.1:0-14029 GCA_033791425.1 Acidobacteriota bacterium
TACCAAATGCCTCGACCGCCGCCCGGTTGGTGGAGAGCGCCACGAAGTGGCTGGCCACCGCCGCCTCGTCTCCGAGGGCGTCGACCAGCCACCGCCGCGCGGCGTGGGCGTTGGTCATGGTCTCCTGGGTAGTGAAGGTCTTGGAAGCGACAACAAACAGGGTCTGGGCAGGGTCGAGTCCGCGGGTTTTTTTGACGAAGTCGGTGGCATCGACGTTCGAAATGAACCGGACAGCCGGGCCGTCGCAGTACGGGCCGAGCGCCTCGCAGATCATCGCCGGCCCGAGGTCGGAACCTCCGATTCCGATGTTGACTACAGCCGTGATGGGTTTGCCGGAAAATCCGGTCCACTCTCCCTCGCGCACGGCCTCCGAAAACCGACGCATCTTGTCGAGCACCACGTTGACCTGCGGCATCACATCGTGACCGTCCACCAGAATCGGAGATCCGGAGCGATTGCGCAGCGCGACGTGGAGCACGGCCCGGTCCTCGGTCCAATTGATCTTCTCGCCTGAGAACATGGCGCCCGCGGCCTCGTGGACCCCACTCGCCCGGGCCAGATCACACAACAGGCGGACGGTCTCGCCGGTGATGCGGTTCTTTGAATAATCGAACAGGAGATCCTCGAACTCCACCGAGAAATCGTCGAACCTGTTGGGATCGTGGGCAAAGAGATCACGAATATGAACACCGGCGATCTCCCGGTGGTGGGCCGCCAACGCCCGCCACGGCTCGGTCTCGGTCAATGGCGTGCCCGCCCGGACCGCACGATCAATCTCGGAATCGAAAAGCATCACGTCGCCTCCCCTGGGTCGGTAGAAGGATAACGGTTCCAGTTATGAATTTTGAATTTTGAATTTTGAATGGCTTGTCCTAAGGGCCCTCAGACGCAGAAAAGCATTGTGATCTTGATGGGCACACCGCCCGCGTTAACCGGACGTGCCGTCTTTGAGGATTTTGCGATCACCATACGTCCACACGAGCGAGTCTACCGGTCGCAAATATCCTCTAAGGGGGCACTCTCGGGCAACACCGCAGAGAGAATTGGAATGTTCACCTCGGAGGATAGTCATCGAAGCGCACCCTGCTCCCCACCCAACCGGCACGCGGGACGCGTGCCCCACAACAGGCACCAAGCCATAAAAGCCTTGTGGGGCCGCCGTCCCGGCTGCCGGCAGGGTGGTGGATTCAGCATCCAGCATCGAGTACTCGATGGTCCGAAATTCAAAACTGAGAACTAAAAACTAAGAACTAGCGAAGCGTCAGCTACTCGCCCACTCCAGTGCCGCCGCGGGGTCTTCGTTGTTGAGTTCGAGGAGATCGTCACCCGGCGTGCGGCCGCGGTCGGCGTAGTGCTCGAGAAAGGCGGTCGTCGCTGCGATATGATCCGCCGTCACATAACCAGGCGGCAGCGAGTTCATGCCTTCGAGACCGATCGACCACAGGCTGCAGGCGAGATCTCTCAGCTCTGCATCGTGGACCCCGACCAGCGCGGCCCGGCGCCACACCTCGGGCAGACGGCCGCGAATGCTACCGAGAAGATCCAAGGCTGCCCCCCGCGCACGGTCGTCATAGAGCAGCGCAGCCATCAAAGCGACCGGAACGGGCCGCCATTGGTTCGGCAAGGCCTCGCCCGCTCGCAGTTCGAGAAAGCCGCGCGGCCGAACCTCGAAAAAAAGCGTCGTCACATGGTAGTCGAAATCGGCCACCGTGGGCCAGCCCCAGCGCGGGTGGCCTTCGTCGATCCACTTTTCAAAAGTGCAGCCGACACATCCTGGTTCGTAGTGGTTGTCATCAACCCGATACAACATCACATCGGCGTCCAGCGCCGCCTGCGCCCACTCGCCGCGAGGGTCGTCGCCATCACCGTTGACGAGGAGAGACGGAAATCCACTGCGCGACGGATCGAGTTCCTGCCACGCCCGCGCCCGGGTGCACACCGCACCGTCGCTCGGGCTGCTGGCGAAGGACGCGGTCAAGAGCGGACTGGCGAGGTTGGAGAGCAGCCACCTCTCCTTCCACACATCCTCGGGGCCGAGATCGAGGTTGATCTGGAGGCTGGCGGTGTGGCGCATCATCACCGCGCCCCAGTGGCCGCGCTGGCGATAATAGGCGGCCTGGGCCGTATAGCGGCCCGCCCGCAGCTGTTGCGGCACCGTTTCAACATCGTGCCAGATGTCCATGCCGACTGCCGCCAGCGAAATGTTCCGGCGGTCGAAGGCTCTCCGCAGTTTTTCCAAAACGCCCGCCACATCGGTGATGACTGCTGCGACACTCGAGGAGACGGCTGTCGAGTCCTCGACCTGCCCACCCGGCTCGAAGGTGAGCCTCCCGCCGCCCTTGAGGGGATACTCAATCGGGCCCGGACCATCGATAACGCGGGGCTCGATTTCATCGTCCGATGCCGCCATTTCGTCGATGATCTCGAGCACGCCGTGCCCGTCAGGTAAAGAGAGCAGCGCCCGCCCCGCCGGACGACCGTGAGCATCACGAACGATCGGGAAGAGCTCGGGCTCGAGACCGACACCGCCCACTCGCGGCACGTCGCCCCGATCCGGGAACGCCGTCACCCCGGCTCGATGGCGAGCCTCGTCGACCGATATGGCGTGCTTCTTGTCCTTGGTGGGCATGGTCCTCCGCTCGAACCCAACGATGAGGCACCATACACGGGGTGCGGCTGGATGCCAACTCCAAGGGCTTGCGGCTTGGGAGCTGGTTTGATGCTTGTCGAGCTTGAACCTCAAGCCGCAAGCCCCAAGCCTCAAGCAAAAAAAACGCGGCCGAAGCCGCGTTTTTGTTTGAGCTTGACCGCCCTATTCGCCCGGCGGGTTCTTGAATTCGTGGATCGCGGCATTGTTGTTCAGGTTATCGGCGAGCACGACCTTTTTGGCGTGGTCGTCGCCCGTGTGGCACCCATCACAGGTCGCCTGGGTCGGAATCACCAAACCGTTGGCTTGAGCCGCTTCCGGGTCCTTCATGATGCTCATCTTTTTGAAGTCCGCGCCCGCACCGTGGCAAGCCTCGCACTGCACACCGGCAAGCTCTTCGCTGGCGTTGGTCGCGTGGCATGTGAGGCACTCAGGACTGAACGTCCGATCGGTAGATGCTTTGGCAGCCTCGGTCGCTTTGGCGTGGCTGGTGGCTACCCACGACGAATACTGCACCTTATGGCACATCTTGCACTTTGTAGCACCGACATATTCGCGGTCGCCAGCCTGTGCGGAGAACGAAACCAACACGATGACTGTCAGTGCGAAAGCCGTCCAAAGAGTTTTGCTTTTCATTGAGGATCCTCCATTTTCTTCGTGTCGCCCCGATTGCGAGCGCCAGTACAAACCGAATCTAGCACCGTCGCAACAAGTATTCAAGAACGACACTCTTGTGACACTACGCCTGTTCGAGCTGCAATATTCCCTCGCCAACGCCAACCCCGAGGACACCTCTCCACAACTGATCCGGAAGCTGTTCAAAACAATATAGTTATGAAGTTATACAATATTTCGGACCGTTCACCAGCGGGCCGGATCGACGCCCTCAAAGACGAGCAAGCTGGCGAGACTGGTGCGCCGGTTCATCACCAGCTCCCCGGTCGCGGGGTTCACGGTCAGGGGTAGGTGCTCGAGGTGCGACACCGCCGGGCGGCCGAGATCGAGGATCGACCGGCGCTGCCAGCTCCACACGCCGGCTTCTGCCTCCCACAGTTCGATCTGGTCGCCGGCACGCCGGAGCTGCCACAGATACCCGCCGTCGCGGCTCCAAGCAAGCCGGGTCGGTTCACCACTGATCTTGAGCGGTGTTCCGCCGTTGGCGTCCACCACCCAGGCGCCCTGTTCGGGATCGGAGTCCTGGGTCCACACCGAGTAGGCGATCCAGCCGCCGGCCGGGCTCCACTGAGGGTAGTCACCGCCGCCAGGCGTCAACTCCCGCGGGTCACCGCCCGACGCCGGCACCACCCACACCTTGATGGGCGAACCCGCAGCAAACGTTATGAATCTCCCGTCGGGCGACCAGCTCGGGTATTCCGACGACTCCACATCGGTCGCGAGAGTCACCGGCTGGCCACCGGATCTGGCGGCGACCCGCAGTTCCGTGCCGCTTTCAGGAACCCGGGCGAGGTACGCGATCCGACCTCCATCGGGCGACACCGACGGACAGGACGCGTCCTCTGAGGGATCGCTTACGGCCACCTCGACCCCTGAAGGTTCGCGGAGGAACAGGATCGCGGATCCGGCCATGTAGCGTCGATACGCCACGACGCCGTCGGCATCAACGCTCCCCCAACCGCTGTCGGCAACGCCGCACAACAGACAGGCCCAGCCACCGCCATCAGGGTCCACCGCCACGAGATCGTTGGTAGAGGTCTTGCGAACCACCGCCAGACGATCCGCGGTTGGCGAAAAGGCCGGGTGCCACAGCCGGTCGATTCTGGGAATCACCGGAAGCGAACCGTCGGGGGTGACCCGCACCAACCGCCCGTCGATCGAGGTGACAAGCGATTTCCCGGAAGGGGCCCACGAGACGCCGAAGATCTGTTTGTCCGGCGGTTGCCAGGTTTTCGGCGATCCGCTGATCTCCTTAGCCACGAACAAGCCGTTGGGTATCCCGGAGGATCCCGACAACAGAGCGAACCCTCCTCCCGGCCGCGGCTCCGCACTCAACCACGACAGGGCGCCCTCGGCTTGCCGCAACCGCGTGGTTTCCCGACGGCTCAAAGAGTAGCGGTAGAGGGCGAAGCCGTCCGCCTCCTCGCGGGAGAACACAAAGGAGTCGGCGTCAAACCACGTCGCCCCACCGGCGTTGACGACTTCGGTCGTTGCCTGGCCGCCGACTGCAGGAAACACCCGAACCGACGGCTCACCGGCCACCACGACCTCGACCACCATGGCCTTGCCGTCAGGTGACACGCGCGGAGCACTCAGAATCTCCGGCGGCGCGGCCTCGAGGAGGGTGCGGGCATTCCCGCTCGTCGGGTCGACGGCCAGCACTTCGCTGGAGCCGACCTGGCTTCGGGCCACCACGATCTCGGAGCCATCCGGTCGCCACGACGGGTCGACCAGCGTGCCAACCGTATCCATGAGTGCCCGCGCATCCCAACGCCCGGGATCCGGCCGCAGGGGCTCGGTTCCGAAACGGGCGCCGAGCGCGCCGGCCAGCAAACCGGCCGCCAGCGTGACGCCCGCGATCGCCGCGCCCCGGATCGCGAGCCTCCGGCGTCGGTTCACCACAGCCTCCAACTTGCCGGTACTGATGGCGAGAGTGGGCGCCTCGACGAGGCTCACCGCGTCGGTGCCCTGGAACACCGCGAGGTCGTGGGCGAGGTCGGCAGCGGTGCGGTATCTCCGGCCGGCGTCCTTCTCGAGACAGTGTTCGACCACCGCCACCAGATCAGACGGCACGTTCGGAGCGACGTCCTGCAGCGGCGGGTACTCGGACCTCACGACTGCCTGCAGCACCTTCATCGGCGTCGGGCCTTCAAATGCGCGGGTGCCCGACAGGCACTCGTAAAGGACCGCTCCGCACGAGAAGATATCCGAAGCCTGGGTCACACCCTGGCCGAGGGCCTGCTCCGGCGCCATATAGGGACAGGAACCGAGGACCATTCCCGGTGAGGTCAGCGTCTCGACCGGTGTTTCACCCTCGCGGTCGGCGAGACGCGCGAGACCGAAATCGAGAACCGTGACATGCCCCCCGTCTCCAACCATGATATTCGACGGTTTGAGGTCACGGTGGATCACACCCACCTTGTGGGCGGCGGACAAGGCCAGACCGACCTGCTCGACGACCCGCGCCGCGAGCCGTGCCGGCAACGCCCCGTCGGCCAGCATCTCGTTGAGCGAGCTTCCCTGGATCAACTCCATGACGAGATAGGGCAGCTCTTCGCCGACCCCGGGGTCGAAGGTGCCGATATCGAAGATGGCGACCACGTTGGGGTGCTGCAGCCTGGCCATCGCGAGCGCTTCCCGTTCGAACCGGGCCTCGGCGGACGGTTCGGTCACAAGTACCCTCGGCAGCAGTTTGAGGGCCACCTCCCGGTCCAGACGCTCGTCCCACGCCGCCCACACCGTGCCCATGCCACCGCGAGCCAGTCGCCGTTGGAGGCTGAACCGCCAAATCTTCATCCCCGGCCGGAGTTCCTTGATCATGACCTTCCCATGATACGACGCCCGTCAGTCGCACCTTTCGATGACCAACAATGTCAGGTCGTCTGCCAGGGGCACGCCCGCGGTGTAGTCGGAGAGCACCTTCAGAATGTTCGAGATCAAAGCCTCGCCATCGAGACCGGCGCTCGCATCGAGCACTCGCGTCAGACGCTCGTAGCCAAACGGTTCGCCGTCCGCAGCGACGGCCTCCACCAAACCGTCCGAGTACAGGAGCAGTCGCGCTCCAGGCGGAAAGTCGCACTCCGTGGAGGCCGGGCTGCAGAGCCGGTTGCCCATCGGGAGAGCCCCCGCCAACAGTTCCCGAGGACCGTCCGCCTCACCCAACAGAAAGGGCGGCGGATGACCGGCGTTGGCAAGCTTGAGGCGCCCGCGGACCGGGTCGATATCGATGACGGCTATGGTCACCATCGTCCGTGCCTGGCCGTGTTCGAGCAGCAATCGGTTGGCCTTTTCGATCAACATCGCGCCCGTGTATCCCTCGTGCACCAGAGCGGCCACCGACGACTTGAGGCTTGCCATGAGCAGACCGGTCGACAGACCGTGACCCGCCACATCGCCGACGGTCACAAGGAGACGATCGTCCGCCACCTGAAAAACGTCAAAATAGTCCCCTCCGACCTCGGCGGCCGGCTGAAAGACGGCGCGCACCGACAACGGCCCCATCTCGAGCTTGCTGGCGGGCAAAAGTCTCTGCTGGATCTCACGAGCGAGTTCGAGCTCGCGCGCCAGACGCTCCTTTTCGGCGACATCGTCGAGCATCGACTGCACCGAGGCGGTCATGTGGTTGAACGACCGTGCGAGATCGCCGAGCTGGTCCCGTCGTTTGACCGGCACCCGGTAATCGAGGTTCCCCCGCTCCACCTGCCGTGCGCCGTTGGTCAGTCTCGCAGTCGACCGAGCGATGGAGAAGACCACCGCAGCGGCAGCTGCCAGGGCTAGTCCGTAGCCGAGGAGGAAGAGGAAACCGAGCCCCGCCAACACCCCCCACAACTCCTTACCGAGCTCGTAGCGCGATAGCGTGAAGTCCTGCCACACATTGGCCGGAGAGGTGCGGAGCAACGCCAGGAGGTTGTCGTCCTCGATCGGACTCCCGGTCTCCAGATCAACGACGTCCACCGCGACCCGAAACCACACCACCAGGGGCCGGGCCAGGACGCCCGAGTCTCCATCGGACCACTCGGCCCAGATCTCGTCTCCGGAAACGCTGTCGCCCGACACCTTCAAACCGAACCCGCCTCCATCGCTGGTCGACACATGAACAGTGTCGTCAGCATGCTCCGAGCTATCGCTCTCGGCACCCTGCAGAATGAATGCGACGTCGAACCACCAGGCTTCGCTGATCGCCCTGGCGGACACATCGTCGAGTGGAATGTACGCCGTCACCCTGTCACCCGACGGAGACGCCGCCGAAACCACCCCGTAGGCCCTGTCCCTGAACCGGGCGGTTATGTTTCGCTTCTGCCCCTCCACCCAGTCGATCTCCGGAAGGTCGGCGCCGCCATCGAGCGCCGACGTCACGCCGTCAAACTTTGCCTGCCACAGCACCGAGGGAAGGGGCTCGTGGGATGAGGCGGCCAGATCGGCGAGCAGCGATTCAGCCGCCTCGGCGCCCTGGGTTTCGGCGCGCTGCAGAACCATCTCACACTGGTGCGCCAATTCCCAGCGAACGCGGCGAAGCTCGGATCCGAGCCGCACCGATGTGTACTGGCCCATCAGAATATACAGACCGACCGCGGCAAAGGCCGCCGCAAACAGCACCGGCAGCACCCCGACCGCCATGTAGGTTACGAAGAGCCGCACGCCGACCCGATAGTTCATCCACTGCCACACCCGCCAGACCACCCAAAAGAAAGCCGCGAGCGCCCACAGCAGCGCCAGGACGAAGAACACCTCGGCGGCCTGAGATTCCGAGGCGGCGCCGGCGGTGACCGCGGCGACCGCGATGAGGACCGCGCCGGCGATCCACCACCAACGGCTCGTCACTTTCAACCCGCGGGCTCCTTTTCGCCGGCATCGCCGGGCGAAAACAGCCACGGCTCCGACGCTCTCGGCGCGCCTTCAGGTTCGTGACAACGACGGCAGCGCGCCTCGTAGGCGCCAGTCGCACCCACCACCACGAGCTGGTCGGACTCGACGAGCCGTTGGGTGTAGGCGGCCGGCGACCCGCAACTGGTGCAGATGGCGTGGATCTTGTGGACCTTTTCCGCTACGGCCAGAAGTTCCGGCATGGGACCGAAGGGCACGCCCCGGTAGTCCATATCGAGACCGGCTGCGATCACCCTCTTGCCGAGGTTGGCAAGGTGGCCGCACACCGCGGTCAGACCCTCGTCGAAGAACTGCGCCTCGTCAATGCCCACGACCTCGGTCCGGGGATCGAGCCGCGGCCTGATCTCGTCGGATCGCTCCACCAATTCACAGGGAACCCGCATCTGCGAGTGGGAGACCACATCGCCCTCGGAGTATCTGTTGTCGAGCCTGGGTTTGAAGACCTGGATGCGCTGTCTGGCGATCATCGCCCGCTTGAGGAGCCGAATCAGCTCCTCCGACTTGCCCGAAAACATGGGCCCGGCAATCACCTCGATCCAGCCAGCACCGGGACGGGTAGGGTTCATCTGAGCACCACCTCCGAGGGGCAGATCTTATCAGGTCAAAAACTCGAGTTTTGAGTTCTTAGTTTTGAGTTTTGAATTTCGGGCCGGCTTCCCGCCGACAACCAAGGGTCGAGTGCTCAACTGGGCGGAGCGCTTGGAATAGGGTCTCGTGCGGTGGAGGTGCCTGGCATCCGGCCCGTCCGACGGGCCGCGTGCCTGGCATCCTCTCGGGAATAGCGCACTGATACGAGCCGCCCGCGCCGGGGGTGGCCGTCAACCGCGTCGTCGACAACTCAAAACTCACAACTAAGAACTCAAAACTAGAGCTTCAGTCTCGTTTCTCTGCCTACTTGTTCACCATATGAACCGCCTGCCCGAGCGCGCCTTCGATCGCCTCCTGCAACGCCTCGGACATCGTCGGGTGGGGGTGGATGGTCAGCGCCACGTCCTCGAGAAACGCGCCCATCTCGAGCGCCAGGGTGGCCTCGCCGATGAACTCACTCACCCCTCGGCCAACCGCGATCACTCCCAGCAATTGCTTGGTCTCGGCATCGGCGATGGCTTTGACAAAGCCATCGGTGGCGTCGAGCGACATGGCGCGGCCCGACGCCTTGAACTGGAAGGCCCCGGTGACGACGTCATAGCCCTTTTCCTTGGCCTCTTCCTCGCCCAGGCCGACCCATGCCACCTCGGGATCGGTGTAGATGACGGCGGGCACCACGTTGTCAAAGGCCGCCGGCTCTCCGGCAATGACGTCGGCGGCGACCTTGCCCTCCTGGTAGGCCTTGTGGGCGAGCAGGGCTCCGCCGACGACATCGCCGATGGCGTAGATGCCGGCGGCAGAGGTCTGCATCCGGTCGTTGACCGTAATGAAGCCCTTGTCATCGGTGGTAACGCCGGCTGCCTCGAGCCCGATGCTCTCGGTATTGGGGACCCGGCCGACGGTCACCATCACGACGTCTGCCTCGAGCCGCAGCTCTTCGTCCTTGGGCCCGCGGGCCACGACCACCGAGGGATCACCGGGCTCGAAGGACTCAGCGCGGTGACTCAGGTGCAGCTTGACACCGAGCTTCTTGAGCTGCCGGGTCATCGCCTTGCCCACCTCGGGGTCGAGGTTCGGCATCACCTTCGGAAGAAACTCGACAACCGAGACCTTGGAGCCGAGCTTGGCGTAGACGGTGCCGAGCTCGAGTCCGATATAACCGGCGCCGATGATCACCAGCCGGTCCGGGACGCCAGCCAACGACAGGGCCTCGGTCGAGCCGATGATCTTCACGCCGTCGTGCGGGAAGCCGTCGAGCTGCATCGGTCGCGAGCCGGTGGCGATCACCGCCTGCTCGAACTCGATCTCGAGAGGCCCGTCATCGGTCGCTACGGAGAGGGACCGGTCCGTCAGGAACTCGGCGGCGCCGAGCACGACGTCGACCCCGTTGCCCTTGCACAGGAATTCAACACCGGTCGTCAGCCGGGTGACGATGCCGTCCTTCCACTCGACCATCTTCGGAAGGTCGACCGCCAACCCTTCCACCGTGAGTCCCATGTTGCCGGCGTGCTGGATCTCGTGCGCGAGATCTGCGGCGTGAATCATGGCCTTCGACGGAATACAACCGACATTGAGGCAGACGCCGCCGAGGGTGGGGTTCTTCTCCACCAGAATGACGTCCTTGCCGAGTTGAGCGAGCCGAATGGCGGCCACATACCCGCCCGGACCTGCTCCGACCACAACCACCTGACACCCGCGGGAAACCGATCCAACAACCATTACAACCTCGCCATCAGCAGCATCGGCTGCGATACCAGACGCACCAGATCGGACATGAACCTCGCGGCCTCGGCTCCGTCGACATACCGGTGGTCAAAAGAAATACTGAGATACATCATTTTGCGGATCGCGATCTCGCCGTCCACCACCTCGGGCCGTTCCTTGATGGCGTGCAGACCGATGATGGCCAGTTCCGGCTGGTTGATGATCGGCGTCGCGAACACCCCGCCCAGCGGGCCGATATTGGTGATCGTGCAGGTGCCGCCCTTGAGTTCGTCGAGGGTCAGCTGACGTTCCCGAGCGCGCTGGGCCTTGTCGGCCACCTCCGCCGCGATATCCACCATGTCCTTGCGGTCGGCGTCGCGGATCACCGGCACGATCAGCCCCTCGGGCGTGTCCACCGCGATGCCGATGTTGTAGTACTTCTTGAACAGGATCTCCTGCTGTTCTTCGTCCACCGAGGCGTTGAAGATCGGGTATTTCTTGAGCGTCGCCACCAGTGCCTTGATGAAAAACGGCAGCACCGTGAACTTGACACCCGTGCGCTCCTCGATCACCGGTTTGGCGCGCCGGTAGTGGTCCATGAGATCGGTGACGTCCGCCTCGTCGACGTGCGTCACGTGGGCCGAGTGCTGTTTGGAATAGCGCATGGCGTTGGCGATCACCTTGCGGAGGTGGGTGATGGGCACCCGCTCCACCTCGCCATCGACCGTGGAGGCCGAAACCCCGGCCGGGGGCGCAGCCGCCGCCGTCCGGGCGGGAGCCGACCCGCCGCCGTCCTTGGCTTGCTGGACGTCCTCATCGGTGATGCGGCCACCCGAGCCGGTGCCCTGGACACTCGCCAGGTCGACCCCGAGTTTGCGAGCCAGGGCGCGGGTGCGCGGCGTCGCCAGAGGTCTTCGGGCTGCAACGGCAGGGGCCGGGGCTTCCGCTTCGACCGGTGGGGCCGAGGGTGCTTCAGGCGCCGGTTCGGCGTCGCCCGCCGGCTCGACACCGGCATCCTCGCCGGCCTCGCCGATCGTCACCAGCGGATCGCCGACAAAGATCGCCGCGTCCGCGTCGGCGTGCAGCTTTAAGATGGTCCCGGCGCGGGGAGACGGCAGCTCGACCACTGCCTTGTCGGTCTCCACTTTGAGAAGCGGCTGGTCGACGGCGACCACCTCGCCCTCGGACACCAGCCACTCCACGACCTGTCCCTCGTGGATCCCTTCACCCACATCGGGAAAGTTGAAGACGAACGCCATACTCCTACTCCTCTTTGATCAATTGTGCGGCCACATGATAGCGGGTCCCGGTTCGGGACGCTCAGAACGCCAGCGTGGCCTCGACCGCTTTGACGACGCGCTCTCTCGACGGCAGATACAGCTTCTCGTTCTGCGCCAACGGAAACACCACGTCGAACCCCGCAACCCGCTGCACGGGGGCCACCAGCTGCAGGAGGGCGTGCTCGTTGATCTGGGCCGAGATCTCGGCCCCAAAACCCGCGGTCTTCGGCGCCTCGTGCACCACCACCGCACGACCCGTCTTGACGACGCTCGAGATCATGGTCTCGCGATCCAGCGGGTTCAGCGACCGGAGATCAACCACCTCCGCGCTGACATTCTGGCGCGCCAGGACCTCGGAGGCGTCGAGACAGACGCGGACCATGGCGCCCCACGAGATCAGGGTCACATCCGTGCCTTCGCGAGCGATCGCCGCCGTGCCGATGGGCACGGTGTAGCTTTCTGCCGGCACCGCCTCGCGGAATGCCCGGTAGATGCGTTTGGGCTCCATGAAGAGGACCGGGTCCTCGTCGCGGATTGCGGAGACCAGCAGCCCTTTGGCATCGTACGGGTTGGAGGGAACCACCACCTTGAAACCGGGGGTGTTGAGGAACAGCGCCTCGTAGCTCTCGGAGTGATGCTCCGGTGGGTGGATGCCGCCACCGAACGGCATCCTGACAACCATGGGGCAGCCCAACCGCCCGCGCGTCCGGTTGCGCATCCTCGCCGCGTGAGCGAAGAGCTGGTTGATGGCCGGGTAAACGAAGCCCATGAACTGGATCTCAGCGATCGGTCGGAAGCCGGTCGCGGCAAGACCCACCGACATGCCGATGATCGCGCTCTCGGCCAACGGCGTGTCGATGACGCGATCGGCGCCGAAGCGCTCGATCAACCCGTCGGTGGCGCGAAAGACGCCGCCGTCGACCCCGACATCCTCACCCAGCACCAGCACCCGCTCGTCGCGCTCCATCTCCTCGGCCATCGCGTCGCGGACCGCCTGGGCGATGGTCAACTTCTCGGTTGCCATCTCGGGCACCGCCCGCAGCTTCCGATCCGCCTTTGGCGAACTCATGACTGCAGCTCCTCTGCCAGTGCGGCCATTTGTTCAGCGACGTGGGGCGGCATCTCGTGGTACATGTGGGTAAAGATCGCTTCCGGTTCCTGCGGGGTCATGTCTTCCAGCAGCTGGACCTGGGTTTCGACCCACGCCGTCGCCTCCTCGACCAGCACCGTTTCCTGGTCGTCGTCCCACAGACCCTGCAGTTCGAGATAGCGCCGGAGCCGGAGGATCGGATCCCGGCCCTCCCACATCTTGAGCTCCTCGTCTTCGCGGTACCTGGTCGCGTCGTCGGCAGTGGTGTGGTCGCCGAGCCGATAGGTCACCGCTTCGATGAGACTCGGGCCGCCGCCGCTGCGCGCCCGCTCGATCGCCTCGTGCGCGGCCACGTAGACCGCAAAAACATCGTTGCCGTCGACCTGGATGCCCGGCACACCGTAAGCGTGGGCCTTCTGGGCGAGGGTTTTGGCCGCGGTCTGTTTGTGAAGCGGAACCGAGATCGCCCACTGGTTGTTCTGGATCACGAAGACCGTCTTGGAGTCGAACACCCCGGCGCAGTTCACCGCCTCGTGGAAATCGCCTTCGGAGGTGGAACCGTCGCCGCCGAGGGTCACCGCCACTGCTTCTTCGCCCCGCAGTTTGAGCGACAGCCCGACCCCGGTGCCGTGTTGCCACTGGCTGCCGACCGGCACCGCGACCGGGAAACAACGGACGTCTTCCGGGTAGCACGAACCGCGTTCGTCACCCGCCCAGTAGGCATAGACCAGGTGCAGGGGCACGCCACGCAAAACCATGATGCCGTGTTCGCGAAAGGCCGGGATCAACCAGTCCTTTTCTCCCATCGCCAGAGCGACGCCGGCCTGGACAGCCTCCTGCCCTTTGATCGGTGGCCAGGTCCCCATTCGGCCCTGGCGCTGGAGGTTGAGAGCCTTGCCGTCAAAGGTCCGCATCAGCACCATATCTCTGTAAATACTGCGGATCTGGCTGGGATCGAGCCCCGGCATCAGTTCACCATCGACCCGGCCTTCCGTGTCGAGGATCTCCAACCTTTCCGTCACCGCTTCATACACCCGCGTCCGAGGCATAGTCTCTCCCCTTGCCCTCTTTCCTGTTCGGTCTATGACAACAAACAAGGGTAGCAGGGTATTTCGGGGGGCCGCGTGCGGCGGAGGTGCCTGGCTCCCACATTGCCGAGGC
>JASJGQ010000003.1:0-5840 GCA_033791425.1 Acidobacteriota bacterium
CCCGGAGCGACAGGATCGGCATCGATGACTTCCTGACACAGGCTATCGTGGAGCTCGGAGTCAAACACGAGCCGGGCGTAATCCTCGGCCAACAGCACCTTGGCCATCAGGTTGCGTCCTGCGGAGAGCTCGATGGCACGCTCAAACGCCATCCTCCCGTCCTCCGGTTGACCACCCATAGCTTCCGGCAGAATCGTCGCCAGCACCCCGAGATATAAATACGCCGCTCCGTCGTCATACGTGTCGTCGAGCTCCACCACGCGCTGCATCATGTAATCGACGCGAGCCTTGTCGGCCACCGCCGACCAGTCGCTCTTGTTGGCCGTGATCCACGTCGCCCACGCCGCGCCCGCTCCGTAGAGAACCGGCAATTCCTTGATTCCCATCCCGGAGATCACGTGTTCGAATTCGTCGTATGGTGCGGCCCAGCTGCCACATACCGAGCGGTCGCTGCTGCACATGGCCCGCCATCCATAATCACGGCCCTTCTCGGACAGCTTTGCCGCGCGATCGCGATCGTCGACGAACGCACCTGCATAGCTGGAGTAGAGCCCGGCGCCGGCGAGCAGCAGATCCGTGTTGTCGGGACTTTCGGCGATCAAACCGTCGATCAAGAGAAGGTAGGCGGGCGCTCCCTGTCGAACCGTCTCAGGGTCGTTCTGATTCAGGATGGCACCGGTCAGGCTGTCGGCGAGGTTGGCTGTCGCTGACGACATGATCGACGAACAGCCCACCGACAGCACGGACAGAATCGCAAACACGATCCAACTACCGGCTGCAACCTGACGCTTCACCGACATGTAGATTGCCTCAAGTGCTGTTTCTCCTCGAAGGTGCAAACTCGGTATGGCTCAATTGTACGGTATTTGCAGCCTACTGCGAAGTCCCAAATCCACCCTTGAGAGGGCCACCATTGAAGGCCGATTCCTGACCGGCGCTTGACGACCCGGCGGACCCGACGTTGGTGATGATCGTCGCACCACGGGGATTCCGCAACATCCGCACCGGGGCCGCCCGGTAGGACCCGGCGAGCCGGTAGGGCCGGCCGGTATAGATGGAAAGTATCTTTGAAATATACGATCGGGTTTCGGCATAGGGAGGCACGCCCCGGTACCGCGCCACTGCGCCCTCACCCGCGTTGTAGGCGGCCAGAGCGAGTTTGAGGTTTCCCGAATAGCGGCTTACCAGCCGGGAGAACTCCCGAACACCCCCTCGGATGTTGTCCGCCGGATTGAGCGGGTCGTCGACGTTGAGGCGTTTCGCGGTCGCCGGCATGAGCTGCATCAAGCCCATCGCTCCCTTCCGGCTAACGGCATTCGGGTTGTATCCGGACTCGACACGCACCAGAGCATCGATCAGCTTGGGGTCGAGGCCGTGTTCCGTGCTCACCTGCTGAATCAGCTTGCGAACTTCTGCACGCTCGTAAACCCTTGTTGTGGCGTTGGCCGGAGAGCCAGCACCGTTGGCACCGGATTGCGCCGACGCCAACAGGATTCCCAGACCCGCAAAAAGCGATCCGATTCGTCTCACGCTACTATTATGACAGCAGACGCTCAAAAGGAGCTACATTTGTCCGCTGATCACACTTCGATAGAACATTTGGAGCGTTGTACCGACCTCATGAAACAGTCGGGGGCGTCAGCTCCTGCGATCGCATCCTTCACCTTCAATTTCAAGCGGGTCGCCTCAGGCGAACGAGAGTTCCTGGGCGAAGACGACATCGAACCCGTTGATGTTCTGCCCGACTCTGAACTATTCGGGGACTTTCGGGAGTCCGGTGAGAGCGCACTGCATCGGGCCGCCGTCATCAAGCTCAACGGTGGTCTCGGAACCGGCATGGGGCTCGAAACAGCCAAGTCCCTGCTCGAAATTCGAGACGGTCTCACCTTTCTTGACCTGACCGCACGCCAGGTACTGGCCGTCCGGTCCCGCTGCGGTTCGACGATCCCGCTCATCCTCATGAACAGCGTGCACACCGCGAACGCATCTGAAGACATCCTCTCCCGATATCCCGATCTTGCCCACCCCGTTCTCCCGAGCGGTTTCCTGCAAAACCGGGTCCCAAAGATCCTGGCCTCGGACCTGGCTCCCGCAGGAGGTACCGGCAACGACTTGGCTTGGTGCCCCCCGGGACACGGAGATCTCTACACCGCGATCGCCGCCTCCGGTTTGCTCGAACGACTTCTCGATCAGGCAATCGAATACGCCTTCGTATCCAACGCCGACAATCTTGGAGCGGTCCTCGATCCGGGCATCCTCGGTTTCATGGTTGCCCAGGGCCATGACTTCGTGATGGAGGCGGCCGACCGCTCCACGGCCGATCGCAAAGGCGGTCACGTCTGCCGCCTGACGGACGGCCGCCTGGCCCTCCGCGAATCGGCCCAGTGCCGTCCGCAGGACGAAGCCGCCTTTCAAGACACTGCACGCCACCGCTACTTCAACACCAACAGTCTCTGGTTGCACCTGCCGTCGCTCGCGAAAGCCCTCGAAGCGGGTGGAGGATTCCTCCCGCTCGACACCATCGTCAACCGCAAACGACTCGACCCACGGGACCCGACTTCCCCACCAGTGCTGCAACTCGAAACGGCAATGGGCGCCGCGATCTCGCTTTTTGAAAAGGCAGCCGCGGTCAGAGTTCCGAGGCGGCGCTTTTCGCCTGTCAAGAACACCGATGATCTACTGGCTGTTCGTTCCGACGCCTACCTGCTGACCGATGACTGGCAGGTCGTACTGGACCCCGACCTTACGGACCCACCGGTGATCGATCTCGACCAGCGCTTCTTCAAGATGATCGACGCATTTGAAGATCGCTTCCCGCAGGGCCCCCCGTCGTTGCGCCGCTGCAGCAGCCTGACGGTCGAGGGAGACGTGGTTTTCGGAAACGCGGTCACCGTCGAAGGCGCGGCCGTGATCCGCACCGTCGAAGAAGGCGCCCGCCTCGCGGATGGTGCCAATGTCCGCGGAACAGTAGAACTCTGAGACAATCACGCTGCGAAAACCGCCTACGCCAAAAAGAGGGAGAACACGAAATGGGTGAAAGCATCGAAAAGGAAGAAGCAAAGACGATCGGTCAGATCGTCAGCGAGGCGTTCAAAGAACTTGGCACGACCCTCATCGCTTTCATCAAGGCCCCAAAGGCCCTCTGGGGCGTCAACATTCCCTACGTCATCGAGGGCCTCGTTTACTTCGGAATCCTGACGATCCTCGGCAAGTACTGTTCGGAGAACGTCGGGTTGAGCGATCTGCACGCCGGATGGGTGTACTCGGTCGTCACCGCAGGCATCACCTTCGCAATGCTTTTTCTGGGGGGCGTGTGCGACAAGATCGGTGTCCCGAAGACCCTCACGATCGCTTTCGTGATGTTTGTCATTGGAAGGGGGTTCATCGCCCTATCGGGCACCCTGTCATTGGGACAGGGTATCGGCTCACCGATGTTCATGATGATGGCACTCGGCCTGCTGATCTACGTCGTGGCGTACGGCCTCTATCAACCCGCCGTTTACGCCGGCGTCAAACGCTACACCAACCCGAAAACCGCGGCGATGGGGTACGCGGTCGTCTACGGACTCATGAATCTCGGAGCGTTCTTCTCGGGTTTTGTGTCGCCGGCCATTCGCCACAATTTCGTTGATGTCTTTCCGCCCAACGGCCTCACCGCCGTTTTCTGGACCTATACCCTCCTCTGCATCGTTGCACTCGTCATCTCCGTCACAGTGTTGACTCGCAAGACCGACGCGGCGGCTGTCGAACGGGTCGCTCGGGAAACCGCCGAACTGGCCACGAGCGGCGACCTGGAGACCAAAGAGGACGCCTCGCCCAAGGAAGGCGTCCACGCGGCAACGGGCGGAAATCTGAGATTTTTCATCCTGGCGTCCCTGACGGCCATCGCGCTGGGGGCATCAATCGCCGCCGCCACAGGTCGCCTCGGCGTGAACCCGATCATCATGTACCTCGGAGCCGCCGTTCTGGCCACTTTTTCAGTCTTCGAATACCTGAGGGTCCGTCCGGATCATCCGTTTCGAGATGGCCGTTTCACCTTCTTCATCTTCATCCTCATTCCCGTACAGACCCTGTTCGCTCACAACTGGTTGACTCTCCCCTACTACCTCGACCGAGCGTTCCGCGGTTCAGTGATGAGCGACTATTTCGAGTTCTTCTCCAACATCAACCCGATCCTCATTTTCATTTTCGCGCCCCTTGTGGCCGGATTGACCGCCCGCGCGAACGTCTACACCATGATGATCATCGGTACCCTGGTCATGGCGTTGCCGACGTTCTTGCTGGTCATCGGCCCCTTCATGCTTCCGTTCCTCACCTATATTCTCCTGATGTCCATCGGCGAAGCCATGTGGCAACCACGGTTCCTGCAGTGGATCGCGGAGGTCGCACCACCTGGAAAGACCGGCATCTACATGGGGATCGGTCAGTTTCCATGGTTCCTGACGAAGTTCGTAACCGGACTTTACTCGGGGTACTTTGTCGCGACCTACATTCCCAAACCCGAGTCGGGTCTCCCCACCAACACTGAGTTCATGTGGCTGATATACGGACTTATCGCCATGATTACACCGGTCGCGCTCATCCTCGCCCGCAAGTGGATGGTGGCCGGGATGAAGGAGAAGCATCAGTAGCGTCACCGCTGACCAGGATTCGTGCCGACACCCAGCCCGGGGGAGTTGACACCATCATCCGTGATTGCTAGATTAACCCTCCCCTTTCAAGGGGGCTGAGCGGGAGTAACTCAGCGGTAGAGTGCAACCTTGCCAAGGTTGACGTCGCGGGTTCAAATCCCGTCTCCCGCTCCAAAATTCAATTTTTCCGCACCCGGCCGACGGCCGGGTGTTTTTCTGCTCACCGGCGCTGTTCACTCCGCCAAACAACAGATCGATCTTGACCCTCACCAGGCCGTCGACTAGACTACCGCCCCTGAGGGCGACGTCGCCAAGTGGTAAGGCAGGGGCCTGCAAAGCCCTTATCCCCGGTTCGAATCCGGGCGTCGCCTCCAGTTCCCACACCCGTCTTCCCCCGAAACCGGTCCCAGGCGGGCCGATCCAAGATCCACAACGAGAAAGACCACCCGGATTTCGGTGAGGAAACTGATCTCAGGCTGGAATCTCCGTCCTCCCAGCTCTGGCACTGGAGTCCGGAAGCCGGTGCAGCTTCAGCGGCAGGAACAGGGGCCGCAGACAGCGCCCGCGACAGGGATCAGCGCCCGCCCGCGGAACCAGACCGCCGCTCCGGTCCCTGCCGCTGGATTCTGCCGCCGTGCCTGCCCCTGTTCCTGAACCTGACACGAACCACCTGCATAGCCCACAGGTTGATCTTTGGTTGTTCCGGATGAACTAACGAAAAAGGGAGAGGATCAACCCCTCCCCGCATTGATTGTCACGGAAGGGGGGTTCACCCCCGCCCCATTACTTTTTCTTTTTCTTTTTGGCCGGCTTCTTTTTATCAGCCTTGCCAAGGGCCGCCTGCAGCTGCGCGGCAAAACCCGTCATGGCGGGCTCTCCCCCACTGCCGGAGTCCATGTGCTGGCTGTACTCCTGACGATCGAGATCGCTCTTGTAGGCGCGCACCGAGAGGCTGATCCTGCGGCGCTCGGGATCCACGGACATCAGCTTGAGGTTGATCTTTTCGCCCGGTTTGAAGGCCGTCCTGGGGTCGGTGTCCCTCTCCATACCGAGTTCGGAAATCGGGATCAGACCGCTGAGACCGGGTTCGAGCTCGACAAACACGCCGAAGTCCGCTCCGTTCTCGACCGTTCCCTCGACAACCTGGCCTTCCTGGTAGCGCATCTCGATGCGCTCCCAGGGATCGCGATCGGGGATCTGACGCATGGT
>JASJGQ010000004.1:0-6350 GCA_033791425.1 Acidobacteriota bacterium
ACCCATACGCCGGCGTCTGTCGTCACTGTGAGAACGTCGTGAGCCGTTGTTCCGTCCGCTTGGAGCACCGGAGTTTCGGCCCCGGCCACGGCGGCAACCATCGCCAACCCTGCAACGATGACGAGCGTCCTATGTTTCATGATGTTCTCCAGTGCGTTCGTTACCGGGGAACCTCCGCATTCGGCACGTCCACCTGCCATACGATGGTTTTTGACGAAGGCTCCCATGTTTCCTGACCGACCAGAATCAGCCGGTCGTTATCAGCATCAGCCGCAATGAGACGACCCGCGACGACGCCGGGCAGCGAAAGCCCGACCGCGACCGGTTCGCCGCTCAAACGGTACAGATCGAGTTCGTGGCGCTGCCGGAGCGGCCCATCGGGCAGCCCGAAGACAACGCCGATAAGATCGTCTCCCAAAACCACAGGTCGTTTGACCAGTGATTGAGCGAGTTCCCAACGCGCGTATTCCTTGAGTCCCGAGGGGTCGTGGATCGGCGTATAGGCACCCCAGTTCGGCGGGCGGAACCGCGGGTTCGTACCGCGCCAGACTTTTTTCAGGCGGTCGTTTTCGTCAAAGACGAACACCGAGTAGCTGCGCGGGTCGATGAAGACCCATCCGCCATCGGGCAGAGCAGCCAGGCCCCCGCTGGTAATTCCCTGAAAGTGGATTCGTTTGATCGTGTCCGGCATGGGCATGTTTGCCGGATACTCCTGCAACGGCACGATCTCCCCGTCATCGTATTGGATGAACAGGTAGGGCGTACCACCCACCGATGCGTCCGGTCGGGCGATTCCGTAGATCACCGTGCGGTCACTGAAAACCAGAGGCTGTCCGCTGGGTGAGCTTCGCATTCCCGGATACTCGAGCAGAAAACGCCAGCTGGTGTCGAAATAGACCCAGAAATACCGGTCACCGAAAACCAGGCAGCGCTCCGGTCCGCAGCCCAGATGCTGCGGACCGGTGACCTGACCTCTTTCGGTGCCCATCGGGAGAATTGAACGCAGATCCTTCCCGGTTCGGAGATCGACCTCTCTGAGCCCACTCGTATAGTCGGGCAGAAGAAGCTTCTCTCCGCGGACCACTGCGTCCACGATCATGTACGCCGGTTTGCCGAGATCGACGGCGCGTGTCGTGCACATTCCATCGATAGGTTGAACCGGCGTTGCCAGAACCCATGCACAGAGCAGGGCCCCGCAAAGTCCTTGCACAAACACCCTCACGGTGTGTCGCATGACCTCAGCCTGACCAAATATCCCGTGGTGCCGAGGACTCTCCCCCTACGGGGCAGATGGATACACCCAGATCACATAGCAGTCATACGGCAGTGGTGCACAACCGTTGGGATGATTCGGTGTATAAACCATCCATCCCATCTGGTAGACATCCGCCGCCTCGGCTATGCCGGGTGCGAGTATTGCCGGCACAATTGCGCCGACGATCATCAATGCTACGACTATGAACCCCAGTTTCCTCTTAGACATATTCCACCCTCCATCATGAGTTAAGAACAACATATCGACGAGATTCCCTGCTGTCAAGGGGTGATCTCGATTTCCGGGGCCTTTACGATGATTGGAAAATGGCCGGGAGATTCTCTTCAGGTCGTTCCAGAGACGAGGCTTATGGAGAATTTCGATGTGGATTGCAGGTTGATCGACCGCAATTGGCGAAATCGGGGTTGTTTTTGGAGTGTGATGTAGCTCATAAAACGACAGGATCGAATGCCGCAAACCCCTTGGATCGTCCACACAAGTGAGTTTTCTCACACTCCGGGATAAGCTAGCTTCGACCTGAGGAAACGGGGAGGGTTCATGTTCCAGCGGATGTTCACAGTCGTCTGTCTCGTCGCCCTGGCCGCAGCTCCGGCGGCGGCTTTTGACTTCAATCTCGCGGTCGGCGCCGACTTCAGCGGAGATTTCGATGCCGGCAACATCAGTGTCAGCGCGGACACGGGTTACACTTTGGGGCTCGAGTTGGCGTTCAAGATTCCCCTGATCGAAGCCGGTGTCGGGCTCGAGTACGGGTTTTCACGTGAGGCCAAAGACGTGGACATCGAGGCGTCCTACTATCAGCTCTACGCCATCGGGCGCTTCTTTATCGGTCCCGCGTACATCGCCGGGAGGTTCGGCTACGCGGATGTTTCTTTTTCGGAAGCGCTCGACGGCAGCACCGACGGCGGTTCCTGGGGACTTGGAGGCGGAGTCGAGCTGTTTGGCAAACTGAAGGTCGAAATCCTCTTCAACAGCCTCGGGAGCGATTTTTCGTACGAAGGCTGGACCCTGCGATTGCTCTACACGTTTTGAGTCGACCGGATCAAAAGGGAAAGCCGAAGCTCAGACGCCAGCCGGTCAGTTCCGGACCCCATCGATAGCCGATGCCGATGCGTGGCAACGAGATGAACCACAGCTTGATCTTAGGGCGGGTGCCGAATGCAAGGCCTAACTCGTTGGTGTACGTAAAGTCGATCGGTTCGCCCTGGGGCCGTTCGATCGAGGCGTCGATGTACTGGCGACGGAACCCGTAGGGGCTCAAATAGGCCTCGCTACCGGAGATGTTGAGTCCGAGTGGAAACCCAACATCAAGCCCGAGCTGGAGCTCGTAGAATTCATCCGAGAGTTCGAGATCCGATTTGAAGGTCGACAAAAACTGGACTTTTGTGCCAAGGCGGATCGCGACCCTACGGTGCTGCCACTCGGTGAGAGTTCGCATGCCGACCGACCACACGCCAAAGTCGATGTTCTGGTCGAAATCGTGCGCATAGCCGATCTCGGTAAAGGGTTTGAGAGTCCAACCCTTTCCAACAGGAACCAGGAATTCCACTCCCGGGGTGGCCGCCAGGGACTGAAATCTAAGGTCGAGATCGACCACATTATCGAAATTTAGATCGTAGATCCCGGCGTAGACGATGAGTCGAAGACGGAGGCCCCAGCTCCGGTCTTCGACTGGGATGATGGTCAAGCCGAGGGGTATTCGAACATCATTGACCGTGCCGTCCGAAACGCCCGGCTCGGTCATCCCGAGGGCAAAGAGCCCTGGTATGACCGGCGCGGGACTGTCCGTCTGTTGGGCATCAACGAGCCGAGCCACGGCCAACGCGAAGGAGAGAACTACCAATCGCCTCTGCGCTGACGAGCAAGATCTCATTGGAGCGGCCACCTCGGAAGTATACTAAAAAAACGACCCGGCGCGGGCCGGGTCGTTGCAATGGACTGAATCCGCAATCAGCGCTCGGTCGGCATGAAGTCCACGCGACGATTCTTGGCGCGGCCCTCGGCCGTGTTGTTGGGTGCGATGGGCTCATTGGGCCCAAAGCCCCTGGTGGTCAATCGACCTTCGCTCACCCCGTTGCTGACGAGGAAATTTCTGACGGCGTCGGCCCTCTTCTTGGAGAGCTCCATGTTCCACGCCATGGGCCCGGTGTTGTCGGTGTTGCCCTGGACCTCCACCATGTACTGGGAGTTCTTCTTGAGGAAATTACCAACCTTGATCAGCAGTTCCTGAGCTTCGGGGTTGAGGGTGGCCTTGTTGACGGCGAAGAGGACCTTGCCGCGCACGAACCACTCGTTGCCGGCGACCTCGATCCCGGCCAATTTACAACCGGTGTCGTCGACCGGCACACCCCTGGGCGTACCCGGGCATTTGTCGAGATTGTCGGGCACGCCGTCACCATCGGTGTCCGGGCACCCGTTGGCGTCCACCGCCATCCCTCTGGGGGTGCCGGGGCATCTGTCCATCGCGTTGGGCACACCGTCGCCATCCGAATCAAGGGGACATCCCTTGGCATCAACCTTGGTTCCCCTCGGAGTGCCAGGGCACTTATCGAGGTAGTCCGGGACACCGTCTCCGTCACTGTCGATCGGACAGCCGTCGCTGTCGACCTTGACGCCTTTGGGGGTGTCGGGACATTTGTCGAGGTAGTTTGCCACGCCGTCGCTGTCGTCGTCGGGGTAGAGGAAGACATCGACCACAAACGCTGCCATCGCGTCGGACATCATCAGATCAAAATCGGACTTGACGTAACCCTTACCGCCTGCAGCCACCACCTGTTGGAGGAGCTGATGTCCGGTGGCAGAGTCGCCGATTTGGACCGCGTAGATCGTGATGGCGTCGCCGAATGCGGTCTTGAGCGCGGTGGCCGCAGCGATCTCTTTCTTGCCCATGTGCAGACCGTCGCTGACTATGACGATCGCGCTCGGCAGCTTTCTGTCCGTGAGGTCGGAGCCTGCGGCGTCCAGAGCGAGGTTGAGGGGGCTCGAACCATTGGCGCACTGGTATCGGGCAACCCCGTCGCCGTAAGCGCTCGACAGATAGTCGGCCACCTCGACGATCGAGACGGTCTTGCCCTTCGATTTGCAGAGGCCGCGCCCAAATGTCCTCAGACCGCCCTCATAACCGAGGCTCGGGATCGTCTGATTGAGGCTGGACAACAGATCCTCTGAGATCGTGAGCTTGCGGTGCCCGTTGGCGCGATCGGCCATGGACAGGGAACCGTCGGCGATGATCACGAACTGGTCCACCTTGGGCACATATTTCCCTGCGTCGATGGTGCCGGGTTCAAAGGTCATGGCGGAATGTGAGGATGCGCAGCCCTGGGTCAGCGCGACGGCTGCGACGATCATGATCGCTGTTAGTGTGAGTCTCTTCATTTCTCGTCCTCCTGATCAGTGTTGCGGCCGAAACCGTGAGCCTCTGCTGAAAGACTTGTGAACCCGTTCCCACCAGTGTTCGGCCCTTGAAAATACGTCGATGAAGTTTCCCACAGCTGTTGGTGTTCCGCAACAAATCCCGATGGCGTGAAGCGATCGAAGAGAAGCTGGGATTGCGTGTTCGCAGCCTCGCGGATAGGCTGGGCTCGAATCAATGCCTGGCGCGTCGCCGCGTTTGCGTGGTCGGGGCCGGGCGTGAGCTCCTGGAGGTGGGTCATGATGAAGGCACGAGTCATCATAGCGTTGTCGGGTTGGCTCGTTGCGAGCTGCGCGGTGGTGGGCGCGGCGGCAGAATCGGCCGATCTCTCGATCCTCACCTATCCGGTCGGGCTGGTCACCGGGGAGCACTCCGTCGATGTCGATCTGGGCGCCGGCGGTGAGCCGGCGGTGCTCTATCTCGACGGACAAAAGGTGTGCTCGATGTCCGCAACCACCACCCAGTGCGGGGTCGACTTCGGCGATGCTCCCCACGTTCATCTTCTGGAGCTCGTGCGCACCGACGGTTCCGGGGAGATCACGGGTCACGCCAGCCGCTGGATGAATCGACCGGGTCAGGAAGCGGAGCTGGTGATCCAGCTCGCTCCCCGCAAGGCAAACGGGGTCTGCGGCGGGAAGGCCCTGTGGTCGCACCCATCGAAGAAGAACCCGGTCCTGCTTGAAGTGACCGAAAACGGACAGATCCTGCGCATCCGAGAGGATGGCCGTTCTTTCGCCTTTCCCTGTCCGGATGCGAAAAAGCCCCATGTGTTGGCGGCATCGGCAATCTTTCCGGATGGGAGGAGGGCCGAGGCCGTGGCGCTTTCCGGCGGTTTCGGCGGCGTCACCGAGGCGGGTTTGTCGGCGGTCGCCCTGACCGTTGATGGTGATGGTCAAGATCCCTGTTCCAGGGTGACGGCCGCCCTCGGCGACACCGTCCAGGTCGCCGACGCCGCCGGCTTCGAGATCGTCTTCGTGCTCGATCCGACCGCCGGCTACCGGACCCTGATGGCCAGTGGTTGGACGAAAGGCATGATGCCGACAACGACGAGCACCACCAAGCAGTTCGACTCGTTGGTCCAACAGGGCTCAAAGGGCTCTGATGCGAGACCCAAGAACGCTTGGAAACGGTCGGAAAGCAGTCTGATCGACGCGGAAAAGATGTGGTTCGTGTTGTCGAACGAAAACCTCCAGCGCGCCAACGGGTTCAGTCAGGGCAGGCCGAACTGGCTGATGCTGATGTTCAACTACGGTTCGGCGAAGATCGAGGGCAACCCGCGGATCGCGGACGCGATTGCGACTTCGGGCCTGGTCGCGGCGGCGGGACCACGGCGCCGGGCGGTCGTGGCAATCCTCGGCAACCGGCCGGATAAGGACGGCAGCGGATTTACGGCGGAGCAGGCCCAGAATTATCTCGCGGTGTTTGGTGTTCCATTGTTTGTTCTCCGCAACGGGAAGTTGCGGGTTGACGGTTGGCCGGAAGGCGTTCCGGTCATAACCATGGAAGCGACCGCGGACGCCCTGGAAGCTGTGAACGCCAACATTGAGCGCCAATGTGTGACATGGTTTCCTGGAGACGCCCACCTGCGTGAAATCGCAGCGTCGCTTCCCGACGGGATCGCCCTCTCGGGTCGAACCGGTCAACAATTCCTGGATGTCGGGGCGA
>JASJGQ010000005.1:0-10741 GCA_033791425.1 Acidobacteriota bacterium
TCTCTTGGGCGTTCGAGTGAACCCGCCTTTCAGAGCGCGGTTCCCGGGAGGAGCCACCCATCGCATTGTTTGCCCGAGCGGTGTGGGCGGATTGATGAGGCGAGCCCAAACAATGCGATAAATGGCACCTCCGCCGCACGAAGGCCGTCGTGCCGTTTTCGAGGGTTCGAGCGAACCCGCCATTGAGAACGCGCTTCCCGGGGGGAGCCACCTTTAGCATTGTTTGCCCAAGACGCCCCACGGGTCTGTTGAAGACAGAGGCGTCAAACAATGCAAAAGATGGCACCTCCGCCGCACGAGGCACGTATCCGCGCGGTCCCCCTTTCCCCCTTTCTCCCGTGCCCACTGGCCCTCGACTTCTCTGCGTCTTTGCGTTGAATTCCGAGGGCGACCGTGTGAGCGGGTGGCGGATGAAAACCATGATGTTCACTTCGGCAGGAAAATCTGCGTCTGTCTGCGCTATCTGCGGTTTCTCCGTATGGGTGGCTATCTGGGTCAATCTGGGTGATCTGTGGGCAGTCTTTGCGCCTTTGCGTCTTGGCGACTTTGCGTTGAATTCCCTGCCGCGTGTCAGCGGTCGCCGTGGAGGAACATGAGGACTTTCTCGGGTGTCATGGGGGCGTCGAAGAAGGCCTCGCGGTCGGGGCGGTAGGCCCTCATGGCGTCGAGGAGGGCGAAGTAGGCGCCGATGCCGTACATCAAAGGCGGCTCGCCAATGGCCTTTGATTTGAGGATCGCGTTCGGGTTGTCGGCGTCCTCGAGAAAGTGGCCCTCGATCATCGGCGTCGCCAGAATGTCGGGGATCTTGTAGGTGCTGAGAGTATCCGTGAGATTCCTGCCGTCACGAAAGAGCAGTTCCTCCATCGTCATCCAACCGATACCCTGTACGAGACCGCCCTCGAGCTGCCCCATGTCGACGATTGGGTTGAGGCTGCGGCCCGCGTCGTGCACCGCCCGCACCCGATCAATGGTGTAGGTCCCCCTGAGGCCGTCAACCGTGACCTCGACGACGGCACTGCCATACACGTGGTAGGCGAAGGGCTCGCCCTTCTCGGTTTCACGGTCGAAATGAATTCCTGGTGTCGCAAAATGGGCTTGGGCGGAGAGGCTGACGCGGCGGAAGTAGGTCTCCCAGACCAGCTTTTCCCAGGTCAAATCGCTGACAACACCGTCGACCAGAACCTGATCGTTTCGGATGGCGATGGAATCTGCAGAGGCTTCGAGAACCTGACCCGCAACCGTCCGCAATCGATCGAGGAGGGTGCGGCAGGCGATCTCGGTGGCGCCGCCGTTCATGTCCGCACCGGAACTCGCGGCGGTGGGGGAGGTGTTGGCAACCCTGAGCGTGTTTGTGGTTTCGACAGTGATGCGGGAGGGGTCGATCCCCAGCGTGTGTGCTGCCACGCCGAGCATCTTGGCGTTGACGCCCTGCCCCATCTCAACCGCCCCGGTCGACACGCTGACGCTGCCGTCGGTGTAGACGTGGACGAGCGCGGCGGCCTGGTTGAGGAAGGTCGAGGTGAAGGAGATGCCGAAACACACCGGCATCATGGCGATGCCTCGCTTGGAGCGACTGTTCGCAGCGTTGTGGTCGGCGATTTCACGCTGGAGCGCCGCCACATCGAATCGCCTCTCGACCTCGGCAAAGGCCCGCTGTGCGTTCCCTTGTTGGGCTTTCATGCCATAAGGGAAGGTGTCACCTTCGGCGAGGAGGTTCCGCCGTTGGATCAGGAGCCGGTCGATCCCGAGAATCTCAGCGGCCGTGGTGATGGCGCTTTCCATGACAAACATGGCCTGCGGCGCTCCGAAGCCGCGAAAGGCTGTGAACGGCGCAAGATTGGTGCGGCAGCTCAGCGCCGTGACGCGGACGTTGGGCACGAAGTAGCTGCCGGTGGAGTGGAACAGACTCCGTTCGAGAATCGCCGGCGAGAGATCGGCTGCGGCGCCTGCGTTCTGGTAGTAGGTCGCTTCATAGGCGAGAATGCGGCCGTCCTCGGCGAGCCCGATCTTGAAATCGGACGAGTAGGGGTGGCGTTTGCCGGTCATGCGCATGTCTTCGCCGCGTTCGAGTTCGATCCGAACGGGCCGTTTGAGGATGCGGGCGGCGAGGGCAGCCAGTACCGCCCAAGGCGTCGCCTGGTCCTCCTTGCCACCGAAAGCCCCGCCGAGCCGGGCCACATCGACTTCGAGAGCGTTCATGGGGAGACCAAGGACCTTGGCCGCGACGCGCTGAACCGCGGTCGGCGCCTGGGTCGAAGACAGTATCCGCAACCTGTCCCCGCCCTGGGGAATCACGAGCGCGGCCTGGGTCTCGAGGTAGAGGTGTTCCTGTCCGCCAGACTCTGTCTGTCCTTCGACGACCACCGCGCAACCGTCCCACGCGGATTCGACGTCTCCCAGCGCAAAGGTGCGCGAAGGGACGATGAGTTGGCCCGCAGCGGCCGCCTGCCGGGCGTCGAAGATACCCGGCGCCTCCTCGATCTCGAGCACAATGGCAGCTGCCGCTGCGCGGGCCCGCCGCGGCGTGTCGGCCACCACCGCAGCGATCGGCATACCGATGAAATGCACCTCGCCCTCCGCGAGAAGGGGTTCGTCCTGGACGATACCGCCGATCTGATTCTCGCCGGGAATATCGGCGGCCGTCAGGATGCAGGCCACGCCTTTCATCCCCGCGGCCGCCGAGGTGTCGAGTCGCACGATATGCCCGTGCGCAACCGGCGAGGCCAGGACCGCCGCGTGCAGCAATCCTGGAGGATCCGGGAGATCACCGATAAAGAGGCTTTCGCCGCGGGTGTGCGGGGCGATCTCGTGGTTACTCACGCCGATGCCTCCACCCCGAGTCCGGCGTCCAGCTCGAACAGAACCTGAAAATGGGCGAGCACCAGTTGGCCGAGGAGGAGCCTCTTGTAGGCCGCCGATCCCCGGACATCGGTGATTGGTGAGACTTCCGTACGGGCCGTTTCGGCCGCTGCAAGCGCGGTTTCGGTCGTCGGCTCGCTGCCTTCAAGAAGAGCCATCGTCCGTTCGAGTTTCATCGGAACCGGTCCCACACCCCCAGCGGACACGTGAACGTTAGTAAGCTTTCCACCGGAGTGTTTGAGTGAGATGGCGGTGTTGACGGAGGCGATATCAAGATAGGTGCGTTTGCTGACCTTTTCGAAGTTGAAAAGCAGGCGATCTCCGTCGATGGCGAACCTGACCCACTCCACCATCTCGGCCGGGCGAAGGTCGAGTTTTTTGTACCCGAGAAAGAACTCGTGCAGCGGCATGACACGACGATCACCACCGGCGAGCAATCCGACCTCGGCGTCGAGGGCCAAAAGGGTGATGGTCATATCGCCGATGGGAGAGGCATTGACCAAGTTGCCGGCGATTGACGCTCGGTTGCGGATCGGGAGCGAACCCATGAGCTCCATGGCGCGATCGACACCCCCTACCGTAGATTCGAGGATCTTGGACTGTTTCATGTCCTCGGCGGTGGCAGTGCCTGCGAGGTTTACAAACCCGGCGTCCTGGCTGATGGCGGGGGTGACCGGACCGGGAACGATATAGACCGGCCCGTCCTCGAGTTGGTGAGGTCTCTGGACGTAGAGATCGGTGCCGCCGCTGACGACGATCGCTGATTCGGACGGCGGTTCGAGATCTGCGGCGACCGGTGTGGGGAGCAAGTCGCCGATGCGAAGGAATGAATCGGGCAGAAATCTCCCGCGGACCAGAGCGGGGATTCTCGGTTCCTGCAGATCGATTTTGTCTCTCAGAACATCGAGCAGCCCCTCGATGGAACGAATGATGGAGGCGTAGCCGGTGCAGCGGCATATGTTCCCGGCCACGGCTTCGATCGCATCCTGGACGTCCCAACTCGCGGCTTCGAGGAGATGCCCAGTCAGTGAAACGACAAATCCCGGCGTGCAGAAGCCGCATTGCGACGCGCCGCTGTCAACGAATGCCTGTTGGATGGGGGTGAGTTCAGTGCGGTTGAGGCCTTCCACGGTCACAACGTGGCGGTCGGCGAGCGCGCCGAGAGGCACCAGGCAAGACGTCACCACCTGGTATTGGAGGCCATCACCCAGACGATGCCCGACGAGCACCGTACACGATCCGCAGTCGCCCTCACGGCAGGCATATTTGACGCCGGTGAGCCCAGCGACACGGCGCACATAGTCCAAAGCCGGCATTCCCGGCGAGTGTCTGGTTTCCACCAATCGGTCGTTGAGGACGAACCGCAATTGCTATTCCCTGAGAGGACGTCTCGACTGTCAGGATATCACGACACCTGTCTAATACCGCCCAGGAATTTGTGCAGTTCGGTGGTCGAAAGTGGCCTGGCTAGGAAGTAGCCCTGGCCACGCCCACACCCGAGTTCAACCAGGCTTTTCATTTGACCCTCGGTTTCGATGCCCTCGGCCACAACCTCGAAACTGAGGCCCTCTCCGAGGCGAAGGATGGCCTGGACCAGTGCCGCGGCGCCTTTGTCCGTTTCGATTTCGTCGACAAAGATCTTGTCGATTTTGACAACGTCAACCGGAAAGCGTCTGAGATAGCTGAGAGATGAGTAACCGGTTCCGAAGTCGTCGAGAGCCATCCTCACGCCGAGGGACTTGATCGCACGAAGCTTGCTGGCGGCCTGCTCCATATCGTGCATGATGACGCCCTCGGTGATTTCAAGCACCAGGTGGCTGGGTTCGATCCCGGACTCCATGATATCGGTCGCCAGGTTTGCGACGAAATCGGCCTCGTTGAGGGAGTTGGGCGAGATATTGACGTGGGCGGCCGCCGGTTTGCCGACAAAGATCCCGGCGTTGAGTTGCACGACCTCGGCGCAGGTCCGCTGCAACACCATGCGGTCAATGACTGGTTGGAGGCCGGCCTCCTCGGCCAACGGAACAAACGACATCGCCGACACCAGACCTTTTTGCGGGTGGTGCCACCGTACGAGAGCCTCAAAACCGTACACCGTCATGTCCGGAATATGCATGAGCGGTTGGTAGTAGACGTCGAGCCCCTTGTCCTCGAGCGCGTTTCTCAGGTCATGTTCGAGATCGAGTCGGTCGAGGGCGCTCGAGTGCATGCTTTGTTCGAAAACAGCCACCTGGCCCTTGCCCCTGGCCTTGGCGTTGTGGAGGGCCATCAGTGCATTGCGAATGACCTTTTCGGCGCCGACATCGCTGGAGAATTCAAGCGCAATGCCGATACTGGCGGAAAAGCGAACTTCGCGTCCCTCGAGAGCAAACGGCTCGTTGAGATCACCGAGAATCCTGTTGGCCGCGGCGCTCGCTTCTTCGGCATCGGACGCCTCGAGGAGAATCGCGAATTCGTCGCCGCCGGAATGGGCGACTGAATCGCCCATGCGGACGCTCGCTCGGAGGCGCTTGGCAAGCGCGATCAAGACCTGATCGCCGGCGGCGTGACCGAGGCTGTCATTGACCCGTTTAAAATCGTCGAGATCGATGAAGAGGACCGCGACCGCGTGACCGGGAGGACGGCGGCGGGCCAGGGCGTTGCCGACCCGGTCGAACAGGAGCGCCCGATTTGGCAGCCCCGTCAGTGGATCATGCATGACGCGGAGGCCTCCGTGGTCATTCCTCCGTCGTTGAAACTCTCCGGCCTGGGCTCGGGCGATGGCTTTACCGGCCTGGTTGCCAAACACACTCATTGTTCGAAGGTGGCGCTCGGTGTAGCTCTGCTGTGGGGTGGCGTTGAGGTTGAGAACGCCAACCAGGCGATCGCCATCGAGAAGCGGGACGCACATGGCGCAGGCGGGCTGGGCGTCCTCACTATCTTCGTGGTAGTGCTTCCAGTGAAAGACGCCCATGATCAATATGGGTTCATGGCTCGCGGCTACTTGTCCGGCAATGCCCTGCTTGATCGGTACTTTGGCGCCTCTCGCGGCGCTTCTCCCGCTCGACGCGACTTTGTGGAGCTCGTCCTCACCCTGGAGGAGCATGATGGAGCCACCCTGGCCACCTACCAACTCGAGGCATGAATCGAGCATCGCATCAACCATCTGGTTGAGGTCGACTCGCCCGTGGATCTCATCGCCGCCCTCGGCAAAGAGTTGCGCTTCACGGACGGTGTTGGCCAGGGCCGTCGCAAGCACCTGTTCGTCCACGACATCTTCGGTCAGAGACCTCAGCTCGATTTCCTTCTTGAGTGAATAAAGACTGAACAGGACAATGAGAACCACGATGCCGAGGAACATCACGGCCTTTGACGACAGAAACGGAAATTCGATGAGGGTCGCGACCAGTCCAAGAGTCAGGATGCTGACTGCCGATACCAGGAGAAAGTGGGTCAGAGACCACAGCTGAAGTCGTCGTTTCGAGATCGCCTCGAGATTCGGGGCGGTGGCGTCGTTTAATCCGGTGATCCGACCGCCAATGGAGTCACCACTCTTTTGACTCTGCGTCATTTCGGGCCTCAGAGTTCTTTCGTCAGGTTGTTGAACAGACACCACGACAGGACAGGGTTCAAACCCTGACTACTAAGTTATCACACGGTCCTCGCGCTACTTTAGGTGCAAGACGCTCGCTGACCCGTGGGGCCTCGCGGCACTTCTCGGACGGTCCGAATTTGGTGCTTTCAACTGTCCGTCTATACTCCAAATAACTGGAGGGCGGTGGTGTTCAAGAAGGTCCCGGATGTCTACGTCATTGTTTTCAGCTTAATTCTATTGGCTGCAGTTGCGACGTGGATTGTGCCTGGGGGAGCATTTGATCGAGAAGATGTGTCCCGTGGGGGTGTCGAAGCAGAAATCGTCGTGCCCGGTTCATTTCATTTCGCAGAGTCGTATCCCCAGGTGCTCGAGGTCTTCACGGCGCCGATCAAAGGTGCGTTGCGGCTGGCCAGTATCATATTCTTCATTTTCATGGTGGGCGGCTCCTTCTACGTGCTCAACGAAACCAAGGCCATCGCAGCCGGGATCTATCGGCTCGTCAAGATGCTGAAGGGGCGTGAGTTTCTGGTCATTCCGACGGTGATGACAGTGTTCTCGCTCTTTGGCGCGACATTCGGGATGTGCGAAGAGGCGATCCCGTTCGTGCTCATTTTCGTGCCGATGGCTCTGGCCCTCGGCTATGACTCGATGGTCGGTGTCAGTTTGACGTTCCTCGCCGCCGGTGTCGGCTTTGCGGGCGCCTTTTTGAACCCGTTCACGGTGCAGATCGCGCAGGGCATCGCCGGAATCCAGCCGGTCTCCGGGTGGGGCTACCGCCTCATCGTCTGGTGTATTGCCACCGGGGCCGCCATCACCTGGGTCATGGTGTACGCGGCCCGCGTCAAGGCGGACCCCGCACGCAGTCCGATGTTCGAACTGGACACGATTCGGCGGCAGGAAGTTCTCGCAGAGCAGCAGGCAACAACCGAATTGACGCCGCGGCGCGCGATCTGTTTGGGAATTCTGCTCGGCGGAATCGTGGTGATGATTGTCGGTGTGGTGGTCTTCAAGTGGTACATCATCGAGCTCACCGGCCTCTTCCTGGCGATGGGTCTGACCGCCGGGTTGATTTCCGGTATGAGCGCCAACGACCTCGCTAAGACCTTTGTCAACGGCTGCAGGGACATCGCGGGGGCGGCATTGATCGTCGGTTTTGCGGGTGGCATCGTCGAGATCCTCGAGGCCGGCAACATCATGGACACGATTCTCTGGGGCATGAGCTCAGTGACCTCGCAACTTCCCGGCGTTGTGACCGCACAGGTCATGTACCTGATGCAGCTGGCGGTGAATTTCTTTATTCCATCGGGATCGACCCAGGCCGCGCTGGTGATGCCGATCATGGCCCCTCTTGCAGAGCTCTCGGGCATCACCCCGCAGACCGCGGTTCTGGCTTACCAGCTCGGCGACGGTTTCACCAATATGATTATTCCGACGTCGGGCGTCACGGTCGGCACACTGGCCATGGCGAAGATTCCCTACGAAAAGTGGTTTCGTTGGAACTTGCCGATGCAGGGGATGTTCATCTTGCTGTCGTTGGTGTTTCTGATCTGGCCGGTCCTGTCACATTGGCAATGAACGGCGAGATCAGAGAGAGATCAAAGCTTTGAGGTGAGGACGTTCTCATCGTTCTTGGCAAGATACAGCCCCCAACGACCCTTTCGCAATTGTAGACCCGAAGAAAACGCAGAGTCGCAAAGACGCTCGATTGAGTCCACAGATCACCCAGATGACATGACGACGGGTTGGCCTTGGCAGCCCAGTCGGAATGTCATCCTGAGCGAAGGAGTGAAGCGACGGAGTCGAAAGATCTCTTTTCGGTAGAGTGACCTCGATAGCCAAGAAAACAAACGCAAAGGAGCAGAGGGGCAAAGGAGCAGGGGAGACTCCTTCCTAATCATGATCCGATAACAAACCTGTCATTTCGACCGAGCCTCAGTCACGGCGAAGTCCGGAGGACGAAGCCGGAAGCGAGTGGAGAAATCTCTTGAAGGGAAGAGCCGTCATTTCCCCTGGCGTTCGAGTGAACCCGGCTTTCAGAGCGCGCTTCCCGGGATGAGCCACCTTTAGCATTGTTTGCCCGAGATGCCTCATCGGCCTGCAAGAGAAAGAGCCTTCAAACAATGCAAAAAATGGCACCTCCGCCGAACAAGGGCCGTTTCCCTGCGCGCGTGCGGGGTCTTTCCCTGGCGAAGTCCCATAGGATGTAGCAGGGTGGGCGGTTTCCAGCATCCAGAATCTGCGTCATCTGCGTGATCTGCGGTTTCTCTGGGGCCGGATCTGGGTCAATCTGGGTCATCTGTGGACAACCTGAGCGGGAGCGCGGCCTGTGGGACTCAGTTTCTCTCCGCCTTCCGGTTGGCTCTCCTCAGCCCCCCGATCACAACTCGCGCAGGGCCTGGGCCACCGGGAGCCTGGCCGCCCGAATGGCTGGCAGCACGCCGCCGATAAGTCCCATCAACAGCGCGAACACGAGGCCGGCGCCCAGCAGCCCCGGTGTCACCTGGAAGGCGAACGCGAGGTGCGAAAAGGTCTGCCAGTTCATGGTGCCTGCGGTGAAGCCGTTGAGCGGCAGCGCCGCAAGGCAGCCGAGGAGGCCACCGACCAAGGAGATAAAGAGCGATTCGAACATGAAGGAGAGGACCATCGAACCGCCGCCGAAGCCGAGGGCTCGCATGGTGGCAATCTCCCTCGCCCGGGCCGCGACCGCCGAGTACATGGTGTTGAGGGCGCCAAAGACGGCGCCGATTGCCATGACGAATGCGACCAGAAAGCCGAGTACCCGGATCAAGGTACTCACCATCTGCGACTGACGCGCGTAGTACCCCTGCTCGCGCTCGACCTGGACCGTGAGTCGGGGATCGGATGTCAGGGTGTCTTTCAGGGCATCGAAATCGGTCGGCGACGTGAGACGCACCGTGACCGAACTGGCCACAGTCGTCGACCGTTTGAATGCCTGCGCGAGGACCGTGTTATCGCACCAGATCTCCGAATCGAAGGCTGAACCGCCTGCGTCGAAGATCCCCACCACCTGCCAGTCCTGTCCGCCGAAACTCACCTTCGATCCCAGGTCGAGCCCTCGATAGGCGTCGACCGCGTTTGAGCCGACCACGAGTTCGGCCAGGCCCTGTTTGAAGAACCGGCCCCTTTTGACCTTCACCGACGGCCGCACGTCGAGGACGATGGGTGTCATGCCACGGATTTGGACATTGGCATCGGTGCCGCTCTTCATCAGCTGAAACGCTCCGATGACCACGATCTCCGGGCTGGAGAGAGGCACTCCAGCCGCGTTGCGGGCCACCTCGGGCGCATCAGCTATGACCTTCATCTGGTCGAGCGACACACCGCTGTCCATTTCTGAGCTTGCGCCGGCCCGGCGGATGATGGCGTTGGATGTCGAGCCCGACGAAATGAGAGTCGCCTGAAAGCCTTTCGCCATGGCGAGCATGGCGACGAACACACCGACCGTGCCCGCGATGCCGATCACCGATACCACCGCAGCCTTCCATCTGGCTGTGACCGAACGAAGATTGTAGGAGACGGGTATTGCCATTACACCCTCCGCAGTGCGTCGACGATACGGAGTTTCTTCGCCATCATCGCCGGTATGGTTCCGGCAAACAGCCCTACGAACAGCGCGATCGCGATGCCCGAAACCATTTGACGGCCCGAAATAAAAAATACCGGCAACATCCCCCCGGTGGGGTCGCCCCCCATCGTGAAGAGCTTGGCAAGCCCGATTCCGATCGTCCCGCCGACCAGTGCGATCACGAGGGCCTCGGCCAGAACCAGAAAAAGGACGATGGTATCGCCGAACCCGAGGGTCTTGAGGACCCCGAGTTCGGGAACCCTCTCGCGAACGGCCATGGCCATGGTGTTCCCGGTGACCAGCAGCAGGGTGAACAAGACCACCGCGCCGATCGACAGGATGAGCACCCGAATGTTGCCGATCTGCTTGGCAAAACCGGCGGCAAAGGCCTGCTCGGTTTCGGTGGAGGTCTCCCAGGCGGAATTGGCGAAACGCGTATCGACCCCCTGGCTGACCCCGACGGCGTTGTCAGGATTGTCGATCTGAACTGTGTACCAACCGACCGTCCCACCGCCGGACATGGTCTGCCGGCGCTCCTCCAGGTACTTCCAGTGGAACCAGAACATGGACTCGTCGTCGCCCTGACGCGATCCTTCGTAAATCGCACGGATATTGAAATCCCAGGTGCCCGACCAGATGTTGCCTTGAATCGGAATCCGATCACCCAACTTCCAACCGAAACGGTCGGGCGGAGTAGTGGAGACAGCGGCACACCCCCCGTC
>JASJGQ010000006.1:0-3110 GCA_033791425.1 Acidobacteriota bacterium
GGTCTCGCCGAGACCATCGCCCGCGCCATGCTGAGCGTCAACTGGTTGTTCATCCTCGGTGGTTTCATGGTCGTCAGCTGGATCGCGAGCCGCGCCGCATTCTCCGCGAAGTCGCTGGTTGCCCAGTACGCCGCTCTCGGCGCTTTTGTTTTCGCTGAAGCGCTGATCTTCGTGCCCATGCTCTACATCGCCAATGCCTATGCGCCGGGTGCGATCCAGAGCGCGGCGACCATCACCCTGATCGGCTTCGCCGGTCTCACCGCCGTTGCCTATCTCAGCCGCGCGGACTTCTCATTCCTCGGTGGTCTGCTGAAGTGGGGCGGCATCCTCGCCCTGGTGGCCATCGTCGGCGGCGTGGCCTTCGGCTTCAACATCGGCACCTGGTTTTCGGTCGCCATGGTGGGGCTCGCCGGCGCCGCCATCCTTTACGACACCTCGAAAATCCTCCGCAGCTTCCCAGAGGACCGATACGTCGGCGCCGCCCTCCAGCTCTTCGCCTCGGTGGCCCTGATGTTCTGGTACGTCCTGAGGATCTTCATGTCGAGGAGATGACGCCAATCTTCGCCCGCGAATAGAACCGACTTCACATCGGTTGTGAAAGGACACAAACAGCAATCGGCCCCCGGCGGCCGGGCTAATGGGAGATTCGGATGACGGCAGAACGACTTTTCAGTTCGTACGGGCTCGACAAGAGCGGAATCACCAACGTTCGCAAGGTGCACTGGAACCACAACACCCCCCTGCTCTACGAAGACATCATCAAAAACAACGAAGGCCATATCACGCACAACGGTCCGGTGATCACCCGCACCGGTCTCCACACCGGGCGCGCGGCCAAGGACAAGTTCATCGTCGAGGAGGAGGAGACCAAAGACCACATCTGGTGGGGCAAGGTCAACAAGGCGATCACGCCATCCACCTTCGAAAACATGTTCCGGCGGCTCCAGGCCTACCTGCAGGATCGTGATGTGTGGGTCCAGGACTGTTTCGCGGGTGCGGATCCGCGATACCGGATGCCGATCCGGGTCGTCACCGTCCGTGCCTGGCACTCGCTGTTTGCCCGCAACATGTTCATCCAGGCTGAGCCGGAGGAGCTCCCGGATCACGTCCCCGACTTCACGATTATCCACGCCCCCAGCTTCCAGGCCATTCCAGAGGTCGACGGCACCAACTCGGAGGCCTTCATTCTGCTCAATCTGCGGCGCAAGCTGGTGCTGATCGGCGGGACGTCGTACGCAGGTGAGATCAAAAAGTCGATCTTCACCGTCCTCAACTACCGTTTGCCCGAGCTTCGGGTGCTGCCCATGCACTGCAGCGCCAACGTTGGCGCCGAGAACGATGTGGCCATCTTCTTCGGTCTCTCTGGTACCGGGAAGACGACCTTGTCGGCCGACCCCAATCGCCGGCTGATCGGCGACGACGAGCACGGCTGGTCCGATGACGGCGTCTTCAACTTCGAGGGCGGCTGCTATGCCAAGGTCATCCGTTTGAGTGAAAAGTCTGAGCCTGAGATCTATGCCACGACCGAAATGTACGGCACCATCCTCGAAAACGTCGGCTACGACGTGATCACCCGCCGCCTCGATCTCGACGACGACAGCCTGACTGAAAACACCCGCGCCGCGTATCCCTTGAGCCACATTCCAAATGTGGTCAAGAGCGGGTGTGCCGGGCACCCGAAGAACATCATCATGCTGACGGCCGATGCCTTCGGTGTACTGCCGCCGATCGCCCGGCTCACCCCCGAACAGGCCATGTACCATTTCGTGTCCGGCTACACCGCCAAGGTGGCCGGCACCGAGGCCGGCATCACCGAGCCCTCGGCGACATTCTCGGCCTGTTTCGGCGCGCCGTTCATGGTTCGGCCGCCGGCCTACTACGCCGAATTGTTGGCGGAGAAGATCAGGACCCACGGTTCCCACTGCTGGCTGGTCAACACCGGCTGGACCGGCGGCCCCTACGGCACCGGCCACCGCATGCCCATCGAACACACCCGCGCCCTGCTCAACGCGGCCCTCGACGGGTCGCTGGCCGATGCTGAGTACGAAGAAGACCCGATCTTTGGTCTCCAGGTGCCCACCTCGTGCCCCGGTGTTCCCAGCGAGGTCCTGCGACCGCGCGACACCTGGAGCGACGGGAAAGCCTACGACGCCAAGGCACAGCACTTGGCCACGCTCTTCCACGAGAATTTCGAGCAGTTTGCGGATTCGTCGTCGGACGAGATCAAAAACGCGGGTCCGAAACAACGGTAGAGGTCGAACAGCAGTTGTCAGTTACGAATCGACAGTGGTTAGTGTCGAGTCGCGCTGACTGTCATGACGCCCTATAAATCATCGAGATCTGGTAGTTTCAGCCGATTCCTGCCGGCTGCTTCGCGGATCCGATTGAGGGCTCTTGCCACCGATGGCCGGCTGACGATCCGACGTTCGAGAGCGTACTTGCCGGGAAAGTTGACCAGTGTCACGCCGAGGAGGACGGTCAATAGCCCCTGTCCCGGCAGCACCAACATGGCGATACCGGCGAGGACCAGGACCAAGCCCAGGATGTTCTTGAGGATCGTCAGGGTGAGCCACACCGCAGGGTGGCGGCGGGTCTCTCTCGCGGGGTCCCGTTGGTCGCGGACAAAATAGTCTTCGGGAAGGAAGATGATAACCAAGGGGAACACCACGAGGGTCACGGCGAACATCAGCAGCGATAAACCGGCCAGCCACTCGAGGAGGCTCTGGTACTCACGCATCCATGTCATAACGTCAGGCATGCCGTCGGATCCATTCCATCGATTGGCCACAGTCTACAGGCATTCTCGGGTTGGATATTTTTGTGATCAAGAAAAGAAAAAGCCTCCCGTCTGGGGAGGCTGAGGTCAATGGTACGCCCGACTGGATTCGAACCAGCGACCTATAGCTCCGGAGGCTATCGCTCTATCCAGCTGAGCTACGGGCGCACAAATATGGCAAATTTGGGGTGAGCGATGGGGATTGAACCCACGACCACAGGAGCCACAATCCTGTGCTCTACCAACTGAGCTACGCCCACCACAATCTTGTGTGCGGTATGGTCCGCCTGAGAGGACTCGAACCTCTGACCCACGGATTAGAAGTCCGTTGCTC
>JASJGQ010000007.1:0-8446 GCA_033791425.1 Acidobacteriota bacterium
GCTCAGCTCGACTTCATGTTCCAGATTCAGGCGACCAAGAAATTCAGTTTCATTTTCGAGGTCATCAACCTCACCGACGAGCCCTACACCGCCTTTGAAGGCACAGCCGACCGGATTCGCCAGCAGGAATACTACGGCTGGTGGGCGACCCTGGGTGTGCGGTTCGATCTGTAGCGCAAAAACGAAATAGGCAGGCGCCCTGGAGCTCTCCTCCAGGGTCGCCTGGTTGTTCTTTCCGTGAAGAACGGGCGGCCTCAAGCCCTTGGCTCGACTTTTGAGATAAATCAAGACTGGGAATCGTTGTCGAAAGGAAGCCAGCTCATGAACCAGACCACGGTGGGCGTGATCGGCGCAGGGCGCATCGGCAAGATGCACACCGAGAACCTGGTCCACGCCGTGCCCGAGGCCTTCGTCAAGACCGTCGCGAGCCCGCATCTCGATCACGAATGGGCGATGTCGCTGGGCATTCCGGTGCGGTCGATCGACAACGCCGTCGTTTTCAACGATCCGGAGATTGAAGCCGTCGTCATCACGGCACCGTCGGGTTGTCACGCGGAGCTGATTGGCAAGGCCGCGGCAGCGGGGAAGCACGTCTTTTGTGAAAAACCTGTGGCCTTTGAGCCCGAAACCATCGAGGAGGCCCTGGAAGCTGCGGAGCGTGCCGGGATCCACCTTCAGGTGGGCTTCAACCGGCGCTCCGATCCGAGTCTTCTCGATCTCGTGGACGCGGTGCGGAGCGGACAGGTTGGCGATGTCCACACCGTCCGGGTCACCAACCGCGACCCCAAGGCGCCGCCCATCGATTTCGTCAAGCGGTCGGGCGGCCTCTTTTTTGACTTCGTGATTCATGACTTCGATACCGTCCGCTTCCTCTCGAACTCCGAGATCGTCGAGGTGTATGCGGTGGGTGGAGTGCTCGTCGACCCGGAGATCGGCGCCGCAGGTGACATCGACACCGCTGTTGTCACACTCCGGCTGGCCAACGGTGCCCTGGCGGTGATCGACAACAGCCGCCAGGCGGTCTACGGCTACGACCAGCGCTTCGAGGTCTTTGGCTCCGCGGGCAGCGTCGCGGTCGACAACACGACGCCGAGCACGCGCGTCGTGAGCACTACGGGCGGCGTCGTCAGACGCACGCCGCACGATGGTTTCGTTTCCCGTTATCGAGAGGCGTTTGTCGACGAACTGAAATCCTTTCTCGGAGCGGTTCGCGGTGAGCGCCCAGTTGTCGCCGGCGCCGAGGACGCGCTGGCCGCGGTCCGGGCGGCCTGCGCCGCTCGAGAGTCGTTCCAGCAACATCAACCGGTCCGGTTGGACGAAGCCTCGATGGCTGGCCTGAAGGAGACCGTTTCATGAGGACCACGACCGTTGGCGTGCTCGGGGCGGGCAGGATCGGCCGGATCCACACCGAAAACCTGTTTCAAATGCCGGGGGTTCGGGTCAAATCCATCGCCGACCCGTACGCCGATTTCAGTTCCTGGCCGCCTGACAACGTGGCCACCGGCCTCGAACCGGAGCTGGTGCTCAACGATCCCGAGATCGAGGCGGTTCTGATCTGTTCGCCGACACCGACCCATGCCCCTTTCACCGAGGCCGCAGCCAGGGCCGGCAAACACATCTTCTGTGAAAAACCCGTCGATCTCGATCCGGATCGTATCCGCCAGACCCTCGCGGTTGTCGAGGCTGCCGGCGTCAAGATGCAGGTCGGCTTCAACCGCCGCTTCGACCCGACATTTGCACGGGTCCGCAAGGCCGTGACCGACGGCGACATCGGTGACGTTCAGATCGTCAAGATCACCTCGCGCGATCCGGAGGCGCCCCCGGTCTCGTATGTCGAGACTTCAGGAGGCATCTTCCTCGACATGACAATCCACGACTTCGACATGGTTCGTTTCATCACTGGAAGCGAGGTCGAAGAAGTGCACGCCATGGGGGCGGTGCTTATCGACCCCGCCATCGGCGAGGCCGGTGATGTGGACACCGCGGTGACCACCCTCAAGATGGCCAACGGCGCCCTCGCGGTGATCGAGAACAGCCGCCAGGCAGTCTACGGCTACGACCAGCGGGTCGAGGTATTCGGTTCCAGGGGCAGCGCCGAAGCGGGCAACGAGACCGCGAATCGGGTCACCTTCAGCGGCAAAGACGGGGTTCGCAGCGACAACCCTCTCTATTTCTTTCTCGAACGCTACCAGGTGTCGTTTCAGGCCGAACTCGAGGCCTTCCTTGCGAGTATTCGTGACGATCGAGATCCGCCGGTGGGTGGCCGCGACGGTCTGATGTCGGTCCTGGTGGCCCTGGCCGCCGCACGATCGATGGCCGAAAACCGACCGATGAAGGTCGAGGCGTCATGAGTCTGTTTCGTCGTTTTCTGACTGGCGAGGATCAGCCGTTAATCGATGATCCGCAGTTGATCGACTCGCTGTACAAGCGGCACCGCCTGCGCATCATGCTGGCCATCACCATCGGCTACGGCATCGTCTACACCTGCCGGCTGGCGCTTTCTATGGTCAAGAAACCACTCATCGATGGCGGCATCTTCACCCCCGTCGAGCTCGGCATCATCGGGTCGGCACTCTTCTACTCCTACGCCTTTGGCAAGCTCACCAACGGGTTCCTCGCCGACTACATGAACCTCAAGTTCTTTTTCGCCTTCGGTGTTTTGATCTCGGCCCTGATCAACATCGGCATGGGTTTTTCGACGATTTTGTGGCTGTCGGTTCTCCTCTGGGCCCTCAACGGGTGGTTCCAGGGCTTCGGCGCGCCCACAGGCGGGGTGGTGTTGGCCAACTGGTTCTCGAATTCCGAACGGGGACGCATGTACGGCATTTGGAGCACCGCCCACGCCATCGGGGAGGGGCTCACCTTTGTCGGTGTTGCCGCTCTTGTCACCCTGTGGGGGTGGCGCGCAGGGTTCTGGGGCCCGGGTGTGCTGTGCGTCGTGCTGGCGGGCGTTTTGTATCTGATGATGCAGGACCGGCCGCAGACCCTCGGTCTGCCGAGAGTCGCTGTCTGGAAAAACGACTTCGTCAGTTCGGACGAGGGTAGCGAAGAAAAGAACAAGAGCACCTGGGCGGTCCAGAAGACGATCCTCAAGATCCCCGCGATCTGGGTCCTTGCGCTCGCAAGCGCGTCGATCTATGTGACCCGTTACGCCATCAACAGCTGGGGTGTGCTCTACCTGCAGGAGGCCAAAGGCTACACCTTGATGCAGGCGGGGGCCGCGATCTCGGTCAATACCATCGCCGGGATCCTCGGTGCGCTGGCTTTCGGGTTTGCCTCGGACAAGATCTTCAACGCGCGGCGGCCTCCCACCAACGTGATCTTTGCCGTCATGGAGATCATCGGTCTGTTGATGGTCTTCTTCGGACCGCCGGGCAAGCCCGTCTTTATGATGGTGGCGTTCTTAATTTACGGCTTCGGTCTGACCGGGCTGGTGACCTCGCTCGGCGGACTTTTCGCCCTCGACATCGCGCCCAAACGGGCGGCTGGGGCGGCCATGGGTTTCATCGGGGTCTTTTCCTATATCGGTGCCGCCCTTCAGGATCAGATCAGCGGCCATCTGATCGAAAACGGCATCACCATGATCGATGGCGTTCGGCACTACGACTTTTCGACTGTGATCTGGTTCTGGGTCGGATCGTCTGTTGTGTCATTCATCCTCGCCACCTCTCTGTGGCGGGTGCGCGTGCGGGATTGAGGAAACTATGACTGAGAAAAGACAGAAATTCGATGTGGCGACGCTCGGCAACTACACCAAGGACACAATTGTTACGGCGGCGGGAACCCACCATGCTGACGGCGGCGGCGTCAACTACTCGGCCCATGCTGCGCTCGCCCTCGGGCGTAGGGTGGCGGCTGTCATGAGGTTGGCCGCTGAGGATTTCCATGTCGTGCGGGCACTCGAGGCGGCGGGGATCACGGTCTTTGCCACCGCAACCCCGAGCTCGACCTTGATGCGACTCGAGTACCCGACTGACAACCCGGATGAACGCATCCTGACTGTGGCCGACACCGCCGGCGCCTTCACCCCCGAGCAGGTGCGGGACATCGATGCCAGCGCGTTCATTATCAGTCCTTCCATCCGGGGTGAGTTCCCGGTCGAGACCATTCGGGAACTTCGCAAGAAGGACGCCTTGATCAGCGCGGATGCCCAGGGCTTTATCCGGGTTCGCCGGTCCGACGGCCGGCTCGAGCACCTCCCCTGGCCGGAACAGGAAGAAGTGTTGGCGATGATCGACGTTCTCAAGGCCGACATTGTCGAGGCCGAGGCCTTGACCGGAGAGCCGGACATGAAGGCTGCGGCGAAAGCCCTGGCGGCCCAGGGGCCGCGCGAGATTGTGATCACCCATCGCGACGGGATCGTTGTGCTGGCTGACGGACACTTTCTGGAGGCTCAATTCCACGCCCGGTCCATGGACGGGCGAAGCGGCCGCGGCGACACCTGTGTCGGATCCTATATGGCGGCCAGGCTCGAACACCCACCCGAGGAAGCGATTCTGTGGTCGGCCGCAACCACGAGCTTGAAAGTCGAGACCCCCGGACCTATTCGCAGATCATACGAGGAGATCGTTGGCCTCAAGGAACAACATTACAAAGGAGTCTTATCGCCGCAGTGATCAGAGGGACCCAACTGACATCGCTGATCAACGGCGGTGTCGTGAGAATTCAAAGGAGGATCAGGTCATGAAAGGAATGGTTTTGGATGCGAAGTGGGAGCCGAAACCGGACTACAAGGTCTCGGACTGGGAGAAAAAGACGGGAAAGGCCATTACTGGAAACGCCATCTGGCACAACCCCACGCTCGAGGTTCGCGAGTGGCCGGACCCGAAGCCGGGTCCCAAGGAAGTTCTTCTCGAGATCCAGGCCTGTGGAGTCTGTGGTTCCGATATGCACTTCTTCGAGACCGACAAGGACAACTACATTCTCTATCCTGGTCTGACCAAGTTCCCGACCATCCTCGGACACGAGTTTTCGGGCAAGGTGGCGGAGGTCGGCAAGGAAGTGACGCTGCTTCAACCCGGCGACATGGTCACCGTCGAAGAGATGATCTGGTGTGGTCGCTGCATTCCCTGCCGCAACGGCTACCCCAACCACTGCACGAACCTCGAGGAGATCGGCTTCACGATCCCCGGCGCCTTCGCAAACTTCATCGCAGTGGACGAAAAGTTCTGCTGGAAGATCGACTCTATCGCCGAGCGCATGGGGAGCGAGGAAAAGGCCTACGAATTGGCTGCTCTGACCGAACCGACATGCGTCGCCTACAACGCGATGTTCGAACGTGCCGGGGGCTTTCGCCCGGGTCACTTCGTCAGCGTCATGGGTGCCGGATCGATCGGCCTCGCCGCCATCGCCCTTGCCAAGGCCGGTGGCGCGAGCACGGTTGTCGCCTTCGAAGTTTCACCGCAACGTCGCGAACTTGCCGCGTTGGTTGGTGCCGACTTCGTCTACGATCCACGCGAAGTGTCTGCCGGTGAAGCGCTCATGGAGCACAGCAAGGGCGAAGGCTTTAATTTCCACGTCGAAGCAGCGGGAGTCCCGGAAATCACGATCCCTGAGATGGAGAAGGCCCTCGCCATCAACGCGAAGGTCGTCCAGATCGGGCGCGCTGCGAAAAAGGTGCCGATGTATCTCGAGGCCTTCCAGGTTCGTCGCGCCCAGGCGTACGGTGCCCAGGGCCACTCGGGCCACGAGACCTTCCCCAACGTCATCCGCATGGTGGCGTCGGGTCGTATCGATCTGAGTCCGATCATCACCGCGAGATACAGCCTTGCCGACACGGTGGTCGCAATCGAGAAGTCGATGGACCGCACGGATGGCAAGATCCTCGTAAAGCCCAACTGAGGTTTGAGACATGAGAGACCGGACGATGGATGAGCTTCGCGTGGCGGTGGTCGGCGTGGGTCGTATGGGTATGACCCATGCCGAGAACCTTGCCCACCGTGTGCGTGGCGCTCGTCTGGTTGCGGTCACGACGTCCAGTGCCGAGCGGGCCGACGAGGTCCGCCGGCGCTGCGGCGCCGTTTCGGTCTACGGCAAAATCGACCACCTGCTCGAAGGCGAACGGTTGGATGCGGTGGTGATTTCGAGCAGCACGTCAGCCCACGTGGCAAATATCGAGAGCTGCTCGGCGGCCGGGCTGCACGTCCTGTGCGAAAAACCACTGGCCCTCGACCTCGAGGGTTGTCATCGGGTGGCCCGGTCGGCAAAGGCGTCCGGGGTCAAACTCATGCTGGGACACGTCCGTCGATTTGACAGTGGGTACCAAGCAGCACAACGGATGATCGAGTCCGGCGCCATCGGTCGCCCGCTCATTTATCGTTCGATCAGCGGTGACGCCAACCCGCCGCCGCCGGAGTTTGCCGACCTCGGAGTCAGCGGCGGCCTGATCCTCGATTCCATGTACCACGACATCTACATCGGCCGCTGGCTGATGAACGATGAGGTGGTGCGGGTCTTTGGCGAGGGCGGCGCCCTGGTTGATGATGAGGTGGGCTCAGTAGGCGACGTCGACAATGCGGTGGTGAGTGTTCGTTTCGAGGGTGGCTCCATGGGCACCCTCACCGCGAGCCGCACCACCCGTTACGGCCACGACATCCGTGGTGAGGTGATCGGTGAGCGCGGGGCGGTTCAAATCGGTCGTCTTCGCAGAACACCCGTTCGACTGCTCGATGCATCCGGTGTCCACCACGACGCGGTGTTCACCACGCCCGAAAGGATGGGAGACGCCTTCGTCACCATGGTGCAGGAATTTGTGGACTGTTTGATTGAAGACCGCACCCCGCCGGTCGGCGTCGAGGACGGCGTGGCCACCCTGGGAGTGGCGTTGGCGGGCCGGCTTTCGATCGAGACCGGACAGCCGGTGGCGGTTGCCGAATTATTAACCAATAAAACCGACCTCGACACGGCAGCGTTTTGTTCGCGTCCAGTCGGGACAACACACTAAAGGGAGCGCGATATGGCAAATTCTCCAGAGGATCCGCGGCTTTTGGCCACAGATCAGCCGGATCTGTTTTTCGAAGACAACACGGTAGGACGATGCAAAAAAGAAGTGTGGGACGCGAGTGACGAAGAAATCGATGCTCTTCTCGCTGAGTACGGCGTGCCTTCACCCTGTGAATGGGGCAAGTCGGGTTCCTACATCCAGACCACAGTGCGCCATCAGGTCGAGGCCGAACGGCGCAAGAACGATATCGTCTTCATCCCGATCGGTTGCACCGAGCTGCACGGCCGTCACTTGCCGAGCGCATCGGACACCCTCTATGTGAGCCAGATCCTCGAGGGTGTCAGACGCTATACCGCAAAGCGTGGCGCTGCGTGCAGCCTCGCCCTGCCGCCGCTCAACTACGGTTCGCACCCATATCATCACCTTGGCATGCCCGGCACCGTGATTATCCGCGAAAACGTGGCCCGAGAGTTCCTCATCGATGTGATGCTGGGTCTGTGGAACGACGGTTTCCGCAAGCAGGTCCTCCTCAACAACCATGGCCATTTGTGGATGCTCGAATCCGCCATCCAGCAGTTCCAGAAGCGTTACCAGCTGCCCGGCGTCTTCCGGGTCATCGATTGGCACCGCGCGGTCCGCGAGTTCTTCCGGACTGGGCCCAAGGGCGGCACAATGGACACCAATTTTGTCCACGCCGACGAGTCGGAGACCTCGCTCGGTCTGCTGCTCCACCCCGACATGGTGGACATGAAATACGCTGTGGACACCGAAGGTATCGGCTATCTCCCCGACGGCCATTTTGATAAATCGGTGGATCCCTTCAGCCGGCCCAGCCGTTGGTCGGAGGGTGAAGGCCATTTCGCTATCGAACTTCCCGCCACTCCTGAAGGCGTGGTTGGTAAGGCGACCAGAGGAACAGCCGAAAAGGCGAAACGCCCGGTGGCGGCCATCCTCAAGTATCTAACCCTGCTCAATGATCAGACCCTCGAGGCATTCCCGGCGGGAACAGTTCCCCCGGTCGAAATGGTGACATTGAGAACGGAGGCGGAGATGGAGCCCTATCTGCGCGAGCCCTTGAGCGAAGGCTGGAAGCCAGTTTACCAACTGCCGCAGATCGGTCAGAATTAGGGATTGCATTCATGAAACTCAGCGTCGTGCTTTCAACCCATGCTGCCGCCTTCCAGTCGGTGGCCTTCAAGGGCGATTTCGAGGCGAATGTCGCCAAGATAGCGTCCTGGGGTTACGACGGTGTCGAACTGGCCGTGCGGGATCCAGCAATGGTGAACGCCGGCCAGCTCGAGCGCGTCGTTGCCGAACATAATCTGGTGGTGCCGGCCATCGGCACCGGCCAGGCGTGGGGCGAGGAGGGGCTGTCGTTCACCAGCGACGACCCCGCTGTCCGGGCCGCGGCCATCAAACGAATCTCGAGTCATATACCCTTGGCTGCGCATCTCGACGCGATCGTCATTCTGGGTCTCATTCGGGGCATGACACCGGAGGGCC
>JASJGQ010000008.1:0-3668 GCA_033791425.1 Acidobacteriota bacterium
TCGGGAATGTCGATACCGTAGCGGAATGCGTCGTAGACAACCCAGCGCGGGGTCGGGATCTCGAGCACACGAGCGTAGTAGAAGGCACTCTGCTTCGGGTCGAAATCGGGATCGGTCCAGACCGCGCCGAGCTCGGAAGCGCCGATGGTATTGCTCCAGTTGGCGGCGGCGATGTCCACGGTGTTTCCGACCGGAGGCAACACTCCATTGTCGTTGGGTTTTCGTCCAGTTGACCAGGCGACGTCATAGACTTTTTCGTGGGTCTTGCCCGTGGCGTCCAGCCAGCCCTTGACGATTTGGATGCGGTCCAAATTGGCGCCGATCACATCGCGCAGCGCGTAGACCATGAAGGTCGGCGCGTCGCCGGAACCGCGGAGGTCGCCGCCCATCGGCACGCCTTTTTCATAGCCCCGGAAAGCCGGCTGGCGGCTGTTGATGTCTTCTGCTGTGAAGTCCCAACCGCCAAAGAAGCGCACCATGATGCGCGGGCCGGTGGTGCCGTAAACCTCCTTGCGTGCCATCGCGTCCCAAATTGATGCGCGGGTGTTTTCCTCCGCCCAGACGGCGGTGTAGCCGGAGGCGACGAGCTCGTAGCCCTCGAAGACGCCGTTTTCAGTCTTGGTGAAGGGGTGGTGCATGCGCGCCGGCGAGGGTTCGGCGTTGGTTGCCTTGCCAAAGAAGTTCTCTTCTTCGACGGCTGCCAGGGCGGTGTGACTGTCGGTGGAGCCGATCAGCCCGAATTTGTAGGGGTTGGTTCCGAGTCGATTTTCGAGTAAAAGCCCGTTTTTCAGGGCCTCGCGGGCGTACTCGTACTGCAGCATGTCCTTGGTCTTGGCCTTGGAGAGGTCGAGGTTGCCCGCGTCCCAGGTCTCGTAGTCGGCAAACTCGTCGTCGGGTGACAGGTAAGGGTGGGTTTCGCCATCACCTTTGATCTGGGTGACCTCGTACATGGGTTCCCAGCGGGCCCGCGACTCGACATATTTCGAGTCGAGTTTGCGGCCGGTGTATTGGGCGTCCACCGGAAACATGATGCCGTTCGAAAGATTGCCGTTGTGGGCGAGCGCTAGCAGAGAACCGCCGGTCTTGGTTTCGAAGTTCTCGAGGTATGCATAGAGATCCAGTGGATCGGTAGAACCCATCGGTGCCTGGGTGGTGTAAGGCACCACCTGACCGGCCTTCTCGGCCCCGTCACGAAAGATCACGTTGCGGTGCATATTGTTGCCGTGGACGAGTGAAGTCCACTCGAAGCCGATGAAAGCCGTGAAGTGCCCGGGGTCGTTGAAGCGCTCGGCCGCATCGACCACTTTTTCCCAGATTGATTCGTAGGTCTTTCCACCTGGCGAATACTCGCCCATCATTTTCGGATTGATCTTGCCTTGCGAGAATGTCGTGATCAAATCCAGCGCTGCGGCAACCGAGGCGTCGCCGCCTAACATCAGACCGTCGTACCAACGCTTTCCCTGGTCGTATTTGATGATGTCAGGATCACCCGCCGCAAGAGCATTAAAAAAGCCCATGCCGTCGGAGTGGTCGGCGATTACGAGCCAATCGAGCGGGCGGCCGAGCCTAGCCGGTTGACCGCTGGAGGCCATCACCTGTTCGCCGCGTGCGAAGCGGTAGGCCTCATCGAGGCCGAGGCGGCATCCGAAGAGACCCGCATCCATCGAAAGACCGGTGTGGAGATGGGTGTCGCCCCAGAACACCCGGTCGGGAAAACTGCGCTGGGCATAGGGCGAATACGCCTTGCCGGGATAGAGGTCCGACAACGATTCCTTCGTCGGAGTGATCTGGGCGAATGTGGTCGTCGCCGAGCAAAGAACGAGGATCACACACAGAAGGCTGAGGCCTACGACGGGACTGATACGAGACTGGCTTGCGGGAATCATCTTTGATCTCCTTGTGCGGCTTTGAACCTGTTTTTGAATTTGAACGAGGGTTGATCCTAACCCATCCTGAGGTGGGTTGCATGAGGGAGCGATGGAATGATCTGGTTACAGCTCGAGCTTGTAGCCGACGCCGTGAGCGGTGAGGATGTGGCGGGGATTTTTTGGGTCCGCTTCGAGCTTCTGGCGCAGGGCGAGGATAAAGTTGTCGACGGTCCTCGGTGAGCCCTCGAAGTCCCAGCCCCAGACTTTATTAAGAATCTCCTCGCGACTCCGGGGACGCCCCGGGACCAGACCGAGATACGCGAGCAGGTCGAACTCTTTTGCCGACAGCGTCACCTCTCGGTCCTGAACCGAGACCCGGCGGTTCTTCAGGTCGACCACGACCTGACCGAAGGAAACGGCGGGTTCAGAGGGCTGATCGGCGCGACGGCGTCGGAGCATGGCTTCGACCCGGGCTAGCAGTTCGGGCAGTTCGAAGGGCTTGGCCAGATAATCGTCGGCGCCGATCGAGAGGCCCTCGACCTTGTTGTCGGTCGTGCCGCGGGCGGAGAGGATCAGGACCGGCACATCCTGCTTTCGGCTCCGGAGCTCGGCGAGAATGTCGAGCCCGCTCCAACCGGGAAGCATGATGTCGAGGACGATGAGGTCGGGGCGAAGATCGAAGGCCTTGCGCATGCCCTCCTCGCCGTCAGCGGCGGTTTCCACGGAGTATCCGTGGAGCTTGAAATTGAGGGCCAACCCTTCCCGCAACGCCCGGTCGTCTTCGATGACAAGGATTGTGTGTTCATGACCGTTCATCACGAGTCGGCCTCGGTCGCGTTCGGCGAGGCCACCGGAAACCTCACGGTCATGCAGGTCCCGCTGCCCTCCTGCGACGTGACGTCAATCGTTCCCTGATGGGCTTTGACCAGAGTCTGGGTGATGGCCAGCCCGAGCCCGGCACCGGAGGATTGCCCGCGCAGACGATCGTCAGATCTAAAAAACGGTTCGAAGATCCGGCGCCGGTCCGACGGAGGAATTCCGATTCCGTTGTCCTCGACCTCCAATATGACGTCGCTGCCCTCATCGAAGGCGTGGACCGTGATCTGCTTGTCTTCACCTGTGTACTTGTAGGCGTTGATCAGAAGATTGAGGAGCACAGTGACGATCGCATTCGAATCATGGGCGACTGGGGCGGTTGTCGACACCTCGGTTCTGAGCTTGACTTCTCCGGGCGCGGTGAGCAGGGAGAATCGATCCAGTGCTGTTTGAACGGTACCGGCCATCGGGGCGATCCGCAGTTCGAGCACCATCCGGTCCTTTGCGGCGCTCCGCCAGGTGAGAACGCGGTCGACGGTGGTTTCGAGCCACTCGGTTTCGCGAATAATGGTGTCGACGCACTCCTTGATCTTTTCGGGGTCCTCGCGCAGTTTTTCGTTCTGCAGGGTCTGGGCGTACATCCGAATGGCGGAGAGCGGGGTCCGGAGCTCGTGGCTGACGTTGGCCAGAAAATCAGCCTGAAGTCTGGCGGTGCGCGCCTTGCGGCCGAGCAGCACGGTGGCCGTGACCGCGCCCCCGATCGATGCTGCTGCGAAACAGATCACCAACATCCCGATCACGAGATTGTTGGCTTTCTCTCCCAGAGCGATGCTGACGATGCCGACCGAGGTCGACAGGATCACCGGTAGGATCACCCCAACCGCAAGAGTGACGATCACCGCTGTCAGGCTCAGGTTGGGGCCGAGATTTTTGAGTCGGGTCACGACCTTCGCCGGCCGATCGCCGAGGGTGTCCGCGGCCAAA
>JASJGQ010000009.1:0-9637 GCA_033791425.1 Acidobacteriota bacterium
TCGAGATCCACGTGGGGCCGCGTCCGGTCGCGCAACCGGTCGATCCCGAACCAGGGCTCGGCGCCGAGCTGTTCTTCGCGCAGATCAGTCAGGAGAGCGCTCAGGACTCCCCGCCGGTTGAGGTCAGCGTGCAGGGCCGAACGGCCGGTCAGGTCGATCCTCAGTACCAGAGGCCGGCCACTGGATTCACTGCGTGCGACGTCACAGATTTCGGTCACCGCCGCCCGAAGCTCCTCGAAATCGATCAGACCGGCGGCGTCGATTTCAACGTTCTTCCAGCGGATGGAAGCGGTTTCGACGAATTCCTCGCGGGCGCCGTCACCGTCGAGCTCCACAACGAAACAACCTCGTGGCCCCTCCTCGGTGGGGTTCAGACCCTGGGTTGAGCCCGAATACAGCGCCACCGGGTTGTCGGAGATCCTCCCCGGCACGTGGATGTGGCCAAGGGCCCAATAGTCCATGCCCGCACCCCGCAGGTCCTCGATCGTGCAGGGCGCGTAGTTGTCCCAGGCCGCCAGCCCCCCCACGTTGGTGTGGAGCACCGCCACCGCGAGCGGGTCGGTTTTCTGCCGCCGATACTCACGCGCGAGATTCTCGGTCACCTTTCGTGAGGGAAAGCTGCGACCGTAGACCGCACACACCACCTCGCCGTCGCGGACAACTTCGCGTCGCTCCACGTCCCGGGCCGAGAAGACCACCACCGACTCCGGCAGTTCGAGCCCCGCCGACCAGCCGTCGGCCGGGTCGTGGTTGCCCTGCACGATAAAGGCCGGGATGCCCTTGTCGGCGAGCTGGCGCATCGCACGCTGAAAGGCCAACTCGCCGCGAAGACTGCGGTCGGCGCTGTTGTGGAGATCACCTGCGATGACCAGGAAATCGACTTCGCGATCGATGCACAAGGCGACAACCCGGTCGAGGGCCTCGATCGTGGATCGGGAAAATGCGCCCGCCACCGTATCGTCGTTTGCGTCCACACCTCCGAAGGAGGCATCGAGGTGAAGGTCTGACGCGTGGACGAAACGGATCTTCGCGGTCATCCTACAATCCGAGGTAGATGATTGAGAGGCCCGCCGCCGCAATCACGCAGCCTGCCATGACGTGCGACCACCGCTCGAGCGGCCCCAGGCGCACGAACTTCAGCCCTTCATAGCCGGCCATCACTGCACCGATCATCGACACAAGCGTCGCGATTCCGAACACAACTGCTGTGAGCGCGGCTACATCCCAACGCCCCTGGCTCGCCGGGAGGGCGAAGAGCGGAATCAAGGGCTCGCACGGCCCGAGGACGAAGATGATGAAGAGCGCCCAAAACGAGGTGTTCGCGCCCACCTTCTTGTGTTCGTGCCCGTGTGGGCTGAGCCCGTGGGTGTGGATGTGGACGTCACCGTCGTGGATGTGCGCTTCGATGCCCTTGCTCTTGCGAAATGCGTGCCGCACACCCCACAGGGCATAGGCAACGCCGAACGCCACGAGCGCCCAGGCGGCAATCGGGCCGCGGCCGGTCTCCACAGATTCAACCTGGGCGATGGCAAGACCGAAAACGATGCCCAACCCGCCCAGAATGACGGACGAAGCGATGTGACCGACCCCGCAGGCCGTCGTCACGACGATCGTTCGTACCCGGGACCACCCCCGGGCCTTCGCCAACATGATGAAAGGCAGGTAGTGATCGGGCCCCAGCAGGGTGTGGACAACCCCGACGCCAAAGGCAGCAGCCAGCAGGCTCCAGGACGATGAGGACACGTCCATCAACAGATCCTCGGCAGGTCGTGCCCGGACAGGAGGTCGAGGGGACGCTCGCTGCCCACCGCGGTCTTCAGGATCACCGGCGGCGACCCGGCCTGTCCCGCCTCCATGTGCCCGATGACGGCAGTCTCCTCCCCGGCCGGGTGGGAACGCATTGCCTCGACGGCGCGGTCGACATCCTGTGCGGCGACCCACACCAGGGCCCGTCCTTCACACGCCAGGGCCAACGGGTCCATTCCCAGAAGATCGCACACGCCGACCACCTCGCGGCGGACCGGCAGATCCCGCTCCACCAGAACCGCGCGGCAGCCGCTTCGTTCCACCACCTCGTGACACACGGTGACGACGCCTCCGCGCGTTGGGTCGTGGAGCGACCGCACCGCAGCACCGCTGTCGAGCAGCACCTCGACAAGGCCAGCCACCGACGCGCAATCGGATTTCAAACCCGGCGCGTCCATGCCGTGGCGGTGGGCCAGGACGGTGGCGCCGTGGTCGCCGATCGGCCCCGACACCAGGATGGCGTCGCCCGGAGTGATGTTGGCGTCGGAAATATCGCGACCGGGCGGCACGACTCCGAACCCGGCGGTCACTGCAAACACCCGGTCGGCCTTGCCGCGTGGAACCACCTTGGTGTCGCCTGCGACGATCATCACTCCCACCTCTTTGGCGGCTCGGGCGGCGCCCCGGACGCAGGTCTCCAGAAGCTCACCGTCCGTGCCCTCCTCGAGGATCAGCGCCCACGTCAGCCACAGCGGCCGGGCACCCGACATCGCGAGATCGTTCACCGTACCGTACACGCTGAGACAGCCGATATCGCCGCCGGCAAAGACCGGGGGATCGACGACAAAGGCGTCGGTGGTCAGCGCCGGTCTACCGGCCGGCATCTCAGGCAGCACCGCGGCATCGGTCAGGGTGGCAAGGTGGGGATTGTCGAGGGCGGGGAGAAAGAGGCCCTCCACCAGTTGGCGGGTCAGACGCCCGCCTCCCCCGTGGGCCAGCAACACCCGGTCCGGCGCCTTCACGAGCCGGCCTCCACGGTCCATCGTTCGTGACGCCACCACGCGGCGCAGGTGCCCTCCGACGAAACCATGCAGGCGCCGATCGGCGTGTCCGGATTGCAACCCGAATCGAACAGCGGACACTCCGGAGGGTCGATCACTCCGCGCAGCACATCGCCGCACCGGCAGCCGACCGGTTCGTACGGGGGCGGCAGCTCGACCTCGATCAGCGAGGCGTCCCGGTGCGCCCACTCGTCGCGCAGCCCGAGCCCCGACCCCGGCACTTTGCCGAAGCCGCGCCAGATCTCGTCCGATGACTCGAAGTAACGATCGACGAGATCACGTGCATGCTGATTGCCATCTTCGGTCACGACTCGCCCGTAGACATTGCCGATTTCGGGACGACCTTCGAGCGCCTGGCCGACCAACGCCAGCACCCCCTGCATCACATCGGTCGGCATGAAACCGGCAACCACGCCGGAGACGCCGAAATCCTCGGTCAGGAATTCGAAGAGCTTCCATCCGGTGACCACCGACACGTGGCCCGGTAGCAGAAAACCGTCGACATCGAGCTCTGGGTCATCGACGAGCACCCTCATGACCTGGGGCATGGTCTTGTTGCCCGGCAGCAACATGAAGTTCTCCACGCCCTCTCTCTCGGCCTCATCGAGAGCTCCGGCAATCGTCGGGGTCGTGGTCTCAAAGCCCACGGCCAGGAAGATCACGCGACTTCCCGGGTTGGCTCGAGCCATCTCAACTGAATCCCGCGGCGAGTAGACGACCTCCACTCTGGCCCCCTCGGCCCGGGCCTGCTCGAGACTGATGGTGCTCGAGGGCACCCGCATCAAGTCGCCGAAAGTGCACAGAATCGTGTCCGGCAGTGCGGCCAGCGCGAGGGCACGATCGAGGTAGTCCACTGGAGTCACGCACACCGGACAACCCGGCCCCGATATCAGACGCACGTTGGCGGGCATCATCCGGCGCAGACCGGCCCCGGCAACGCTGTGGGTGTGGGTCCCGCACACCTCCATCAAGGTCACGCGCCGATCGAGTTTGGCGGCCTGCGTTGTGAGTTCCTTCAGCAGACCTGCCATGGCCGTCGGATCGAAGTGTGGTCCGCCGCTCACAGTTCCACCATGGCGTCGGAATACTCGCGCAGCAACTCGAGGGTCTTGGCGGCCTCCTCGGCATCGACCTGGCCGATCGCAAAGCCGGCGTGGACCAACACATAGTCGCCGACTTCGGCCTCGGGCACATACATCATCGAGACCTGGCGTCTGACACCGTCGATCTCGGCGACCCCCACGAACTCGTCCCGTTCAACCACTACCATGGGAATGGCGAGACACATAGAACCCTCCATTCAACCGAACGGTGTCCGCCGAACCGGATCACCGGGTCGTGTCGTTCCCCTATCCTACAAGCACCCGGACAATTTCCGAATGAACCACGAGCATTCACTGGAAGTTGGTCGGAGGTTTAAATTCTAACGTGTTTTTTTACCTAAGTTTAGGCATCCGACAGACCGTCTGCAAGCTGCCGGGGACGTACGAAACGAGCCGCCGCTACAGTCGCGACCACCGCCTGGCCATATGACAGACCACCGTCACCGGGCGGCAGGTTCTTCGCCCGCAACACTTCGAGTCCGGAGGGACCGAGTTCCGCCTGCATTCCGGCACTGAGGATACGGTTGACCAGACAGCCGCCGCTCAAGGCGACCAAATCCTGGCCAGCCATGACTTGCCGCGTTATGTCCCCAGCCAAACGACAGAACGTCGCATGGAATCCGGCCGCCACCGCGGCCCGATCTTCTCCAGCGACCAATCTTCGCGCCGTTTCGGCCAACAGCTGCCATGAGGGAAGGACGGGCAGTGACGATCCACCTGTCACCTGCACATTTGGCCAGGGGGGAGCGTTTCGTTGCCCGCGAGCGGCCGATTCCAGGAGAGCCGCAGCCTCGCCTTCCCAGCGATTGACACCGGTCAGACCCAACAAAGCACCGGCCGCTTCGAAGACCCGCCCCGCCCCCGACGCGCGCGGCCAATCTTGAGTCGCAGCGAGCCCGACCACCGTCTCCAAGCGCTCGCGATCGACGAGACCCGCCATCGGAGTTTTGAGAATCAACTCCTCTTCCCCCGCGGCCGCCAGGGCCGCAACGGCCACTCGCCAGGGCTCCCGGACCGCTGCCTCTCCACCAACCAGCGGCAAGGGCTCGAGATGGGCCAGTCGGCGCCAGTTCAGATCACCGTCGATCTCGATCCACTCGCCGCCCCAGGCGGTGTGGTCGGGTCCCCACCCGGTGCCGTCGAGCGCTACGCCGAAACCCTTTTCACCGCGTCCGGGAAACGCACCGTGCTCGGCGAGGACCGCGGCGACGTGGGCAAGGTGGTGCTGGACCGGCAGGACCGCGACTCCGTGCGCCGCGGCGAACTCCTCGGCCATCCAGGTGCTCGGGTAGTCGGGGTGGGCGTCGCACGCAACCAGACTCGGCTCCACCTGAAGAAAATCCAACAGCCCCTCGATCACCTCGGCGAGGAAGGCCCGCGCCGGCACCGAATCCAGGTCCCCAACGTGTTGTGATGGAAAGGCCTGACGGCCCTGCGTGACACAGGATGTGACCTGGAGGTGGCCGCCGGTGGCGACCACAACCGCTTTCGAGTCCTCCGGCAGCAGGATGGGCTCCGGGACCCATCCGCGCGCCCTGCGGACCATGATGGGCCCGTCCACGGACGCTCGCACCACCGAGTCGTCCACCCGGCGCACGACGTCCCGGTCGTGCAACAGATACCAATCGGCGATCCCCCGCAACCGATCCACCGCCTCGCGATTGCCGCGGCACAGGGGCTCTTCCGTGAGGTTGCCCGAGGTCATCACCAGCGGCGGCATCGCCGGGTCCTCGAACAACTCGATGTGGAGCGGCGATGTCGGCACCAGGACCCCGAGGTCATCGAGACCCGGCGCCACCTCCTCGACGATTTCGGACGGCAGTCTCCGCGGGGCAAGGACGATCGGGGCCTTCGCCGTCGCCATCAAGGCCTCGGATGCCGGATCGAGCTCGACCAGTGCGCGGACCGCCTCGAGATCACGAGCCATGACGGCAAACGGCTTCCCGAATCGCTGCTTGCGCTCGCGCAACCGGGTCACCGCCCCACTCGAGTCGGCGCGACACGCAAGTTGGAACCCTCCGATACCCTTCACTGCCACGATTCGGCCCGCCAGCAGCTGGTCTCGGGCCGCCGCCATCGGTTCGGCGGCTTTGGTGTCCGTGCCGTGCGCGTCAGCCAGCCACAGCCGGGGACCGCACGCCGGGCACGCCACCGGTTCGGCGTGAAAACGGCGGTCTGAGGGGTCCGCGTACTCGCGTTCGCAGTCCGGGCAGAATGGGAAGCACCCCATCGAGGTGCGCTCGCGGTCATAGGGCAACGCCAGCACGAGCGAGAACCTCGGGCCGCAGTTCGTGCAGGTGGTGAAGGGATAGTGGAACCGGCGATCCCCGGGCGTCGCCATATCGGACCTGCAGTCGACGCACACCGCAGAGTCAGGCGGGACCAGAGCGCCCTCACGACGGCCGAGGGTCGATGTCCGAACTTCGAAAACCGTCTCGCCGAGCGGCTCGCGCGCTTCCCGTTCCACCTCGTCGAGACGGGCCAGCGGTGGAAGTTCGGCCACCAACCGATCGACGAATCCATTGACCATCTCCGCCGGGCCCTCGATCTCCAGGGTCGCCCCCAGCGGGTCGTTGATGACCCAGCCCGTGAGCCCGAGCGAGGTCGCCACCCGGTGGACGGTCGGCCGGAAGCCGACCCCCTGGACGGTTCCCCGGCAGCGGACCTGGAGTCGAATCACTGCGTCGCGCGCCTCTTGGTCGCGAACCATTGGCGGAGGAGATCGAGCCACCCGTCGATGCCCTCCCCCGTCAACGAGGCGGTCACGAGAATCGTCCCGTCGGGGTTGAGGCTGGTGATCTGCGAGCGGACCGAGTCGAGATCGAACGGCACGTGCGGCAGCAGGTCGGACTTTGAAATCACCGCGACCTCGGCGCGCGAAAAAATGGCCGGGTACTTGACGGGCTTGTCATCCCCTTCTGCCACCGACAAAACCACCACCTTGAAGTCTTCTCCGAGATCGTAGGTAGTCGGGCAGATCAGATTGCCCACATTTTCGATGAACAGGATGTCGACGTCGGGGAGATTTCCCGCGCTGAGACCACCCTCCACCTGGCGCGCGTCGAGGTGGCACGACCCGCCGGTCAGGATCTGATGGGCAGGAACGCCAAGAGCGCGGATGCGGTCGGCGTCGTTTTCGGTGGCGACATCACCCTCGAGAACGGCGCAACTCAGCTCGCCCTCGAGGCCGCGAACCGTCGCCTCGAGCAGGGTCGTTTTGCCCGAACCGGGCGACGAGATCAGGTTGACCACCAGTGTCTTCGACTTTGCAAATCGGTCCCGCAACGCCTGTGCCCGTTCCTCGTTGGCCTCGAGGGCGCGGCGTTTGACTGTAACGACCTTTTTCATCAGTGTTCCTCCGTTATGAATGGGCCGGGAACCACCAGAGCGTCATCAAGGCGCCTCACGCCTATCCGCACCGTTCTCCTGTTCTCCGACTTCGATCTCCTCGTCCGGCTGGTCCGACTCGAAGCTCAGATCGAGGATGTCGAGCTCGTCCCCGCCATCAACCTGGAGCGGCATACCGCAGTCCGGGCACAGGCGCAGCCAGCTTCCCTCGGATCGATCCTTCGACTCGCCGCAGACGGAACAGTGTTGGTTCGCCCGGTGCCATACGACTTCGAGCTCGGCGTCGTCATCGGGAGTCTCGTCGACCACCGCCTCCCACGCATACACGAGGAGTTCGGGTTCGACGGCCGCAAGCTCGCCAACCGCAAGCCGGACCCGTTCCAACCGACCCCCGCCGTGGGACTCGATCGTCTCGCGGCAGGTGCGGTAAATCTCCAAGGCGATACCCATCTCGTGCACCGCGTCAGTATAACGGGCCTTCCTCGCCCACGCCCCCCGGTGGCAACGGGAAAGGGAGAAAGGCTGCAGAGGAGCGAAGGGGCAAAGGAAACGGCCTGCGTGCGGCGAAGGTGCCATTTTCAATATTGTTGGATTCAACAAAACGCGGGTCGGCAAGATGATTCGGGCCAACAATGTTGAAGGTGGCTCCTCTAGGGTAGGCCGTATTCAAAGGCGGGTTCTCTCGACCCTCGAGAACGCCACACTGCTTTCACGAAGGGCTTCCCTTCAAGAGATTTCTCCACTCGCTACGCTCGGTCGAAATGACAGGAGGGGGGCCGCTACGCTCGGTCGAAATGACAGGAGGGGGGCCGCTACGCACGGTCGAAATGACAAGAGGGGGGCCGCTACGCTCGGTCGAAATGACAGGTAAGGGGGAAGGAGGGAGCCTGCGTGCGGCGGAGGTGCCATTTTTTGCATTGTTTGACGCCTCCATCTTCTGCAAGCCCAAGAGGCGTCCCGGGCAAACAATGCTAAAGGTGGCTCCTCTCGGGAAGCGCGATGTGAAAGCCGGGCTCACTCGAACGCCGGAGAAAGTGGCGGCTCTTCCCTGCAAGAGATTTCTCCACTCGCTACGCTCGGTCGAAATGACATTCCTATAAATCCGAACGTGATAAGGACGGAGTCTCCTCCGCCCATCTGCCCCTTTTTCGGCCGCCCCTCCAGAGACCGCCAGGGGTCTAGTACAATGCGCGCTGCGTATGGCACTGCCTCGTCTCATCCTCACCGGCGCTTCCGGGTTCATCGGCCGCCACCTTCTTGACGCTTTCAAGGAGGAGTTCCGGATCGTCGGGCTCGCCCGTCGGTCCCAGCTGCATTGCGGCGCGCCGGTCCACAACAACATCACCTGGTATCAGGTGGATATCGGCGACAAAAAATCTCTCAGCGCAGCGTTCCGCCATATTCGGGAGTCCGGCGGCGCCGACTATGTGATTCACCTCGCCGCGCACTACGACTTCACCGGCGACAATGACCCCGAGTACGAGCGCACCAATGTCAAAGGGATGCGCAATGTGCTCGATGAGTGCAGCACTCTCAATCTCAAACGATTCATCTTCAGCTCGTCGCTGGCGGCCTGCCGTTTTCCGAAAACGGGAAAGGTCCTCACCGAGACCAATCCCCCCGACGGAGACCACGTCTACGCTGTCTCCAAGCGGATCGGCGAGGAGATGCTGGCCGAGTACGACGATTCCGTCCCGTCGTGCATCATGCGTCTCGCCGCCCTGTTCTCCGATTGGTGCGAGTACCCTCCGCTGTACTTTTTCCTGGAGACCTGGCTGTCGAAGGTGTGGAACCGCAAGATCCTCGGCGGCCGCGGCATCACGGCCATACCCTATATGCACGTCCGCGAGATGGGACCGTTCATCCGCAAGATCATCGGCCTCGGTGAAGCAGTCGAACAGCGGGAGATACTCATCGCCAGCCCCAGCGAGACCCTTTCGCACAAGGCCCTCTTCGATCTCGCCAACATCGACTACTTCGGTCAGCGCACAAAGCCGATATTCATGCCGAAGTTTCTCGCCCGGATCGGGCTGTGGGGAATGGATCTGTTGGGGCGAGCCCTCGGGAACAGGCCTTTCGAACGTCCGTGGATGATCAACTATCTCGATACCGATCTCGCCGTCGATGCCAGGGAAACCTATGATCGGCTCGGGTGGCGACCACGAAAGCGCCTGCTATTGCAGCGGCGGATGCCCTTCATGGTGGAACACCGCAGGACCAACCCCAACGAGTGGCATCGGGTCAACCGTGCCGCCCTCAAGGAGGTTCACCTGCGGGCCAACCTGCGGATCAACCGACTGCTCGAAAAATATCTGGACACGATCTGCACCGCCTATCTCGACCAGATGCTCTCGCCGGGTTCTGCCGCCAGATTCCCGT
>JASJGQ010000010.1:0-3399 GCA_033791425.1 Acidobacteriota bacterium
ATTCACTGCCCCCGGGCGCCTACGAACCGCCGCCCAAGAATCACATGGGCGACGAGTAACGCTCGAAAATCCGTTAACCCAAGGGGGCCGAAAGGCCCCCTTTTTTAGTTTTTAATTCTCAGTTTTGAGTTTTGAGTTGGCGCCCATGCCTAGCCTTCCCGAAACTGGTGATTTTCGGAACAACTCAAAACTGAGAACTGCGCCAGAGGTGCTATTCTCACCCGCCGCCGATGAACGACGAAACACTCACTCAGGGCCGCATCTTCCGCTTCTGGCTGCCTCTGGCGGCGACGTGGCTGATGATGGCCATCGAGGGGCCGTTTCTGGCCGCGATCATTGCCCGTCTCCCGGAACCGATTTTCAACCTCGCAGCCTACGGTGTGGCCTACTCGCTGGCTCTGGTGGTCGAAGCGCCGGTCATCATGCTGATGAGCGCCGCCACCGCGTTGGCGCGCAACCGCGCATCCTATCTCCGTCTGCGAAACTTCACCCACGCCATCAATGCCGGTGTGACGTTGGCGATGCTGTGTGCGATCGTGCCTTCGATCTTCAACTGGCTCGCACTTGACCTCATCGGCCTGCCTCCAGAGGTCGCCTCCCGCACCCACGTGGCCCTCCTCATCCTGTTGCCGTGGCCGGCCACCATCGGCATCCGCCGTCTCTACCAGGGAGTTTTGATCCGCCACGGCCTCACCCGGCGGGTCGCCTATGGAACGGTGGCCCGGCTGGGTGCAATGTTTGGCACTGCCTTCGTCCTCGCCCGATTCACCAACGTGGAGGGGGCGTGGGTCGGGGCAGCCGCGTTGACCATGGGAGTCAGCTGCGAAGCCGTGGTGAGCCGTTTGATGGCCTCCGGAGCTCTTCGAACCCTCCTTGAAACCCCGGGGGAGGCGACCGGCGCCGCCTCGAGCTATGCTGCGCTTTCCCGCTTCTACTACCCCCTCGCCCTGACAACACTGCTCAGCCTCGGGATCCACCCGGTGGTGACCTTCTTCATGGGCAACAGCCGCGCATCCCTGGAATCGCTTGCAGTTTGGCCGGTCGTCTTCGCCCTGGTTTTTGTCTTCCGCAGCCTCGGCCTCGCCTACCAGGAGGTCGTGATCGCGCTCATGGGCGACGAGCGCGAAAACTACCGCAAGCTGCGTCACTTCGGGCTCGTGCTCAGTCTCGCGGTTGTCGGCGGTCTGGCGCTGATCGCCTGGACACCGCTTGCAAATTTTTGGTTCCGGACCGTTTCCGGTCTGACAGAAGAACTCACCCTGTTTGCGCTGACACCCACTCGTATCATGACCGTCATCCCCGGACTCACGGCCCTCTTGTCGTTTCAGCGCGCCATCCTCGTGGTTCGCGGGACCACGAACGCCATCACCGCGGCGACCCTCATCGAGGTCGGCAGCGTGATTTTCATCATGTGGTTGGCCATCACCCAGTTCAATGCCATCGGCACCATCGCCGCCGCTACCGCGCTGTTGATCGGGCGGATCGGGGCAAATCTGTATCTCGTGCCCGCTCTGAAGGCATGAAGGCAGAGGAGCAGAGGGGCAGGGGAGAAAGGGAGCCACCGGCCGAGCCACCCGGAAAAACCACAGATCACGCAGATGGACGCAGATTTCGGAAATCTGAATCGCCACCCACCCCTCCCCGAATAAAACACTCCCTTGGTTCCGTGAGAGCGAGCGGGACGCCATCCCGACTCCACCGCCGGCGAAAGGCGTGCTGAAAATCCTCGTGCGGCGGAGGTACCATCTTTTGCATTGTTTGAAACCTCAGTATTCAGCAGACCCGTGGGGCGTCTCGGGCAAACAATGCTAAAGGTGGCTCCTCTCGGGTAGAGCGTAGTGAAAGCCGGGACAACTCCAAAGCGAGGAAATGGAACAGGTATCATCGGTGGCCTCGAAAGGAGCGCGTGATGGAATACCGCTATCTCGGAAACTCCGGTCTCAAGGTCTCGGCGCTGAGCTTTGGCGCCTGGGTCACCTTTGGCCCGCAAATGGATGTGGACAAGGCCGGTGCGTGCATGCAGGCGGCATGGGACGCCGGGGTCAATTTTTTCGACAACGCCGAGGTCTATGCCGCCGGCACCGCCGAGACGATCATGGGAGGAGTATTCAAAAAGAAGGGTTGGAAGCGCTCAGACTACGTGGTTTCCACCAAGATCTACTGGGGCGGCGAAGGCCCGAACGACCGCGGGCTGTCGCGCAAACACATCCTCGAGGGGACCGACGCGGCGCTGCAGAGACTGCAGCTGGACTACGTCGACCTCATCTTCTGTCATCGCGCCGACCTCCACACCCCGGTCGAGGAGACGGTGCGAGCGATGAACCACGTCATCGATCAGGGCAAGGCTTTCTATTGGGGCACCAGCGAGTGGCCGGCCGAGCGCATCCTCGAGGCGTGGCACGTGGCCCGGCGTGAACACCTGATTCCACCACTGATGGAGCAACCGCAATACAACCTGTTCCACCGTGAGCGATTCGAGCGCGAATACGCTCCCCTGTATGAACGCCTCGGCCTCGGTACGACCATCTGGAGCCCCCTCGCCAGCGGTCTCCTCACCGGAAAATACAACGACGGCGAGATTCCGCCCGGGACCCGCAGCACCCTCGAGGGCTATGAGTGGCTGCGCCCCCGGGTCGGGGGTGACGCCGTGGCCGAAAAGATCGAACAGGTCCGGCAGCTCTCGACCATCGCTGATGAACTCGGCTGCACCATGGCTCAGTTGGCCCTCGCCTGGTGTCTCGTCAATCCGAACGTGAGCACCGTCATCACCGGGGCCTCGAGAGCCGAACAGGTCGAGGAAAATATGAAGGCGGTGGATGTGGTCGACCTGCTCACCCCGGACGTGCTCGAGCGGATAGAAGGAATTGTCGGAAACAAACCGGATCCGGAACCCGACTTGCGCTAAGGGCCGTTCCTGTTCGATCTGCGACCACGGGCTCGGCGGGTTGAACCGTTTGCCACACGTGGTTCGGTGACCGTCACATATCGATCGGCACTCAGCATGTAAAAGGTCTGCACCGTGCCGCTCGGCCAGCGGATCGTCAGTTCCTCGATCTCGCTCTCAGAACCGAGCCCGAACTCCAAAGGCAGCGAATTCTGCGACCCTCTCCCGGCGCCGCCGCTCACCTCCTGCACCGTCGAGCCCGAGGCGGTCCTCACCACGACCCGGGCACCGATAGCGCTGGCGTTGGAAGCCTTCCCATTCAGCCGTACGACCAACCAGTGGTTCCCGCCGGCGCTGTCATTGCGCCACAAGCGATTGGGCTCGCCGGCATCGGCAGTGATGACCAGATCGAGATCACCGTCATTGTCGAAATCGGCAAAAGCCGCTCCCCGCCCGTCGAATGCACCACCGCCGATGGCCCCCGTGACGTCGGAAAAGGTGCCGTCTCGGTCATT
>JASJGQ010000011.1:0-3302 GCA_033791425.1 Acidobacteriota bacterium
GGATTTCTTCCGGATCGTCGGTCGCCCCTTTTTGGTTGATGCCTTGGCGTCGGAAACGATCTTCTTCTTGATCACGGACGGACTTTAGCAGATGCGGCTGCGAAATCGGATGGTCAAATTGTGGAGAGACCGAGGCGTCAACTTGAGACGGCGATCAGGGAACGGCGCTGGACCACTCACCGGTTGAGCTCGATTCGAAGCCGTCAGTGAACAACTGATCGGACGGAGAGACTGTCAGCGAGAATACGACGAGGAGTGCGGCAGCGAGGAATGCAGACCGCTGTGTCCGCGGGGAGATTGTGTATCGCATATTGACGCTCCCTGAAAAGGTACGCCCGCCCTCCGGGTGCACTCCGAGGCTCCTTCCAGAATATCAACAGGTTCCGAGACGGGGGTGGAGCGTTTACAGAACTTTGTCATTGAGAAGCGAAGCTCCAGGCGCCGAAGCCACCTGTTTCGAATCCGTCGTCGAACACCATCGCGGTGTCGCCATAGGCGACCCTGACGGCAAAACCCTCGGTGGCAACTGATTGGACACAAATGCTGATGTTGTTCGTGGCGTCCTCGAAACACTCCCCGACCCGCCACATGGCACCCTCGTCGGCGCCGTTGCTTGGATTTTCTGCATCAACTAACCACGCGTCCTCGGATCGGCCCGAATCCACGTCATGGACCACGACCGCGAACCCCGGCAGTCCACCGTCATAGCCGACCTTGTCCCTGACTTCGACGGTATAAAACCGCGACGACCCAGGTTTGAGAACCTTGATCATCCGGATGTTCGAGGATGTTGAAAGAGTGAGGTGGTCCACGGTGGCGTGGTAGATTCCCGGTGAGTCGATCACCAATCTGCGAGCGGCGTCAATCCAACCCAACATGTCTAGGTGATAGGCAATGGTGCCCTTTCCCACCGTTCCGTACGTCGAGTCGCTGACCGCGTAGTGCCAGGTATCGCTCATCACGTCCCATGGATTGTCGTAGGGGTCAGAGTCCCCGTCGGCGTTATTGGAGTGCGGCAGGCCAAAGCCGTGGCCCATTTCGTGCGCGATCACACTGACATTTCGGTACCCCCAGGGAGGCTCCCACGTCACTCGGTACTTTTTCGACACGCCGTCGAGGTTGAGATACCGAGAGCCACCCCATGCGTAAGGTCCGAATTCGTCATTGAACATCATGTTGATACCGACAAAGTCCGGAAAGTAAACAGAATCATCAGCGGCCGCCGTACAATCAATGACCATCGCATTGATATCACCGCCACCGGCGCTCGCGTAGTGACTCACCGGAAATGGCAAAGTAACCCAGGCGACAGCAGTGCTTCCCGAGACGTTGGCCTTGTTGTAGGAGAGGGTACGCCAGTAGTGGTCAAGACCGGGATAGGTGGATGCGTACATCCACTGGAAGTAGGACAACGCTTTTGGTTCCGAGGAGACGTCGGAGAATTTGCAGAGTATCGAGATCCACGGCTGAGGGCCGGTAATTGCTTTCGTGGACGGAGCTGAAGAAGCGTCGGCGAGAACCCGCAGCGAATGTACAATTGCCTCCCGACCTTCGGTCTGTTTCGCCCCGGTTCCCAGGCGCAACGTCAACGCCGCCTCGACACGACGTCCGTTGAGACGCTCCGCCCCTCCCGCAGCAATCACGATCTCCTGTTCGAGAGTGAGCTCGAACGTGGCTCCGGAGTCACACTGAAGAAAATACCGTTCTGCCGGCCCAACGGATTGGTCCAGGAAAGCATCACCCCACACGACGGTCAGGAGCCCAGTCACCCGAGTCGTCGGCGTGGGGCTGTCCTCGTTGCGCGCTACTGCAGTAGACTCTCCCACCGACAGAAAAATCAGGATCACAACAAAGAACGCCGGAGCAAACCACAGGCGGGAGATGGCCACGCTTTCCTCCTTTGTGGTCGCCAGTGAATGACGACAGACACCACGGTTCAGCATATATGAAAGAAGTTCGACAGGATGTGATAGTTGTCAACTAAAATCGGACTCAATGGTTCATGTTCTTATCGGATTCGGCGGTAACCTCGGCGACCCGGCAACGACGTTCGCGCGGGCGCTCGACGCTTTGGGCGACGACGGTTGGATCCTTTTCACCTCGCGGCTCTGGCAGACCCATGCCATCGGCCCCGAACAGCCGGACTATCTCAACGCGGCAGCGGTCATTTCCTGGCCCGGTGATCCGCGGTCGTTGCTCGCACGCTGCCGCGAACTCGAAAAGGCTACCGGTCGCGACCGAACGATAGAAGAACGGTGGGGACCGCGCGTTCTCGACCTCGATCTGCTGCTGGCCGAGGACTTCATTTGCGTCGGACCCGGGCTCCAGGTGCCGCACCCCCGTTTTCACGAACGGCGCTTCGCTCTCGAACCTGCGGCGGAGGTGGCGCCGGGGTGGGTTCACCCGCTCTTCGGACGGACGATTTCAGAGCTGGCCGAGGTGATGCGGCCCGACATGGACGACGGCGCTGTCAGAGTCTTGGAGATCGAGGCATGAGTTGCCCTCCGCGATAAGAAAGACCCGCGAGACCCGCCTTTCCTGTCAGCCTCCCCGAGAGGAGCCACCTTCAACATTGTTTGCCCGTAACGCCCGGACGACGTGATGATCCGTGGATCAAACAATGTTGAAAATGGCACCTCCGCCGCACGTGGTCGCGCTGAACCTTCCGGCAAAAGGGGAAGGTGGGCTGAAATTCAAAATTCAAAATTAAGAACTGAGAATTTCCTACGTGATCGGTCGTGATCCGGGTTTGGCGATCGGAACACCTTCGCGACAGAGTGGGCACTCGTCGGCCGTCCAGGTTGGAAAATCAGCCGTCACCAGATGGCGGCTCGGCAGGGGATCAAAGGGCGTCGGCCGGCCCGAGCGATTGACCAACGACCCGACACCCACGACCACGGCGCCGAGGTCACCCAGGATGGCAATCACTTCGCGGGTCGATTTTCCGGTGGTCACGACATCTTCGATCACCACGACCCGCTGCCCCGGTGCGATGCCGAAGCCACGACGCAGGACCATGTCACCATCCGCGCGTTCCGTGAAGAGAAAGGGCAGCTCGAGGGCGCGTGCAGTCTCGTGCCCGATGATGAGGCCTCCCATCGCCGGTGCGACGACAATATCCGGCGCCAGTTCGGCCGTTCGAATCGACGCCGCCAGCAGTCCACCGGCGCGCGCGGCGCGCCGCGGCTGGGCGAGATAAAGGGCGCCCTGCAGGTAGTCTCCCGGATGGAGGCCCGGGGGAAGGAGAAAATGGCCGCGCGGGGGGGCGCCGCCGTCGGGGGGGGGGGCGCGGGGGGGGGGGT
>JASJGQ010000012.1:0-6246 GCA_033791425.1 Acidobacteriota bacterium
CGGGACCCCGAACAGACTCGCCTTGACGACCTGGCCAAACCCGTTGCCCCCGAGGTGGCGCTCGACCCACTCCGGCGACACCACGACCGACAACAGACCGGCCACCACGAACCCGAGCAGCAGGTACGGCGCCATGGCGCCGAACACCGACCACGAGGCGGCGGCAAAAGTGGCAAGGATCTCCATCACTTGCTCAGCTTATAGATGAGGTCCATCAGTTCGTCCTGATGCTGTTTCTTCTCGTCGGTTTGCAGACCATCGGTGACGCAGGTCTCGATGTGATGACGGACCACCACCTTGCCGACCCCTCGCAGGGCCTCGTGGATGGCCGAGACCTGGGTCAGGACTTCCACGCAGCCGGTGCCGCCCTCGATCATCTTGCGGAGCCCGCGGATCTGGCCTTCGATGATGCTGAGACGGCGGAGGGCGTTTTTTTGAGCCTGTTCGTCAACGGCGATGGTGTTCTCAATCATGGCGGCACTATACCATACCCCGGTAGGGTATATACAGAGGATACCACCGCAGCCATTTCGGAGTTCTTTGGCTCCCTAACAAGAACCCTTCCCAATTGGTCGGAGGCATTCTATACTCTCCTCTGCTCACAAGAAATATCGAAGGGAGAGGACTCATGAGTGACGAAATGACCACCGTGAAGATCGGCCACCCGGTGCCCGACTTCGAGATCACCGTCTATGAACCTGAAAAACATGATTTTGGCAAACGCAGCCTGGCCCAGCTGAAGAAGGAGGGAAAATGGACGATCCTGTTCTTCTACCCCGCCGACTTCACCTTTGTCTGAGCAACCGAATTCGCTGCTCTGGCAGAGCAGCAGGACAGGTTCCGCAAGATGGGCGCCGAGCTCATCACCGTCTCGACCGACACCGAGTTCGTCCACCTCGCCTGGAAGCGCGATGAGAAGGAGCTCGCCGATGTGAAGTACGCCATGGGCGCCGATCCGACGGGGAATCTCTCGCGGATGTTCGGAGTCTACGACCCGGGCTCGGGTCTCGCCCTCCGCGGCACCTTCATCATCAGCCCCGACGGCACCCTCTTCAACTCCGAGGTCAACTTCTACAACATGGGCCGCAACATCGACGAGCTGATGCGCAAGTTCAAGGCTAATCTCTACCTCTCGCGCAAGACCGACGAGGGCTGCCCGTCGAAGTGGAAGGATGATGGCGACGCCACCCTCCGTCCCGGACCCGAGATGGTCGGCCGCGTCCACGAGGCGCTCAACGACTAACGGGCCGAACAACCAAGATCAACCACCGCCCCCGTTTCGGGGGCGGTTTTCTTTGTGAAAGGGAGAAAGGGAGCTCACACCACCGTCCCCTCCGGAGAAACCGCAGATCACGCAGATGACCGCAGATGTTCGCGTGCGGCGGAGGTGCCGTTTTCAATATTGTTGGGCTCACGAACATCCACGTCGGCAGAGTGCTGCGGGCCAACAATGTTGAAGGTGGCTCCTCACGGGAAGAAAGCCCGGATACGTGCCCCGTGCGGCGGAGGTGCCATTTTTTGCATTGTTTGACGCCTTAATCATCTGCAGGCCCGTGGGGCGTCTCGGGCAATCAATGCTAAAGGTGGCTCCTCTCGGGAAGGGCGTGCTAATACGGCCCGCGTGCGGCGGAGGTGCCATTTTTTGCATTGTTTGACGCCTTAGTCATCTGCAGGCCCGTGGGGCGTCTCGGGCAATCAATGCTAAAGGTGGCTCCTCTCGGGGAGGGCGTGCCCAAAGGCAGCTTCACCCGAAAGATCGAAAACGGTGCGATTTTGTTCGGGAGGAACGGGCCTTCTCCCTGCAAGAGATTTCTCCACTCGCTCCGCTCGGTCGAAATGACAGGGTGGGGGTTGCTACGTTCGGTCGAAATGACAGTCTCTTGTATTGATACGTGATAACGAGCGAGTTTCCCCTGCTCCCCTGCTCCCATTCCGCTTATACAGATCACGGTCGGCGCAGCTACACTCTCCAGGAAATCGACTCCCGCGGAGGTCCCATGCGCCACGTCACCCTCGTCCTGATCGTCATCGCCATCGCCCTGCCCCTCGCCGCCACCGAACCCCTCGTCCACACCTACTCGATCGTTGCCCGCGACGCGGCCACGGGCGAGATGGGGGTGGCCGTCCAGTCGCACTGGTTCTCGGTCGGCTCGATCGTCACCTGGGCCGAGGCCGGGGTCGGCGCCATCGCCACCCAGAGCTTTGTCGACCCGGCATACGGGCCGCGCGGTCTCGAACTCATGAAGAGCGGCTTGTCTGCCGAACAGGCGCTCGAAGCCCTGCTGCTGGTGGATGAAGGCCGCGACGTACGGCAGGTCGCCTTTGTCGACACCAACGGCACCATCGCCGCCCATACCGGCGCCAAGTGCATCGAAGCAGCCGGCCACCACGTGGGTGAGGGCTACAGCGTCCAGGCGAACATGATGCTCAATGACAAGGTCGTGCCGGCGATGGCCAAGGCCTACGAGTCCACCGAGGGGGATCTCGCCGACCGGCTGATGGCGGCCCTCGTCGCTGCCCAGTCAGTCGGTGGTGACATCCGCGGCAAACAGTCAGCGGCCATGCTGATCGTCAAGGCCGAATCGACCGGTCAGTCGTGGGCGGACCGCGTGCTCGAACTCCGAATCGAGGACCACCCCACCCCGATCGCCGAGCTCGAGCGATTGCTCACCGTCCACCGCGCTTATGAACACATGAATGCCGGTGATGTTGCTGTGGAGCACGAGGACCTGAAGCTCGCGATGGTCGAATACGGCGCCGCCGCCGAGCTCCTGCCCGGCAACGTCGAGGTCCAGTACTGGGCCGCCGTCACGCTGGCCACCAGCGGCAGCCTCGAACAGGCGCTGCCGATGTTTCGCGAGGTCTTTGCAGCTGATCCCAACTGGGTGGAGTTGACCAGACGGCTTCTCAAGCCCGGCATTATCCCTGACACGCCCGAAGGCCGGGTTCTGGTGGAACAAATCGTCGCCGCAACACCATGACCAGTTTTTAGTTTTGAATTTTTAGTTTTGAGTTGCCGACCACCCTCCGCCGCGACCCGCGAGCCGGTGAGGTGTGCAGCCTACAAGGCGGTGGCGATCCAGCTCGCGTTCTGCACCAGCTGATCGACCTCGGACTCGAGAGGCTGGAGCTCACCGGGGGGGGCAGAAGCCGCCAGGATATGAACATCGTCAAACTCGCGATCAAACAGCATCCAGCGAACCCAGAGAAACGGCGCCCCTTCCTCGTCGACTCCGTCCTCGATGATGCGAAGCCCATCGAACCCACCGATGGTGGTCGGCTCGACGAGGTCGGGACCCATGCTCTCGGTGACGGTCGCGATGAACGCCTCCTCGGTTTCGTCAACGCCAAGTGGCATCGACCACACAAAAAGTGCCTGGCCGTCGTCGCGGATCCACTCCGATCGTTGGTCGTCTTCGTACCCGAAGGCCCAAAGATCCGGATCGTGACCGCCGCTCCACCCCATGCCCGTAGCCGCGAAGTCGAGGTCGCGGTCCACAACATTGACCATGCCCCCCAGCACACCGGTAAAGACCGGAGGCACCGCCATCAGCACGAGGCTGAGCACGGCACCAACTACAGCGGCACGTTGCCACTTCGATCTCTTTGGGTCCGGCCGGGTCCGATGCACCAGGATCGTTGCCAGGTGGGCGCTTTCCAGTTTGGTGAAGAAGAGGAACGCCGCACCGATCAGAACGGCGGCCCCCACCGCTTCAGACCCGGATGCCAACAGGAACGAGACGGCAACGATAAAGAACAACATCACCTCGCCCAGCAAATCGAAAATGGCCAGGATAGGGTGTCCAGCGTAGGCCAGACCCGCGCCGGGAAAGGCGAGGGCGAGCAGGGCCGCCAGGTTTCGCGATTTGAATCGGGTTCCACAGTGCGCACATTCATCGGGATGTTTTGGCGAAGCCGCGCCGCACTCCGGGCAGTGCCAGAGGGGGACCGGTCGCGGGGCGTGAATGTCTCCCGGCACCAGCTGTTGTTCGATCCTGGGCAGCAAGAGCTTGAGGACCTTGCGATCGCCCCGTTCCTGGATTTTCCACTTCTGGGTGCGCCCTTCGGCGGGTTTGATGGTGAGGGTTCCGAACTTGAATTTCAGGTCCTTCACCTGCCCCCAGGAATAGGAACAGATGCGGGTATCGGCCTGGTCGGCCTTGCGGAGCATCACCTCCACGACACGCCGGTCGGTGAGCACCAGGGCTGCGCGGAAGAAATAGACGTACCAGACGCCAAAGCCGAAGATCTCGAGAAAGCGGGGGTTATGGATGACCGGTGCCACGTAGAGAACGGTCTCGTCGGTTTCCAGCACACGCTCGAGCGACGGACGAATGGCGGTCCAGAGCCGCTCCCGCGCATCGAGCTTGCGTTTAGAAAGGTAGGAATCCTCTCCGGCAAAGAAACGAATGACCCCGGTGACCGGTGCGAACTCCTCGTCCAGGGGACCGAAGAACGCAGGATTCCATCGTTGTCCGTCGTGTGGTTCCACGCCGCCACCCCCGCTTTCGACATGTCACGGCGTAGCCGAAGGCGTCGCCGGATCTCACTCAAGTGTATCGATCGGAAGGGACCATCCTGAAATACCCATGGGGCTTTGACACAACCGTAACATTTGGGGACCGAACGGCGAAGCCGCGGTCACCCTTCAACCAGCTGCCTGCTGACCAGTCGCCGGTAGAGACCGTCCATCGCCATGAGCTCGTCGTGGTTCCCGGTCTCGACAACCCTCCCACCATCGAGCACGACCACCAGATCGGCATTGCGAACGGTGGACAGGCGGTGGGCAATCACCAGGCTGGTACGGTGAGCCATCAACCGTTCGAGAGCGTCCTGCACGAGTGATTCGGACTCGGCATCGAGCGACGAGGTGGCCTCGTCGAGTACCAGGATCGGTGGGTCCTTGAGGATGGCGCGGGCGATGGCCACGCGCTGCTTTTGTCCCCCCGACAGCCGCACCCCGCGCTCGCCGACCTCGGTGGCATAGCCGTCGGGCAGCGAGGAGATGAAGTCGTGGGCGTTGGCTGCCCGGGCCGCTGCCTCGACCTTGTCGTCGGTTGCATCGGGCCGGCCGTAACGGATATTGGCGGCTACCGAGGTCGAAAAGAGGACCGGCTCCTGGGCGACTGTCCCGATCCGCGAGCGCAGCCAGCGTGCGTCCATTTCGCGGAGATCGAGACCATCGAGGCGCACGGCTCCGCCATCGGGGTCGTACAGCCTGAGCAACAACGCCGCGATGGTGGATTTGCCGGCTCCGGACGGCCCCACCAACGCCACCATACGGCCGGGGTCGAGATTCAGACTGACGTCTTCCAGGACCTGGACATCGGGCCGCACCGGGTAGGAGAAATCCACTCCGTCAAACTCGACACGCCCCTCGACGGTGGCAGGCCGTGCCGCGCCCCCGGCATCAACGGTCGGTTGGCGGTCGATCAGTTCGAAGACCCTCTCCGACGCACCGCGGGCGCGGGCGAAATCGGACCACAGATCGGCCAGAGCGCTCAGGCTCATGGCGACGATCAAAGTGTAGAGAATGAATGATGCCAGCGCCCCGACCGTCATGTCGCCTGCCATCACCATGCGACCGCCAAACCACAAAACCGCAGAGACCGAGCCAAAAGCGGCCATGGTCATGACGCCGATAAAGACGGCCATCACCCGAATTCGGCTTCTGGAAACTCTGAACGACTCCCAGATCCGTTCGCTGTAGCGTCCGGCCTCGGCCTCCTCGCGAGCAAAACTGCGCACCGTGCGGATGCCCCCGATGGTCTCCTCGGCGGCCTCGTTAGCCCGGGCGAGGGCGTCCTGGGCCGCCTTGGCGAGCTTTGACATGCGGCGCCCGACCACCACCGCACCGAGGGCCACCGGCGGAACCAGGGCCAGCATCAAGACGGTGAGCCGCAGGGACGAGGCAGCCAACAACACCAGCCCACCCACCGCCATCACCAGGTTGCGCAACCCCATGGAGAGGTTGACGCTGACGGTATTTTGCATGACGGTGGCGTCGGCGGTCAGCCGGCTGGTGAGCTCTCCGGTCTTGCGGGCGTCGAAGAAGGCGATTTCCTGGTCGATGATCGACCGGTAAACATCTTCCCGCAATCGAGTCACGATGCGCTCACCGGCAACGCTGAACAGGTAGTAACGCAAGGCCACCGCCACCGCCTGCACCGCAAAAATGGCAGCCATGATGACCGCGACGCGATTGACGGTTGCGGCGCCACCCGCTACAGCGGCATCGATCAACAC
>JASJGQ010000013.1:0-17841 GCA_033791425.1 Acidobacteriota bacterium
TTTGAGTTTTGAGTTTGGAAGCGCATGTGGATACGAACCGCGTGCGGCAGAGGTGCCATTTGTCGCATTGTTTGAGCTCGCGTCGTCAATCCGCCCACACCGCTCGGGCAAACAATGCGATGGGTGGCTCCTCCCGGGTAGGGCGTGTTGAAAGGCGGCTTCACTCGAACCCTCGAAAACGGGGACGCGGGCATGGGAAAGGTAGACTCTGAACGGTGAAGACAACGAACGACGTGATCTACCTCGACTGCAACGCTTCGACACCGTGCGATCCGCGGGTGGTGGAGGCGATGACGCCGTTTTTCGGCGGGGTGTTCGCCAACCCGTCGAGCCGCAACCATGGGCCGGGGCGTGACGCCTTTACCGCGCTCGAGACTGCGCGCGTCACAGTCGCTCGATGCCTCGGCGCCCGCTCCGCCACCGAGGTCGTCTTCACCTCGGGTGCCAGCGAGGGCAACAACCTGGCCTTGATCGGGGCCGCCAACGCTCTCGGTGATCGCCGCCGCCATCTCGTGACCCAGGCCACCGAACATCCCTCGGTGCTCGAACCACTGCGTTGGTTGGAGAGATCCGGATGGGAGCTGACCGTGATCGGCGTCGACTGCGACGGCCGCATCCGGCTCGACGAACTCGAACAGGCTTTCAGAGACGACACCGCCCTCCTCAGCCTGATGCTCGCCAACAACGAGACCGGCACCATCCAGCCCGTGCGAGAGGCGGCCGAACTGGCCCACCGTCACGGCGCGCTCCTGCACTGCGACGCCGCCCAGGGCGCCGGGAAGATCGCAGTCGACGTCAATGATCTCGGGGCGGACCTGCTGACCGTGTCGGGCCACAAGGTGTACGGACCCAAAGGCATCGGCGCGCTCTATATCCGCCGTCGCACCCCGCCACTCCAACTGGCACCCGTCATCCACGGCGGCGGTCACGAAAACGGTCTCCGTTCGGGCACACCCAATGTTCCCGGTGCGGTGGGTCTGGCACGAGCCCTCGAGATCGCACAGGATGGGCTCGCGGATGAGGCCGCACGAACCGCCGCACTGCGCGACCGGCTCGAACATCGGATTCGCGAAGGGGTCGACAACTCGACCGTCAACGGATCGATCGCCCACCGTCTCCCTGGCACCAGCAATCTCTCTTTTGACGGGATCGAGGGTGACGCCCTCCTCGCATCCCTGCCCGATCTCGCCGTCAGCACCGGTTCGGCCTGTGCCTCCAACCACCCCGGGGCGTCTCCGGTTCTGCGCGCCATGGGCGTGAGCAAGTCACTCGCCTCGGCATCGATCCGTATCAGTCTCGGCCGTTTGACGACCGGCGACGAGGTCGACCGGGCGACTCAGCGCCTTATCGACGAAGTAGTGCGACTGCGGACCCTCAACCGCCGTCGCCGCCGCTGATGTAGCCGAGGGCCTCCAGCCTCTCAGCGGTGGCGTCGTCGACCGTCGCCGTCGGCACCGGCGCCGGGACTGGACGCTCCGCACTCAGCCGGGTGATCAGCTTTTCATGCCCGGTCGAGTTCCAGAAGTTCTCGGCCAGGACATCGGTGGTTTCGCCGGGATCGTTGGCGAGATCGAAAAACACAAAGGGGTGGCGCCATCGTCGATAACGGTTCTTGAACCGCGTCATGAGAGACGGTTTGGCATCGGAAAAGGGATTGCCCGTCATCGCCGCACTCGGATAGAGCTTCCAGTTCTGGGTGCGCATGGAGATCACCCGTTCGCCGACCGGCAGATCGAGCTGGCTGAGGGCGGGCAGCGGGGTCGGAAGCCCGTCGATGACCCGGCGCAGATCGACGCCTTCGAAGGACGGCGGGGCCTCGATCCCGGCTACCGACGTGATGGTCGGCGCGAGATCGAGGAGCCTCACCTGGGCGTCCACGGTCAGACCCGCGGCGAGGCCGTCCGGGAAGCGGATCAGCAACGGTACCCTCAACAACTCGTCGTACAGGGTGTGCGAGTGCCATCCAACAACGCCATGCTCGCCAAACTCCTCGCCGTGGTCCGAGGTGAACACCACGAGAGTGTTGCCGGCGACGCCGAGCGCCTCGAGACCACGCAGCAGCTCGCCAAAGGCCTCGTCCACCGATCGGATCTCCGCGTCGTAGGCGGCCTTGATGTGGTCCAGATCGCGCTCGTCCAACACCACCTCGCCACGGTTGATACTGTTCAGAAGCTCCTTCGAAATCTCATCCGGCAACGGACCCTCATAGCCGTCATCGAAGATCTGCAACAGGTTGGCGTCCGGTATGTAGGGGTGGTGGACCTGGTAGGTGTGGAGAAAGAGAAAGGCCGGATGATCCGGGTCCCGGCCCAGCCACTCGAGACCGGAGCGCACCGCGTCGCTAAAACCCGGGCCGCCTTCGTTGACCCCGTAGACCTCGAAACCGCGGTCGAGCCCGAACTCGGGCGCTATCTGACCGCCGCCGGTAAAGGCGGCAGTGCGGTAGCCGGCCGCGGCCAACACCGCCGCCAGCGTCGGCAGGTCGCCCGGCAACGGCGAACGACGGCTGAAAAAGGCGCCGTGGTGCTCGGGCAGGAGCGAGGTCAGCATGGTGGCGTGCGAGGGCAAGGTCGACGGCGCCTGGGAAATGGCGTTTGCAAACAACGCCGAGTCTTCGCGGAAAAGATCGAGGTTGGGACTCGTCGGCCACTCACCGCCATAGCACCCGAGCCGGTCCGGCCGCAGGGTGTCGATGGAGACCAGGATCACCGACGGTGCTTCCTCCGGAACCGAGCGCACCGACGGGAGACCGAACGTCGCCGGAGGCGGCGCGGGCGGCGTGCCACCGCAGGCCGTCATCAACACCACCAAAACCCCCACCAGTCTCCGCACGATCGTCACTCCTTGTCGTGGTAGATCAGAACACCCTCGAGCCTCGATTCAAAGGCCTCCACATCTCGCTGCCACTCAGCGAAGAGAGGTTCGAGCGGACGTCTGTTTTCGATGCGGTCACGCGCTTCCCCGGAACCAGTCAGCAGGTCGAGTGCCGGTACCTCGCTGACAAACTCGTAGGGTTCAGTCCGCCAGGCGAAGGACTCGGGGTGCAGATCGTGGATGGCCGCGAGCAGGTTGAGTCCGAGAGCCAGCGGTCGCAGTCGCAGACGATCGACGACGTACAGCTCGACGCCCCTGCAGACCTCGTCGGCATACTTTTGGAATTCCGGCCGGAACCGGGTCGCACGAAAAGCGACACCCTCGAGACCAAGCGCACGAAGGTCGGCCACCAGGGCCTCCTCATCGACCCAGGGAGCACCGATGAGGTGGAACGGCCGCGTCGTTCCACGGCCCTCGGAGAGATTCGTGGCCTCCACCACGCAGAGTCCGGGATATACGGTCGCTGCGTCCAGGGTCGGCATATTCGGGCTCGGCGGCACCCACGGCAGGCCCGTCTGATCCCACCATTGGTCCCGGCGCCACCCGCGGCAGGGCACGACCGTCAGCTCGAGCCCCGGATAGCGATCGCGCTGCAGAAGGAGGGCGATCTCACCCAGGGTCAGACCGTGGCGCGCCGGAACCGGCAGCTGCGACACGAAGCTTTCAAAACCCACACCCACCGGACCACCCTCGCGCGCCACCCCGCCGATGGGGTTGGGTCGGTCGAGGACCATGACCTCCACCGACATTCCCTCGCAGACCTGCATGGCGGCGTCCATGCTCGCCGCAAAGGTGTAGTAGCGGCTCCCGATGTCCGGCAGGTCCACGAGCAGGACGTCGAGATCTTCGAGGTCGTCAGGTCGTGGTGCAAGGGTCGACGGGCCGTCACCGTAAAGTGACCGGATCTGGCTTCCGGTCAGTGGATCGAGGAGATCGCCCACCGACTCCATGTCCTGGGCGATGCCGTCGAGACCATGCTCCGGTGCGAAGAGCCGCACCAGCGGACCCATGTCGGTAGCCAGGAGAGCGGAACGGGCCGGATCGAGGTCAGCAGTCACCGCCGCGTGGTTGGCGAGCAGAGCCCACCGACGTCCGCCCACCAGCTCCGGCGTTTCGACGAGAACATCAAGACCGGTAACAACCCTGTTCACGGGTTCATCGTAACCGCACCGGCTTCCCCGGGCTATTAGAAGCGTTGTTGTTGGATGTCGCTCGAATCCAATATCCAAGATCAAATATCAGATTTCCGATATTTCGCCGCCGGTTAGGCGGCGGGAAACTTTTTCGCCCTTCCAGGCTTATCTATTACGAGTGGAGGATTCGAGATGCGACACCAAACTTTCAAATACCTTGCTGCAGCTGCGGCCCTCGGACTGGCCTTGGCGGCGACGGCCACTCCCGCGATCGCCGGAGAGTCCGGGGAAACCGCGTACGCCACTTTTGCCGGGGGCTGTTTCTGGTGCATCGAGGCTGATTTCGAAAAGGTCGACGGGGTGCTCACCGTGACCTCGGGCTACACCGGAGGCCAGGGCGCCAACCCAACCTACAAACAGGTCTCGGCCGGCGGCACCGGCCACACGGAGGCTATCCGTGTGGTGTACGACCCGAATGTCGTCACCTATGCCGAACTGCTGGGTGTCTTCTGGCGCAATATCGACCCGACGGTGGTCGACCGTCAGTTCTGCGATGTCGGCGACCAATACCGCAGCGGCGTCTTCTACCACGACGAGGAACAGCAAGAGGCGGCCGAGCGGTCCCGCGCTGAGCTCGAACAGAGCAAGGTTCTTCCCGGACCTGTCGTCACCGAGATCACCACCGCAACGGCTTTCTATCCGGCCGAGGCCTACCACCAGGACTACGCAAAAAAGAATCCGCTCCGCTACTCCTACTACCGTAAGGGGTGCGGCCGCGACCGTCGTCTCGAACAGCTGTGGGGAGAAAAGAAATGAAACGGCGTTTGACTCATATTGTTGTCACGGGGTGTCTGACGTTGGCATTGACGACATCGACACCACCCGCTCTCGCGCAGAAATCACCGTCAACAAAGGGGGCCACAAAAATGAGCGATCAGGAACTTCGAGAAAAGCTGACTCCCGAGCAGTACCGCGTCACCCAGAAGGACGGCACCGAACGGGCTTTTCAGAACGAGTACTGGGACAACCACGAAGCAGGGATCTACGTCGACGTGGTCTCGGGTGAGCCCCTCTTCGCCTCGATCCACAAGTTTGAATCCGGCACCGGCTGGCCAAGCTTCACGCAGCCGCTGGTTGCGGACAACGTCGTCGAGAATAGGGACCGAAGCTGGCTCATGGTGCGAACCGAGGCCCGGTCGGCAGGCGCCGACTCCCACCTCGGCCACGTATTCGATGACGGGCCGGCGCCGACCGGTCAGCGCTACTGCATGAACTCGGCGGCGCTTCGATTCGTCCCCGTCGAGGACCTCGAAGAGGAGGGCTACGCCGAATTCCTGACGCTCTTCGAGGCATCTCCAGCCACCAATAAATAACTTCGAGGGCCGAGATCGCCCCGAGGCCCACACGACGGCGGCCAGGGCGCCGGGAGATTGGCCATATACTCAGGCGAAAGAAACAGGTCAATTTCATTTGGTCCGGAGGAGCGAATAGATGAGTTCATCAAAAATCGTGTGGTACCGGGTGGCGGATCTGGACGAATTGCCCGACGGACGGGTCATGACGGTCCCGGCAGGCTCCGAGAGCCTCGCCCTCACTCACTTCGAGGGCCGGTACGCCGCCCTCCTCAACGCCTGCCCCCACCAGGGGGGGCCGCTCGGCGAAGGGTCGATCGAAAACGGTTGGCTGCGCTGTCCGTGGCACGGTTGGGACTTTCACCCCTGCACCGGCAAGCCCCCCGGGGGCTATGACGACGGCGTTCCCACCTTTGAAGTCGACGTCCGCGAAGACGGGATCTACGTCGGCGTGACGGAGAACGAGGCGCGCGAACGCACGGTCGCTGACATCATGGTGGAAACGATGGTGGAGTGGGGTGTGACCCACGTATTTGGCATGGTGGGTCATTCCAACCTCGGTCTTGCTGACGCGTTCAGAGCCCAGGAGGCAGCCGGGCACCTCCGGTATATCGGAATCCGGCACGAGGGAGCCGCTTCCTTCGCCGCCTCGGCCTTTGCCAAGCTCAGCGGGCGCCCCGCTGCATGTTTCTCGATCGCGGGGCCCGGGGCCACCAATTTGCTCACCGGTCTGTGGGATGCCAAGATGGACCGCGCGCCGGTGCTCGCTCTGACCGGTCAGGTCGACACACAGGTGCTGGGTCCAGGTGCGTTCCAGGAGTGCAACCTGGCCGCCGCCTTTGCGCCGGTGGCCGGTTGGAGCCAGACCGTGCTGCCGGGAAGCCGCCACGCTGAGCTCATGTCACTGGCCGTCAAGCACGCCCTTGACGAGCGGGAAGTCGCCCACCTCATTTTTCCGGACGAGGTCCAGATCCAACCTGTCGGTGATGAGGCGGCGGCCGGCCCCGAAGGTCGGCTCGCAGACGTCGAAATCACTCCCCCACCCCAGGTCATCACCAGGGCGCTCGAGATGCTCCGCACCGCAGAAAGGCCGGTGATCATCGTCGGTCACGGCGCCCGAGACGACATGGGACCCGTCATCGAGCTCGCCGAAAGACTCAACGCCCCGGTCGTCACGACCTTCAAAGGCAAGGGACTGATATCAGACCGCCACGAGCTCGGCTGCGGGGTGCTCGGCCGATCGGGCACACCGATCGCCAGCTGGTTCATGAACGAGAGCGACCTCCTGCTGGTCTTCGGCGCGTCGTTGTCGCATCACACCGGCATCACCGACAAAAAAACGACCATCCACGTCGACTTCGACCGCCTGGCCCTGGGCCTCAAACACGCGGTCGACCTCCCGGTCCTCGGTCATATCGGGATGACCGCGGCCCTGCTCAGCGCAAATCTCGGGCAGGAGATCGAGGCAGCCGACCGCCGGCCGGACATCGCAGAGCGCTGGCGTTTGTGGCGCGAGGAAAAAGCGAGCCGTCTCCGAGATGACCACCAGCGGGGCGTGAGCTCAGCCGCGGTCTTCGACGCCATGACCCGCCTCATCCCTGAAGACGCTGTCATCGCGGTGGATGTCGGCAACAACACCTACTCCTTTGGGCGTTATTTCGAGTGCACACGACAGTCGGTGCTGATGTCCGGCTATCTCGGTTCGATCGGGTTCGGCTACCCCGCCGCGATGGGGGCGTGGGCGGCGGCGCCCGACCGCCCGATCGTCGCGGTCACCGGCGACGGCGGTTTTGCCCAGTACCTGGCCGAGGTCACCACGGCGGTCAAATACGGCATGAACATCACCCACGGGTTGCTCAACAACTCTCAGCTCGGCAAAATCTCGAAAGAACAGCGCGCTGCCCACTACCCGGTGTGGCAGACGTCGCTGATCAACCCCGATTTCGCCGCCTATGTTTCGAGCTGTGGGGCCCTCGGGATCAAGGTCGAATCGAGAGATCAACTGGACGACGCCATCGCACGCGCCCTTGCCCACGACGGTCCGGCGACAGTCGAGGTGATGGCCGACCCCGACCTCATCTGAGAATCACCGCAAGGCCCCATCGGCGCCGAATTTGCGTCACAATGAGGTTGTAGAGTCAGGAGTGGGGGTCGGGCATGATCGCTCAACAGACTGAACGGAAACTTCGTCTCGCACTCGTCTTTGGTGGACGGTCGCGAGAGCACGACGTCAGCATCGTTTCGGCGCGATCGATTCACCGCGCCCTCGATGCGAACCGCTACGACGTGGTTCCCATGGCGATTGATCGCAACGGTCGCTGGGCCGACCCCGAAACCGCCGGCCGAGTCCTCACCGAATCGACGGACCGCGCCGACGGCGTGGCGTCCTTTGAGGGCCATGCCCGCCTCGATGATCGGCTGATCCATCAGGACTTCGACGTGGCATTTCCGGCGCTGCACGGGCCCTACGGCGAAGACGGCACCATCCAGGGCCTGTTCGAGATGCTCGACATCCCGTACGTGGGCAGCGACACCGCGTCTTCGGCGCTCTGTATGGACAAGATCTCGAGCAAGCGAATTCTCGCCCAGGCCGGTCTTCCAACTCCGGCGTGGGTAGAGATCGACCGTACGCAGTGGAAAGAGGGGCACGAGGACATCGAACGCAGGTGCCTCGATCTCGGGTTGCCACTGTTTGTCAAACCCGCGCGGCTCGGGTCGTCGGTTGGCATCAGCAAGGTTAAGGCGCCCAATGAACTGGCGGGGGCGGTTGAAGAGGCGCTCGAGCACGGCCCGCGCGTCGTGGTGGAAAACGGCATCGACGCCAGAGAAATCGAGGTGGCGGTCCTCGGCAATGACCACCCACGGGCCTCGCTGCCCGGCGAGGTGGTGCCGGGAAACGAGTTCTACGACTACGACGACAAGTACCTGGATTCGACGTGCGAGCTGCTGGCGCCGGCGCCACTCGACGAGGCGGCCACGAAGCGCGTGCAGGCCCTCTCCGTGGAGGTCTTCCGACTGCTCGGCTGCGCGGGAATGGCTCGGGTCGATCTGTTTCTGGAACGCGGGGGTCATGGATTGTGGGTCAACGAGGTCAACACCATTCCCGGTTTCACCTCGATCTCGTTGTATCCGCGACTGTGGGGCCTCTCGGGGCTCGACTACCCCTCTCTGATCGACGAACTGGTGCGGCTCGCCCGGGAGCGGTGACCGGGCCGCCCCCGATTTTTGTTGCGGTATCATGCGTCCTGGAACCAGTACAACCTTTCGTCGGATCGGGGCTTGACCCCATCCGTCACAGGGGCTATGGTGCGCGCTTGTGAAATCTTTCGCTAGCAGATTTCATCGCAGACAGTAAGGAGACGAGCCATGAAAAAAGTCACTCGAGAAGAAGCTCTCGCCTACCACACGGGCAAACGACACGGAAAAACCGAGGTGGTGGCGACCAAACCATGTGTCACCCAACGCGATCTGTCGCTGGCCTACACCCCCGGCGTCGCCGAGCCCTGCCTCGAGATCGCCCGCGACCCCGAACTGGTCTATGAGTACACCAACAAGGGCAATCTGGTGGCGGTGGTCTCAAACGGCACCGCGGTCCTCGGTCTCGGTGACATCGGCCCGATGGCGGGCAAGCCGGTGATGGAGGGCAAAGGCGTGCTCTTCAAGCGCTTTGCTGATATCGACGTGTTTGATATCGAGATCGACACCAAGAACTCGGCGGAGATCATCCGTTTCTGCGAACTCCTGGCACCGACCGTCGGCGGCATCAATCTCGAGGATATCGGTGCGCCGGCCTGTTTTGAGATCGAGGAGAAACTCAAGAAGAGCTGCGACATCCCGGTCTTTCACGACGACCAGCACGGAACCGCGATCATCTCCGGTGCGGCCCTGCTCAACGCGGTCGAGGTCACGGGCAAGAAGATCGACCAGATCAAGGTCGTGTTCTCGGGCGCCGGCGCGGCCGGGATCGCCTGCGCCACCTTTTACCTCTCGCTCGGCGTCAAACCCGAAAACCTCACCATGGTCGACTCCAAGGGTGTCATCTACAAGGGCCGCAAGGAGGGGATGAACATCTACAAGGAGCGTTTCGCGATTTCGACCGAGGCCCGCACCCTGGCAGACGCCATGGAGGGCGCCGACGTGTTTGCCGGAGTCTCGGTCAAGGGCATGGTGACCAAGGAGATGGTCAAGACCATGGCCGACAACCCGGTCATCTTCGCGATGGCCAACCCCGAGCCCGAGATCTCGCCCGAGGACGCACTCGCCGCCCGGCCCGACGTCATCATCGCCACCGGCCGTTCCGACTACCCCAACCAGGTCAACAACGTGCTCGGTTTTCCCTTCATCTTCCGTGGCGCCCTCGACGTGGCTGCTTCCGGCATCAACGAGGAGATGAAGCTCGCGGCGGCTCACGCGCTGGCCGACCTCGCCAAGGAGGACGTGCCCGACTCGGTGGTCCGCGCCTACGGCGGCAAGGCCCCCCGCTTCGGTCGCGACTATCTGATCCCCAAGCCCTTCGATTACCGGGTGCTTTTGTGGGAAGCGCCCGCGGTGGCCGAAGCCGCCATCGAAAGCGGTGTCGCCCGCAAACCCTACGCCTCAAAAGAGGCCTACGTCCGCGAACTCGAGAACCGCCTCTCGCGGACCAGGCAGGTCATGCACGGGGTCTTCGACCAGGCCAAGCTCGATCCCAGACGCATCGTCTTTCCGGAAGGCGAGGCGGACAAAGTCGTTCGTGCGGCCAAGATCCTGGCCGAAGAGGGCATCTGTACCCCAGTGCTGCTGGGCTCGAAAGCAAAGATCGACGAGTTGCTCACCCAGCACGAGGTACCGGAGGGGACGGTCGAGGTGGTCGATCCTGCCACCAACCCGAAACGCGAAGTCTACGAAGAAGTGCTGACCCGCATGCGGTGGCGTAACGGTGTCACCCCGGAGCACGCCCGAAAGCTTGTCCGCGATCCGGTCTACTTCGGCAACATGATGGTCCAGCAGCACGACGCTGACGGACTGATCGCCGGTCTCACCATGTCGTATCCGGAAACCATCCGCCCTGCGCTTCAGATCCACAAGACCAGAGAAGGCATTGAACGGGCGGCTGGAGTCTACCTCTTGCTGTTTGAAGACCGGATGCTCTTTATCGCGGATACTACCGTCAACCAGGACCCGACCGCGGAGGGTCTGGCGGAGATCGCCTTTCTTGCCGATCAGGTAGCCGAAATCTACTTCCAGACCAAGGGCCGGATCGCCATGCTGTCGTACTCGAACTTCGGTTCCAACGTCGATCCACGGTCCAAAAAGGTCCGGGAAGCAGTTGCCATCGCCGAGGAGCGCTGGCCCGACCTGGTGATCGAGGGCGAGATGCAGGCCGACACCGCCGTCGAACCGAGCATTGCCAACGAGGCATTCCCATTGTCTCGAATCCAGGGCGATGCCAATATTCTCATTTGCCCCGATCTCGAGTCCGCCAATATCGCCTACAAGCTCTTGTGGCGGCTCGGCAAGGTTGAGGCCATCGGGCCGATTCTCACCGGCATCGACGCACCGGTGCACGTCTTGCAGCGCGGTGTCGATGTCAATGACATCGTCAACATGGCCGCTCTGTGCGTGCTCAAGGCTCAGCGCTGGCGGTAGCGTTCATCGACGATCGGGAATTGGACCGGGGTGGACCGCTGTTATCTGAGGTCAGTTCGATCTGTTAACAGTTGGTCCACCGTGGACCACAGAGATCCTGGAGGCGATCATGCAGGATACTCTCGATGCGGTCCTTGCCCACAAGGGCGCCAAGGTCCATTCCGTGTCGCCCGAGGTCACCGTTCTGAATGCCGTGCGAAAGATGAACCAGGAGCGCGTCGGCGCTCTCCTGGTCTGTGTCTCGAACGAGATGGTCGGTATCTTCACCGAACGCGACGTCATGATGCGGGTCGTTGACGCCGGACGCGACCCAACAGCGACAAAGGTCGTCGACGTCATGACGTCGGAGGTGGAGACGGTTCGATCGAGCACCGGCGTCGGGGACGCCATGGCGTTGATCTCCGAGAGACGCTTCCGCCACCTGCCGGTGATTGACGACGGCAAACTGCTCGGTGTGGTGTCCTCCGGCGACCTGACACGATGGGTGAGCCGCAACCAGGAGGGCCACATTCAGGATCTGACCAATTTCATCACCGGGAAATACCCAGGGTGAATGAGGAATTAGGAATTAGGAATTAGGAATGGTCTTTCCCGATGCTGGTGAATAACTGGCACTTCGGAAGTGAAGATTGGGCACCGACTCTGTTGATCTGGGGGAGCGCGGGCCGAAATTCCTCATTCCTAATTCCTAATTCCTAATTCTCCCAGTTTCGTCCGCGCTTCAACCTGCTCGCAGGGCGGTGTACACTTGTAGGCACCAATGAACAGCCCGGAGGCTTGCCATGAAGTGTGCATTGAAGTCGCTTGTTTTTATCATCACTATCGGCGTTATCGCAGCAGCCATGCCCGTCGCGGCGGAGGAGGCCACTGGCGGCCTCAGATACTCCGTCACCGTCACCAAGTTCGAGAATAGGGCCGGGTGGCACGGCCAGTGGGATATCGGCGATGCCTGGGGCACCGTATTCACCGACATGCTCAACCAGACCGGAAAATTCATCGTCCTCGGTGAGACCGACATGCGCGGAGCGGCTCTCGACGAGCAGGACTTCGCGGCCTCCGGCCGCACCGCAGGCGGCGCCAAGGCGCCGGTGACAGGACAGATGACGCCGGCTCAGCTGTTGGTCAAGGGTGCCATCACCCACGTTCAAGGCGACACGGCGGGCGCGGGCGGAGGCGTCCGCATCAAGGGCTTCAAAATCGGCGGCAAAGGCGGCAAGGGCGAGGTCAACGCGACCATCTACCTCGTTGACTCCACCACCGGCCAAGTATTGGCCTCGCAGAGCGTGGTCGGGACCCACAAACGGAAGGGCATGGGCGTCGGCTACAACGCCGGCGGTTGGGGAGCGGCCTTTGGTGGCCACAAGAACGACAACGTCGGACTCGCAGTACAGGACGCCTGTGCGGTGGCGGCTGATTTCCTGATCGCACAGCTGCCAAACATCCAGTGGCGGGGTTCGGTGGTCCTAACGAAGAACGGCAAGGTCTATATCAACCGCGGGAGCCGCGAAGGCGTCTCCGTGGGCGATACATTTTCGGTGGGTGAAGTTGAGATCCTACGCGATCCCGACACCGGCGAGGTGTTGGATGAGAGCATGACCGAGTTCGCACGACTCAAGGTCGACCAGGTCAAGGAGAAGCTCTCCATCTGCACCGTCACCTCGGGCGACGCGGGCAGAGTGGCCAAGGGAATGACGATTCACCAATAGCCCGTCGGTCGTTCGACGGTCCAGGACAACAACACGGCCACGGCGCGCCCAGCGCCGTGGCCTATTGTTTTCCTCGCGAATGTTGCCGACACGTGTATAATTTGTCTGAAGTCAGGTGTTCAGAATGAGGGCGTTTCAACTCTTCCAACGTGGAGCGATCGCAGCGGCGGCCTTGGTCGTGTGGATATGCCTCGCCAATTCGGCAACCGCCCAGAACACTGACCCCACCCCGGTGACAAGCCCGTTTCAAGAGGATTTCGAATATGAGGTGGGCACCGACCTCGAACCCCTGGTCGAAGTCGACGGTGTGCGTTGGATGCGCTTTTCCGTCCGACTGAAGAGCGATCGCGAGTACGAGCGCGCCAAGGCGGTGCCTGTAACGGTCGAGGTTGATCTCTTCAACACCGGGGAGAGCGCTGACGTGCTGCTGATTGTCCTCTTTGAGGCCGAAAACGGGACCTCACTCGACCGACTCGAACTCGATAGCATAGGGGCGGGTAGGGACCGGCTCAAGGAAGTCGTTCAGAAACACAAGATCACTGCATCCGTGCTCGCGGATACCAGACGGGTATACCTGTTTTTCGAAGTCTCTCGGAAATGACCTTTACCAGCTGGTCTGGCGTCTGAGCAGGGCCAGGAATTCCTCGCGAACAAGTCGATCGGCGAAGCACCCTCTCAGGGCCGAGGTGGTGGTGAGCGCGCCGGCCTTTTTGACCCCGCGCATCTCGACGCAGAGATGCCTGGCCTCGATCACGACCATGACGCCCTGGGGTTGCAGTCTCGACCACAGGAACTCAGCCACCTGCTCGGTCAGTCGTTCCTGCATCTGCGGCCGCTTGGCATAGAACTCGAGGACTCGGGGCAGTTTCGAGAGGCCGACCACCTCTGATTCGGGGATGTAGGCGATGTGGGCATGACCATAAAATGGTACGAAATGGTGAGCGCACATCGAGTAGAACGGGATCTCCCTCTCGATCACCATGTGGTGATAACCCTCATCGTTGGGAAACGTCGTCACTGCCGGTTCGGCTCCCTCGCGCAGACCGTGGAACATCTCCAGGTACATCTTGGCGACCCGTTCGGGAGTTCGGAGATAGTTGGGATCGGTGAGATCGAGGTTGAGCTCGGTCATGATCGCCGCCATGTGCTCCGCGATCGCGCCCACGATCTTCTCGTCATCGCCGCCCGGGATCGTGTTGTCGCCGTGCGCCGCTAAAGGTTCGCCGCTCTTCTTGTCGGTATCAAGTGACACAACTTCAGTCATGATTCCGTCTCCCCTGCACGTGTCAATCGCACCTGAGCCTATCGTATTCCCCGCATGGTGGAATCGAGACCCGGTCGCCGCGAAACTTCCCAGTCTGCTACCATCCGCGGCATGGCCGTGACACCACTGCAGAAGATCCTCGTGACCGGTGCCTATGGCCAACTCGGGCGATCGCTGACGGCGGTGTGTACCGCGCGCGGCGTGTCGCATGAAGGGCGCGATCTCGACACACTCGACATCTGTGACGCTGAAGCCGTCAGACGGTGGATCCTCGATGCTCATCCATCGGTTGTCGTCAATACGGCCGCGTTCACGGCTGTCGACGACTGCGAAGACAACGAGGATCGGGCCACGGCGGTCAACGGAACGGCCGTCGGTCACCTCGCGGCGGCCTGCAACGAGGTCAGCGCCCAACTGATCCAGATTTCCACAGATTACGTGTTCTCAGGTGATGCGGTGAGCCCCTATAAGGAAGAGGACCCTGTGGCGCCTCCGAGTGCCTACGGTCGTTCCAAACTGCGCGGCGAAGAACTGGCCCGCTCGGCGCAGCGCCACCTGGTTCTGAGGACGGCGTGGCTCTATGGACATGACGGCCGCAACTTTGTCGAGGCCATCCGTGGACAGATTGGCGCCGGTGTCCAGACTCTGAACGTGGTGGCAGACCAGCGCGGCTGCCCAACCTTCTGCGACGATCTTGCTTCCGCCGTCCTCGACCTGGCCGCAGCCGGGGCGAACGGAATCATTCACGCGGTCAACTCAGGGAGCACGACGTGGTACGGGTTCGCGGTGGAGATCGTTCGGCTCCTCGGAGCCGACGTCGAGGTCGTTCCGGTCACCACCGGCGAGTTCCCGAGACCGGCACCCCGCCCCCCCTACTCGGTATTGGATACCAGCCGTCTCGAGGCGGCCCTGGGACGGCCGATGCCGCCCTGGCAGGACGGGCTCAGCCGCTACCTGGAGACATCATGAAGATCCTGATCACCGGAGTCACCGGTTTTGTCGGCCGCCACCTCGTCGAACACATCCAGAGCGAGGTCCCTGACGCTGAGATCTGGGGCCTGGTGTGGGAGGAAGATCCGGCCCAGGTGCCGGTTGCGGTCCACCCTGTGACGGGCGACCTCACCCTCCCCTCTTCGCTGGCGAGGGGCGTCGAACAGGTGCGCCCCGATGTGGTGCTCCACCTCGCCGGAGCCACGTCGGTGGCGAGTTCGTGGCAGCAGCCCGATCGATCTTTTCAGGTCAATGCCATTGGAACTCTCAACCTGCTCGAGGCACTGCGATCGCTCGAGATCGACCCGACGGTCGTGATCGCGACGTCCGCCGAGATTTACGGCGCCGTCGCCAAAGAGGACCAACCCATCAGCGAGGGCTCCCCTTTGAACCCGATCTCTCCCTACGCCACCAGCAAGGCGGCGCAAGACCTCATCGCCGCCCAATACCACCGCGGTTTCAAGCTCCGGACGATCCGCTTGCGGCTCTTCCCGCACACCGGCCCGGGCCGTCCGCCCCAGTTCGCCGCCTCAGGCTTCGCTCGGCAGATCGCCCGGATCGAGCGCGGCCTCGACCCACCTGTGATGGCCGTCGGTAATCTCGGATCGATCCGCGATTTCACCGACGTCAGGGACATCGCCCGCGCCTACTGGGCGGCGGCAGTCCGCGGTCAACCGGGCGAGGCCTACAATGTCGGCAGCGGTCACGGTGTCAGCATTCGTGAGGTGCTCGACCACCTGATCAACCTTTCCGACGCGAAAATCGAGATACGCGTTGATCCCGAGCGGCTGCGCCCTGCGGATATCGACTGCCTGGTGGCCGACTCTTCGCTCTTTGCAGCAACAACCGGGTGGAAACCGGCAGTTCCGCTCGAGCAGACGCTCGCAGATCTGCTCGAATGGTGGCGGGCAAACGTTGACCATTCTGATGAATTGAACTCGACCCGTCCATAGAGGCGTGGCATAGTCAGTTCCAAGGAGAGAACCAGATGAATATGGACCGGCGCAACCGCACCGCACAGTGGGTCTACGACACCAGGGCGATTCTCGGTCGTTTCCACCTGTGGTTGGAAGACGTAGAGGTCGAGTTCGTGAACACCACCGAGAGCCAGGACCTCTCATTTGTCGGCGGCTCGCTCGAACGGGCCTTCGTGGCTGCCGCCGCGGTCACCGCCCTCGGGACCCGTCTCTTCGGCCGTTGGGGCGAAGGCGCGGGTCTCGACAAGGCGGGCATCAATCGAGTCAAAAAGGACGCCGATGCGGTTTCCGCCTATGCCCTTTCCGAGGCCCTCTGGTACCTCACGCGGAGCCTTCCCGAAAACCACGCCGTGATGATCTCGCTTGGTGAGGGTCTGATGCCCAAAGCCGGGGAGACCCCCGAAATGGGCTCCAACCCCATGCTTGGTTTTGGACGCGTCTACGCGAGGCCCCAGGTGGCGCGGTTTCTCGACCGAAGGGTTCACCGTCTGGTCAACGACTCTGACTACGAGTGGCCCGAGTTCTGGTCCGATCTGCAGACCGCCGGCATCACGATCTGGGGAGCCGCCATCGATACGCTGGAAAACACATCCAGGTTCGCGAAGGGCAGCCCCACCGGACCGATGACCGTGTTGCACCTTTTCGACCAGCCCCTCAAGGTGGCCCGGCCATACGAGGGTTATATGGGCAACCTCATCCTGCCGAAAACGGTGATGGACGTGGCCGCCAGCCATTCTGTTCTGATCGACTATCGGACCCCACGGCATAAGGTGATGGAAGCCATCCGCGAGGCCTATCCTGGAATCGAGCCGGAACGGGTCCATGTCTGGACCCTCGGCGGCAAGAGTCGAGACCATCGCCTGAACGCACTGTGGACCGAGTGGAGGGAAATCGGCGCCCACCTCGTGGAGGATGGCTGGGCCATGCCCGGCACCGGCATCCCCGTCTTTACCGAGTCGGGTACTTATGCACCTGTCTTCCGAGTCGGTTCGTGGGAGGACGAGAACGGTGAAACCCACCTCTTGATTTGCGATGGGTATGCCGCCTCGGCAGAGGCGATGCAGGCGGCCAGCCTGGATCCGATTCTCGACCTGTGCAGTTCCATGACGCTGTTTTCGTCGAGTTTCAAAGCCCCGGCTGATCGCGAGCGGCTGGTTGTCGCTCTCGATCCCGACGCGGCGGATTTTGCAGCTCAGCTCGCCACCACTCTCGGCCCCGCGCTCGCTCCCGGGCTTGTCGACGACTACCGCACCAGTCTTCGAGCCGCCCGCGCGGCTCTGATGCCGGTTCACAAAGCGACCCTCACCGCCGATGATTTCTTCCCCCTCAAGGAGTGGCGGGTGCTCGCCCTGGCCAGTTACATGCTGCCCGACCCGTACACCGGATGCGACGGCGTCGAAAAGGTGGCGGATGACCGTTACCGGGTCACCACCCGCGCCGCCACCCGGCGCGGCATGATGGATGTCACCCTCGAACTGCGGCTGATGGAGCCCGTGGATGAGATGCAGATGGTGTTCTCACCGCTGCTCGACCGTTTCTACGGCGGTCAGGACTACCGGGAACGCGCGGTCAAGATCTCCGACTCCGGCCGCATCCGCAACGAGCTGCAGACCCTGTGTTCGGAAGCGATCTCGTACCTGCCAAACGACCACATGCTGATCGACTTCGATCTGGTCGACGAATCGGTTCTGCCCCACGATAAGAAGGAGCTGATCCGGAAAGTGCTCACGTGGTACAAGGCCGAGCACCCCCGGTGGTTCGAATGGCTTGACATGGAATGAGGAATTTTGAATTCTCAATTTTGAATTCTTGATTCCCATCCACCCACCCCAATACAGATACCCTCGAGTCCTCGGGGCGGGTGGGACCGCGCGCGGCGGAGGTGCCATCTTCAATATTGTTGGACCCACGACCTTT
>JASJGQ010000014.1:0-7005 GCA_033791425.1 Acidobacteriota bacterium
TGGCTCTTCGCCCGCCTGGCGGGTTGGACAGGCCCCGGTGTGGTCTTCGAAGACGGCTTTGAGTCGGGCGGAACCTCGGCATGGTCGTCGGTGACGAATCCATGATGGGTGATAATTAAGAGGAAAAGGAAGAGGTGCCAGGCCCACCGACTTTTGCAGAATCTTCGTTACTCCATGATCTTTGGTGTTCCATCCCCAGCCAGCAACTGATCGAGGCGCTCATAGTCCGCTCTTAAAGGTGCCAGGCACCGCTTTACTTACTCACGCCGTCTCTGGATTTTCCAAGTGCTTCGGCGAGTTCAATCATGGGTGCCACGTACACATTTGTTGATTTGTGGCGGACCATCATGATCGGATGAATGCGCTCGATTTTGGCGTTGAACCCTGTCACCAACAACAAATGTGGAAATGTGCACGTGGCACCCATCTTGCTGCGGCTTTCTTTCTCAATGGTCCGGTAGAGACCCTGCACCAGACAATGAGGCAACGCGAAGTGTGGCACCCAGCCCTGCCGGCTTCCTCATCCCATCTCGCGCCTTTTCTAACACTCGACCGATGGTGTGGCCATGTGCACAACAGTCAATGTGGACAGCCGCTTGATAGCCGGTTACCATCCGATCCTCGTGAAAGGAGCGATGTATGCTGATCGCAATTCCCTCTGACACCACCGACGGCCTCGAGGCCGCCATTTCTGAGCACTTCGGCCACTGTTCGGCCTTTACCCTGGTCAACGTGGCTGATGACGCCATCGGAGAGGTTTCTATCCTCGAAAACTCCGGGCACGCCGAGGGCGCCTGCATGGCGCCCGTGACCCTTCTCAAAGAGCGGGGCGTGGAGGTTCTTCTTGCCGGCGGTATGGGTGGGCGCCCTCTCGCCGGCTTCCAACAGGTCGGTATCGAAGTCCGCTCCAATGAAGGGGCTTCCACGGTGAGAGAGGCGGTCGAGCTTTTTGTCTCCGGTGGTTGCCGTGTATTCGGCGAGGCACAGACCTGCGGGGGTGGCGAAGGCGGCTGCGGTGGTCATGACCATCACCATCACCATGAACCCGAGACGGTGCCCATCGACGGCAAGGCCGACATCCGGGATGGCCGTATGGTCACAGTCGAGTACGAGCTCAAAGACGTCGATGGCGCCGTCCTCAACTCCTCCTCCGAGACCGGTCCGATGCAATTTATCTTCGGTGCCGGCCATATTTTCCCGGCCGTCGAAAAGGCTCTGGCCGGGCTGGAGCCGGAGGCGCACGCCGTCGCTGCGCTTTCGGCTGCCGAGGGTTTCGGAGAGCGAGTTGAGGCTCGTGTCGTTGAAGCCCCCCGGGCCCAGCTTCCACCCGACGTTGCCGTCGGCGCTATGGTCTCGGCCGAGGACGAGCAGGGCCGGCAATTCCCCCTGAGGGTCGTCCACCTGGACGAAAACGTGGCCCGCCTCGACGCCAACCACCCCCTTGCCGGCAAGGACCTGGTATTCGATCTGACCGTGAAAAACGTCGAGGATGTCAAGCAAGCAGGGAGCTGACCCGCAATCATCAAAACTCGATGCCACCGCATCTACCCATCAACCTGCCGGGAGCAGAAGGGCATGATGTAAAGGTGCCAGATATCTTTGTTGGCACCATTACTCAGTTGTCGAGGGTGCCGCGTTCCCTATTGTTGCGCGTACTTCGACAGATAGTCGACGATCCCATCCTGGGACTCTGCTATCCCGTCGTCGCCTTCGCTCCAGTTTGCGGGGCAAACGTCCCCCCGGAGCTCGTGAAAACGCAGCGCATCGAGCACTCTCAGGGCTTCGCTGACACTCCTGCCGAGGGGTAGGTCGTTGACCAGCGCGTGGCGCACGACTCCTTCCCGATCAATGAGAAACAGCCCGCGCAGCGCGACGCCGTCGTCGAGGAGAACGCCGTAACTGCGTGCAATATCTTTGTTGAGGTCTGATACGAGCGGGTATCGAATCGACCCGATCCCGCCGTCGTCGACCTCGGTTCGTTTCCACGCAGCGTGGGTGAAGTGGGAATCAACCGAGATGCCGACGATCTCCGCGTCGCGACGTTTGAACTCGTCAAGGGCTTCATCGAAGGCGAGAATCTCGGTCGGGCAGACAAAGGTGAAATCCAGCGGGTAGAAAAACAAAACAACATACTTTCCTTGAAGGGACGAGAGCGTAAATCCCTCGTCGAAGCTGTTGTCGGCAAGGACCGCGGTCGCGGTAAAGTCCGGCGCGGGTTTGGTGACCAGGAAGGACATGTTTTGCTCCTCAAAAAACCGACGCCGCCACGCTTCGAACGCGGCGGCGCCGTTCATTGCCAGGGTTCAGTCGTTATGGGGGTTTTCCGACTCGTCCACACAGATCATCTTGAGCTGTTCCTCGGACGGGTTGTCGAAACGCTTGTAGGCATCAACCGGGCACAGGTAGGTGTGGCCCGACGCGCCCCTGATCCATTTCACACCCAGCGACCTCTTGAATTCAACATCTGCTTCGCGAATATCTGACATGATTGCATCCTCTTTTCTTGTTTTGGTTGATAGAATATTCCGATTCAGTAATCGGTCTCAGGTCGTACCGCCTGGTAAACGTTTTTCCATGTCTGCCCGCACGCGCTCCATGTCGAGGCTTTCAGCCGTCGCTATGGCTTCGTCGATCTCCTCCTGAGAGAGGTACCCCGGCTGGCGCAGCAGCAGCAGGCCATCACGGAAGAGAATCGTGGTCGGAATGTGAGTGACCTTCAGCTTTTTCGTCAGGTCGCTCTCGTCCTGCGTATTCAGCTTGGCAAAAGTGTGTGAAGGGTGACGCTTGGCCGCGGCCTCGAAAGTCGGCGTAAACTGCCGGCACGCCCCGCACCCCGGAGCCCAGCAGTCCACAAACGCGATGCCCTCGGACATCAGACGCGCTTCAAAATTCGAATTGTTCACGTCGACAAGCATCGGGTCCCTCCGCTGAATCATGTGGCTAACGAATCTGCGAGAACCACTATTCCAGAAAGAAAGGACGGACGCCTGAAAGACTTTTCGGGGGAGCCAGACGGCGAAAGGAACCAAGAGTGAGGTTCTGCAGATGGACTCGGGTTCCGGGGCGATGGTTTTCGAACCAACGCTTTTCCCAGCACGACCGAACGGAACTCCAGGTGGATCGGGGGAAACTCAGAGCACTGTGACGATCCCCAGGTAGCCGTCAACTGCGATTCGGTCGCCGGTCGCGATCAGGGCGGTCACGTCCGGAACGCCGGTGACACAGGGCAGACCGTACTCGCGGGCGATGATGGCGCCGTGGATCAGCATGCCTCCGCGGCGCTCGACCACCGCGCTGGCCATCGGCACCACGAAGGTCATGTTCGGGTCGACTGCGTCGCACACCAACACCTCCCCCGCCTGGAACTCGAACAGATCGGCGACGTCGTCGATCACGCGGGCGGGGGCGGTGGCGACTCCGGGGCCCGCCGGCTGACCGATCAGCTGGCGCGGTTTCGCGCGAAAACCCTCCTCGACCGCCGGCGGCGCCTGCGCCGGTTTCGGCTCCACCACCAAGTTGGGATGGCGCAGGGCCTGCACGAGGCCTTCGAGGTCGATCTCGAGGTGATCGTCTTCGTGCCGGTCGCGAAGCCGGTGGCGGCCATCCTCCACCGCATCCAGCACCAGAGCCTCGAGACGGGCGAGATGGATGTTGTCGTCATCCCGGATCTGATAGCTCGCCCTCCCGATATCGAGCACCTCCCGCGCGAGGTCCCGCCGGTCTTCCTCGACGTGCTCGATGAAATCCGCTGTGCGTTGTTCTCTGTCCGACGCGGACGCCGCCTCGGCCGTCTCCGGTGCGGCCGCCAGGGCCAGCACCAGCCGCACCAGCCGGGCTCGATCGCCAAAACACTGCTGGTCGGCATAGACGGCGTCGCCGAACTCATGTTCGAACTCCTCGAGTTCGCGTTTGAACTCGGCGCTACCCGGCTCACCGGCGGCAAGGCCGGCGCAAAGCTCGGAATCCCCCCGCACCTTTGATGCGATCCGCGACAGCGCCCGGTTTCGGCGCACGCTCAGCATCGGCGTCGCCACCAGCAGTTCCATGAACTCGTAGGGGTCCTCGGGACGCATGACCTCGTTGTAGAACTGTCCAAAAAGGCGAATGCCGTGCGCGAGCGGGATGAAGTCCCGCCAGTAGATATCGACCCAGCGGTCGTGGGCCGCCCGTCGATGCTCGATCTCATCCGCCAGCTGTTCGGCATCGAGCGCCGTGAGATCGCGAAGCGCAATTTCGGCCGCCTCCCGATCCATTGCCGGCAGCAACTCGCGCTCGACCCGCTCGCGCAGGCCTCGAAGATTGTCGAGGCTCCGGGTCAGGCTCAGATACCAGGCTCGTTTGTCGCCCTCGACCGCCGTCGATGTCGTCACGGGACGCGACTGAAGGAGGACCAGCCGCCCGTCCGCCATCGTCCACTCGACGTCCTGCGGCGCGCCGAAGAGAGCACCGGCAGCGCGGACCGCCTCAAACACCTCCGCCAGGCCCTCCGCATCGAGCGGTGGCGAGTTGGCCGTGTCCGGAGGCACATCCTCCACCGTTGTCTGCGAATCTCGGACTACCAGCCGGCGGCGCTCACCCGGCGGTGTGTGCGAAATAATTCGGCCGGTGGCCACGTCCAAGGTCCAACGATCGGGCTCGATCGTGCCGTCGACAAGACCCTGGTTGAGGCCGTAGACCGACTCGACCACCGCGAGCTCCGGGTCGGTCGGGTGGACGCCAAAGACAATCCCCGACACCTCACCGTCGATGAGCTCCTGGATCACCACTGCCATCGAGCTGGTGTCGACATCAATCCCGAGCTCGCGGCGGTAGAGGAGAGCGCGGTCGCTCCACAGCGACGCCCACACCCCGCGAATGGCCTCGATCACGGCCGCGCCGCCCCGCACCCCCACAAAGCTTTCATGGAGCCCCGCGAACGAAGCTCCCGCGGAGTCTTCCCCGGGAGCCGACGAGCGCACCGCGAGCGCGGTGTCCCGCAGGTCCTGTCCGAGGCGAGCCTCGACCGCCTCCACGATTTCCACCGGCACCGGCGTTCTCAGAAAGCGGTTGCGGATGCGCAGCGCGACATCCCAGATCTCTTCCCAACGCATGTCGTCAAAGCTCTTCCGACCCAGCTCCTGGTGGATGATGGCCCGCAGTGAGCCCTTCTCGACAAAGAGATCATAGGCATCGGTGGTCAGACAGAAAGACCGCGGCACCGGGTGCCCGGTTCGCTGGAGGGCGGCGAGCGCAACCGCCTTGCCCCCAACCCGGCCGCCGTCGTCGTCGCCGATCTGATCGAGGCCGACAATCAGCTGCATCAGTCGATGTGGAGCTCAATCACATGCTGGAAATGGGTCACGACCATATAGACCGAGACCCCGAGCCGCAGCCGAACGCAGCTCGGCGAATGCACGAAACTCTCGAGGTGGGGATGCTTGGCGAGGAAGATCCTATCGAACTCGGACCGCTCGGCCTCCGAAACCTCCTCGACGACACCGACCGCGGTCGCGGCCGAAGCCTCGGTGAAATCGGCGGCGCAGTTGGTGCGGTTGTCCACCAGCATCGAAGCCCGGGCATCGGCGACCAGGTTGGCGCGCTTGCGCGTCGCCTTGCCGGTCGCGAAAAGCAGGTGTTTGAGATCTTCAGTCGCCGCGAAACCGACCAGGCTGGTGTAGGGCTCGCCGTCGTGGTGGGTCCCCAGCACGACAAGCATTTGGCTTTCCAGCAGTTCGCGAAGAACCTCCATGTGGCTGCGGTCTTTGCTCATCCTCGAAACCACCCTTCGCAGAGCATTATAGGGCCGTACTCTGAAGCCGCCCCACCTCTCCGGCTAAGACTTTGCGATCTCTTCCGCCGTCTCGGGGCCCGCGTCGCCGGTGCGATCCACCAGGTTCTTCTCGAGTGGTGAGAGGTCGCTCAGCTTGCTGTGAGCGGGATCGCCGGCTTCATCGAGTCCGATCAGAACGACAGCCGCAAGGGTGATTCCGGTGACGATGAGTCCCAGGACAAAAATGGCAAGAGTGGTCATCCGCCCGACCGGCCACGACTCGCAAAGAGGAGACCTCCGAGGGAGAGGATGGACGGCACCCACAGGCCGACGAACAGACCCTCTTCCCGATGGCCGGAAAACCAGAGAGAAACCGAAAACAGGAACGAGATCCCCGCGGCCGCCACAAACAGCAACTTCGCCTTATTGGACGCAGTCATTTTTTCTTCTCCCGCTTTCCCAGGTCAAGCCGGTCGCTGGAGGGCCCATAACGGCTCTCCAGGACGCGCATCTCGAGGGTTTGCTTTTGTTCGAAGTTCACGCACGTGGAACCGGAGCTGCCGGGCCCCTATTCCAGCGATCCGCTGGAGCCCGTGTCAGGCCGCGGCGACGATCACCGAGAGAATGAGCATCGTCAGGGCAGGGAGGGATTTCTTCAACGGATCTTTGACCTTGATATGCATTGCCACAGCACCGAGCATCAGAATCGCGATGCCGATTGCCGCCGGGCGGGTCAGCGCCGGAAACCAGATGCCGGCGATCAGACACGCGGCGAACAGCAGCTTGAGAAACCCGATGACCTGGACCGACCACTCGGGAAGACCATAGGCCTGAAACTCTTCCTTCATATTTGCGGCCGTGCCGCCCCGCCAGCCCGTGGGTTGCCCAAATCGCAAAAGCCAGACGTTGAAGATCCCCAGGGCAATGACGATCTGAATGATGATGACGGCTGTTTGCATCGCTTCTCCTCCATCGGCTCTCGGCGTCTGCTGTGTTGGCGGCTATCGTACTGCGGTCGACATGCACGCGTCCACACCGTTTTTGTGATCCACGCAGCGAGAGTGTCAAACCTTCGGGTGCGTGCACCACGCGTGTCCGGTTACAGTGTTCCCATGACCTTGATCGCCGGTGCAGACGTTTGGAAGGGCCGTTGGGTGGTCGTCGTGTTGGAAGGCGAGCTTTCTCCTGCGGATGGCGTCCTCGAGGAAGGCGCCGGGTTGGGCTTGCGGTACCCTACAGCGGCACACGCAAGGCCC
>JASJGQ010000015.1:0-6357 GCA_033791425.1 Acidobacteriota bacterium
TGGTCGGCCGTTGGGTCGGTCTGGATCGTCACCGAATGGGCGGTGAGCACGTACCACCCACACGCGGTAAGCGCGACGAGAAGGGCAGCCACCAAGAACGTACGTGGACGGAGGCGAAGCCCCCGTGGCGGAGCCGGCGCCTGCCACCGCGGGCTGAATGGAAGTGGCTGGATCGGGGCCGAATCGGATGCCGGATGTCTTTGCACGTCTCCGTCCGGGGCGCTGGGGGTCTGTGGCGCGTTGAACAACTCCTCGACTACCAAACGGCAATTCCCCGGCGCCGCCGTATACCGGATTTTCGTGCTTCCGGTGGTGATCAGATCTCCGTCTTCGAGCCACCTGGAGGCGGTCAGAGGAACGCCGTTGCAGGTCATCTCCGGAGCGTCGTGATGCGCACCCGAGGGTTGGATGAAGATGTCACCGTTGTCCTGGCCGAGGTGGGCCGCCGGCTCGTCCGCGTCGCTCTGGAAGAGAAGGATGTGGGGCCGCGGGCCGCCCACGCTGAGCGGAAAATCTTCGGCACCGAAACGCAGCTGCCGTCCACCGAGATCGACGATCAATGTGGTCACAGCTCCTCCGTGCACACCACTGTGACTGGTTTCAGGGCAGCGCCTGAGGTGACGGTGAATTGCACCCGGACATCGCGAAAACCGATACGGCTCCCGACTGCGGTGTAGATCCCGGGCCGCAGACTCAGTTCGCGGCGCGAAAAAACGCCCAGCCGATCGACTCGATAGATCACGACGTTGGTGAGGTTGTCCGACACGACGATGACCGGGACCGGGGTCGAGGCCACATTGAGGGATTGTTCGAGCCGGGACAGCTGATCTTGCAGACGGGGGCCACGGGGTGTGATCTCTCGCGCTTCGGCGAGAAGTTCGGCCGCGTCTTCGAACACCTTGAGAGAGGCCAGCCGGCCGGAGTTTCGGATGTGGTATTGCAGCCTTTTGTCGAGAGCCGCGCGCTCGGCGGCACGGTCCCGGCCATCGAGGGCGCCCGCGGCCTCGGGATCGACTGTCAGCACCTGGAGGTACACCTTTTCGGCTTCCGCCCAGTTTTCGGAGGCTTCGAGCTCCAGGCCCCGGCGAGTACCGGCGCTGACCAGGGCACGGCGTTCGGCGGCGGCGGCCCTCGCGAGACCGTCCGTGACTTCCGGGGCGCCCGGGCGAAGGCTCGATGCCGTCTCGAAAGCCTCGCGAGCCGCGTCCCATTCGCCCCGTTCGAGGGCCTGGAGACCGCGCGACATCGCCGCGACAAACGCCGCCTTATTCGGTGCCGCGGATGGTGGCGAGACCGGTCGAGGATTCTCTCTTGGTCGCGGCGGCGGAGAAGGTGTCGGACGCGGCAATGCGGCTGGGAGCGCCTCCGGCCTGGTTGTGGCTGTTTCGGGGGCGAACTGAGGCACAGTGGTTGCCGGGGAACTGGTGACGTCGCTCGCCACCGGGGTCAGGGGACCTGCAGTCGGCGGGCGGTTGGCGGCCCAACGCGGGAGTACGACAAAGACGCCGATGAGCGCGAGGACCAGTGTTCCAAAGAGGACCGCAAAACCGGTCTTTTGGACGCGAGTCGACCGGTTGTCCCCGCGTCCGTGGCTGCCCTGGGTGGGGCCGTCGGCCGGGGCGCTGACCCGTGGCGGCGGCTGCAATCGCGGCGGGCGCTCGTCTGGCGCCATTTTCAACCGGGGCCGCGGGGCAGCCCGTCTGTCCCGGTCCGTGACGCGCCGTCTGGCGTGACGGGTTGATTCGGGTCCAGAGGAAGGCCGGTCTCGTCGCTCCAGATCTGCCGCAGCAGTCGGCGCCACTCCTCGAACTGGGTTTCGGCGGTGCCGGTGAGGCGCAAGGTCTGGCCCTCGACGTCGATCACCATCGGTTCCAGTTCGGTCTCCACCGAGGCCGCCAGTTCTCGAATCGCTTCGGAGTGGATCTTCGCCTCCTTGGAGGTGGCAATACCGGCGTGGATGGCGGCCATGCCGCCGATTATGGCTGCGTCGCGGACCAGGCCTGCCGCCGACGAACCGGGGTCGGCGAGGGCTGCGCCGAGGATGGCCAGCCCGCCGAGAATTTTCTGGGTCAGCGCCTTGCGTTTGAGCTTCTTGTAGGCCTGTTCCTCTTCAAAGGTGTACTTGCGCCAGCTGTCGTAGGGACCTTCCATTCTTTCGTAATAGGCGGCGTAGTTCTGGTCGAGGGTGTCGATAAACAGGTTCTCGCTAGCGCGGAGGTCATCGACCCGCCCGAGCATGGGATCGTCCTTTGCGGGCAGGCGCTTTGCAGAAATGATGCCTTTCTTGTTGGTCGACAGGTAGTGCCGAAATGGTTCCGGCGCGAGATCGGCGGCAAACAGCAGCCGTGACACCTGGCGAATGTTCCGCAGCTCGTTGGCGGTCATCTTCCGCCGGACCTCGAGCAGATCATTCGAGATTTCGTTGTAAAGGGATTGAAACGGGTCGTTCATCGGAGTCTCGCTGCTGAGGTAGACGAGGTCGTTGGCCTCAATTCGGTATCGGCGCTCCAACCACGTTCGACCGGTCGCATCAATGGCTCGGATATCGAGGGCGAGCTTTGATCCCGTCGAGAGCAGGATGGTCCCGGTAACCTCGAGGTCGGTGATGCCCTGGTCGCCGGGCAGCACCCTGACCGCCCCCCAGTGACCGGTGCTCTGCATCGTGTTCTCGAGCTGGATTGCCATGTACCGCGCTTCGGCCCTGCGGAGCTCGGGGAAGACATCCTCGGGCATCGGCTGCCCCTCGGCAGGCAGGCCGGGGTCGAGCACTTCGATCCCGACATCCAACAGCTGATCTCTCGGGATCTCGGAGGTGGCCTGGATCGCCTGTGTCTGCGATGATGGGCTGGAGGACTGGGATGCGCATCCCGAGGCAGCGGCCAACAGAGCCATGGCCGCCGCGGTTCGAAGAAATCGTCCAGAAGCTCCAAACCGCCGATTCATGAGTCGCCTTTCGATGATCCGCTCACCGAAGCCTTGTAACGGCGGTACTCGTCCCACAACTTCTCCTTTAACTCGGGGTCTTCTTCTTCAATGGCTGCCTCTCTGAGCTGGCGGGCAACGATGTCGTCGTCAGAACCGTCACCGACGTCGGGTGGAACGTCTTGAGATCCGGCGGCCTCCGAGCTCGTACCGCCGACCCCGCCCGAGTTCTCCGCGCCGTCCTCACCGCCGACGTTGGACCCATCGCCGGCTTGCGATCCGCTACCGGATGCTCCTGCCGGTGGGCCACTCTCGCCCGGCCTCTCAGCGGCCTCAGCGGCGAGCTGACGGAGCGCTTCAAGCATCTTCGCGTCGAATGCCCCGGTCGACTCCGCGAGCTCGGCGTCGAGGGCGGTGGTTGTTTCGTCGGCGGTGATCGGGCTTCCGTCGGGAGGCGGCCCGGTTGCGGCGCCGGCCTGACCGCCGGCTCCTTCGCCGGAGCTCTGACTCGATGATTCGCCCGCGCCCTCAGACGACGCTCCTGAGTCTGTACCTGCGCCCGTACCGCCCGCCCCATCGCCCGCGTCTCCGGCCCCACCCGATCCCGAGCCCTGGCCTCCGCCCTGGGACCCTGACGCTGCGTCTTGGGCGCCGGTGCCCGATTCGGGTGATTTCTCGGGGACCTCTGGCGGGCCTTCTGAGGTGTTTGATCCCGATGACGCGCAGCCGAACGCAAACGCCGTCATGGCAACGATGGCAAGGGTCAGGGTCAAAAATCTTCTTCGCTTCATAATCCGCAATGCTCCGATATCCAGGCCTCTCATCGATCGAAAACAGACCGCTTGTTCTAGGCCATTTCGAAAACTGTAGCAAATTTTGATCCAATTCGCGGCGGAGCCGGGTGCCCGTTCCATCGCCTCGTGGGGTCATGATCGTTGCGCAAGCGTCCACATGTGTCCTGTATCCGTCATCTCCGAGCGTCACATGATAAGATCTGCAGCTGTTTTGGAGGTAGTCATGCGATTGGTATTGCGTTGGGCTCTCGTGCTGGTGATGGTGCTGGCTGCCGCTCCGGCGACTGCTGGCAAGATCGGGTTTATCGACGTCGAGAAGGCTGTTTCAACGGTCAAACAGGGACGGGCGCAGATCAAGGCTTTGGAAGATTGGGCCACCCCCCGCCGCGAGCGGCTCGAACAGCTGCAGGCTCGGGCCGTCGAGGTTGTGAACCAGTTGACCGCGCAGCGCAACGTGGCAGCGCCCGACGTTGTCGCGGATCTTGAACAACGGGCTCTCGAAGCGCGAAAGGCGTTCGAAGACGCGGGGCGTGCATTCAACCGCGAGCTCGACACCAAGCAGAACGAGATGCTGGGTGACGTGGCGTTGAAGATGGGACAGGTGGCGAGCGACTACGCCAAGGCGAATGACTTTGACGCGATCTTCACGGTCCAGGCGCAACCTCTTGTCTACATTTCGGAAGCTGCGGATCTGACGGATACCTTGATTCGGCTGTACGACGAGCGCTTCCCAGCCAACTGATCAGCGCACCGCGTATCGTTCCTGTATGAGCTCCGGAAAATCGGCGAACGGAGAACGGCCGAAGGCCGGGCCCTTTCGAAACACGCGGGCTATACTCGCGGGACTGATGGGGCAGCGAAATTGGTTCATAGCGGCGGGAATGCTCCTCATTTTCGCGCTCGCGGGGGTTGCTGCAGGGCAGCCGACACTGTCCCTTGACCTCCGCATCGTCGACCAGGATCTTCCCCGGGAGATCGAAAGCGGAAACCCATTCTCTGTTCTGGTGGTGATTGCCAACGACGGCTCCGGGGATTGGTCTCCCGATGACGGTTACGCCCTGGCCTACCACTGGTATGACGAGTCAGGGGAAGCCGTTGTGTGGGATGGGCGCAGGACCGCGTTCGAAGCGACAGTGGCGGCCGGCGAAGAAGTGTCGATGATCGCCTCGGTCGAGGCGCCGCGGTTTCCGGGCAGGTTTGCGTTGGCCTGGGACGTGGTTCGCGAGGGTGATTTCTGGGTTTCTGAAGTCGACCCGACACCCGTTGCGCGGGTCATGGTCGATGTTGTTGTGAGTCACGCGTTTTCGGTCATCAGCGGCCGAACACCGCGATGGATGGTGGTGGACGGCGAGGTTACTGTCGGGCTGACTGTTCGCAACGACGGCACCCACGTCTGGCCTGCCGGCAATGACTTCGCCCTTTCCTATCATTGGTTGGACAGCCGCGGCTCGATGGTGGAACGGGAAGGGCGGCGCACCGCTGTGCCGGTACCGGTCGGCCCTGGAGAGAACGTCGACTATTCGGTGGTAGTGGTCGCGCCGCGCCAATCGGGCGTTTTCCGTCTGCAGTGGGACATGGTCGAGGAGGGCGTCTGCTGGTTCTCGGACCGCACCGCCGATCAGCTGCCGTCGTCTGCGGTCCTGGTGGTGACGGATGTCTTTGCCGATCCCGCCTGGTGGGCTGTTTTCAGTCTATTGACCACCGCTCTTGCGGTTTCGGTGCTCGGCCGGGGCGGACCGCCTCGTCTCATTTCGGCGCTGGCGGTCTCGGATGTCCTCTGGTGCGCCGGGTCGCTGGTGGTCAAACAGGGATCGGTACTGGCGACCGCGGGCACGGTCGCGACCTTTACCGGTCGCGCCCTGATGGTGGGCACCGCCGCTGCCATCGCTCTGGTTCTGTTGTTCGTGCCGGGGAGATGGCGGCCCTGGTCGTGTTGGCTGGTCGCCCTGGCCGGCACCGTCATTTTGTGGGGCGACACGGTCTATCTGCGGTTTTTCGGCGATCTTCCGGGACCGGGGGCTTTTGCGGGGGTGGGTCAGCTGGGAACGGTCGAGGCGAGCGTCCGCAGCCTGATGGAGCTTCGCGACCTCTGGCTGTGGGTCGATCTCTTGCCGGGGGCGGTTCTGATGATCGCGACCTTTCGCCTTGGAAAAAAGGTGGGGGCCCGGTCGCGTCGGGTGGCCGCCGCGGCCCTCGCCGTCGCCGTGGTGGGGGGTGTGGTTGCGGCCGCGCAGCTCGCCGGGTCGCAGCCCCAACTCCTGCAGCAGGTCTTTCGCCGGACGCAGGTGGCGCGCGAGATCGGGGTTCTCAACCTGCACGCTGTTGATCTCGCCGAGCGGGTGGCGAGAGTGGTGGAGGACGAGGAACTGGACCCGGAGCGATACGGCGCAGTTTTTAACTGGTTCCGGGATCGTGCATCTCTGCGCGCCGGCGCCGGGCCGTGGTTTGGCGCCGCCGCGGGGTCGACCCTCATCATGGTCCAGGTCGAGAGCCTGCAGGGCTTCGTCATCGGTCTCGAGGTTGAAGGAGTTGAGGTGACCCCCTTTCTCAACCGTTGGGCGGAGGAAGGTTTATGGTTCTCGAACGTCACTGACCAAACAGCCCAGGGGCGTTCGTCGGACAGCGAGCTCGCGACCCAAGT
>JASJGQ010000016.1:0-2644 GCA_033791425.1 Acidobacteriota bacterium
CGTATGTGTTCGAAGTGCAAGATCATTCGCCGTAAGGGCGTGATTCGGGTTCTCTGTGAGAATCCCAAACACAAGCAGCGTCAAGGCTGATCGAGGAGGAGAGCGAAGGCACGCATAGCAGGAGTAGAACTGCCGTCGGCAAAGAGGGTCGAGATCGGCCTGACCTATATCTATGGTATCGGCCGGATCCGGGCGACCAAGATTTTGGGTACGGCGGGTGTCGAAGAAGGAATTAAAGTGAAGGATCTGTCGGAAGACGAGGTCCTCAAGATCCAGCGCGTGATCCAGGATGAAGGCGGTGTTGAGGGTGATCTTCGCAAGCAGGTCGCCATGAACATCAAGCGGCTGATCGAGATCGGTTGCTACCGCGGAATCCGTCATCGCCGCGGTCTGCCGGTGCGCGGTCAGCGTACCCACACCAACGCTCGTGGACGTAAGGGTCCCAGGCGTCAGGCTGTGGCCGGCAAGAAGCAAGTCACCAAATAGGGCAGGAGAGAACTCATGGCTGCTGATCGAAAACCAGCGCGCAAGTCGCGCCGCGAGCGCAAGAATGTGCCCCACGCTATCGCGCACATTCATGCGACCTTCAACAACACCATCGTGACTTTTTCGGATCCCAGCGGTGGGACTCTGTGTTGGTCCTCCGGTGGTCGAACCGGCTACAAGGGCTCGCGCAAAGGAACTCCCTACGCCGCCCAGCTCGCCTCGAAGAACGCGACCGAACAGGCCCAGGACAGCGGCGTTCGCAGCGTCGACATCCTTGTCAAGGGACCTGGACCGGGTCGCGAGTCCGCCATCCGCGCCGTCGCGGCTGCCGGTCTCGAGATCAAGAGCATCCGCGACATCACGCCGATCCCGCACAACGGCTGCCGGCCGCCCAAGCGGCGCAGGGTCTGAGGAGAGAAACATGGCTCGATACAGAGGACCAGTCTGTCGTCTTTGCCGGCGCGAGGGGATGAAGCTTTTCTTGAAGGGCGAACGCTGCTACAAGGAAAAGTGCGCCATCGAACGTCGGAACGCACCCCCCGGCCAGCATGGTCAGGGTCGCCGGCGCAAGGTGCGGGCGTATGGTTTGCAGCTCCGCGAGAAGCAGAAGCTTCGGCGGATCTACGGCGTGCTCGAAAGCCAGTTCCGGCGCACCTTTGATGCCGCCAACCGCAAGAAGGGCGTCACCGGCGAGAACCTGCTCAACTTTCTCGAACTGAGACTCGACAATGTCGTCTATTCATTGGGTTTTGCGACCTCGAGAACTCAGGCCCGCCAACTCGTGCGTCATGGCCACATTGTGGTCGATGGCCGCCGAGTGGACATCCCGTCGTTTCGCGTCAAGGCGGCCATGGAGATCGCGGTGTGTGAGAAGAGCCGTACGGTTCCGACCATCACCGACGCTCTGGAGTTTGCCCAGGGGCGGGGAATCCCGGCATGGCTCGAGCTCGATGGCGCCGCAATGGCCGGCAAGGTTCTCGAGCTTCCGTCCCGCGAGGATATCCGGTACCCGATCCAGGAGCAGCTCATCGTCGAGCTCTACTCCCGGTAGGCTGGAGTTTTCATGATTTGGCATGAGTTTCAGCGTCCGTCGCAGGTACAGCCGGAGGAGGAAGACCGCTCCGACACCTTCGCGCGTTTCATCGCCCAGCCCTTCGAACGCGGGTGGGGAACGACGGTGGGCAACGCCCTTCGTCGGGCTCTGCTTTCGTCGATTCCGGGTGCGGCCATCACCGCCGTCAAGATCGAAGGCGCCGACCATGAGTTTTCAGCGGTCCCCGGTGTCGTCGAGGACGTCACCGACATCATCCTCAACCTGAAGTTGATCCCGCTCAAGATCCACGGCCAGGAAGCGGCCCTGCTGACCCTTGACGCCAAGGGCCCGGGAGAGATCACGGCCGGCCAGTTGGTCGGTTCGCATCAGGTCGAAGTCATCGATCCGAATGTCCACGTCGCGACTCTGTCCGTCGACGGCAAGCTCAAAATGGAAGTGCGCGTCGCCTCGGGCCGCGGATCTGTTCAGGCTGAAGAGACCCAGACCGAGGATCTCGATGTGGAATTCATCCCCATCGACTCGGCGCACTCGCCGGTGACCAAGGCGAACTTCCGGGTCGAGATGGCGAGGTTGGGTCGGATGACCAACTACGAACGCCTGGTGCTCGAGGTCTGGACCAACGGCACCATCGGACCCGAAGAGGCCCTTTCTCAGGCCGCCCAGTTGGTCCAGGGCCATATGGATATGTACTCCCGCCTGTCGACAGTTGAAGAGATGGAGTCCCCGATCGAGGCCGAGATCGAACCCGAAGAGGAGAGCGTGCTCGATTCGAGCATCGACAGTCTCGAGCTCTCGATTCGGTCCATGAACTGCCTCAAGAACGCGAATATCCGCACCCTGCGTGATCTCGTCGCTCGTGGCGAGAAGGAGATGGTCGAGATTCGCAACTTCGGCGAGAAATCGCTCAAGGAAGTACGTGACAAGCTCGAGGTGCTCGGGCTCGGATTTGGAATGAACCTGAACCTGTAGAGAGGAGCTATTAGCTGTTGGCTATTAGCTTTTGGCTCCGCTAGCCACTCATGGGCGAGCGGAAGCCGGTCGGAGAAGACCGATCGGTAAGAACGGAGAAGATCGATGCGACATCGAGTTCACGGACGCAAGCTC
>JASJGQ010000017.1:0-9817 GCA_033791425.1 Acidobacteriota bacterium
CGTGAGGCCGCGCTCGAGTGGATTCGCCGCGCCATCGAGGGCGGCATCCCACCCAGGCTTTTTGAATCGCGTCCGATGCTCAGGGATTTGGTTGCCGATCCTCGGTACCGGATTCTCACCGCAGTCGATTTGGCCTCCCCAGGATGAAGGGAGATTCTCCGGGGGGTGCGTTCGAGAAACAAGTGAACTCAGGGGAGGAGCCGTCGATGAAATTCACTCCGATTCGCCGTGAGCATTTGGTTCGAATACTCGTCGGATGTATAGGGCTCGTGCTGTTGATAGTTTTCGCGACCGGGTGTTGCGACGTCAAGGTGGAAGAACCTGACGGGAAAATCCTCTTGATCGTCAAACGGGACAATAATCTTCCGCCTCCACAGACAAAACCTGACGGGGCGCTGATTGATGTCACGAAACTCAAAACCGGTGACGAGCTTCTCCTGATCAACCGCTTCGGAAGTGCGGTGACGGTAGAATTTCAGGTGGGGATTATCGAGGGCGATCACAAGTTCGATATCGAGAAATGCGGGCAGCGCAGGGTTACGATTGAACTCACCGATCCCAACCTTGAAGGTACGACGGTCCAGCTCACCAAGAAAGGCACCCTGGATCACGGTGGGGCTGACATGATCCTCGAACCGCCTGGAGGCGGCTAGAAACAGTCCGGCGCAGCTCTGGTTGTCAAAGATTGCTGTCTGAAAAGAGAATCTTATGCAATTGATTGAGGTCGGCACGGTTCGACGGTTGAAACGGTGTGTTCTTTTTGTGGCATTAATGGTGACAGTGCTCGGTGCCTATGCGTGTCCAAATCGGTTGGTCAATCGAGGGCTCGGTGAGTTGCTGTTCTTTTTGCCCACAACCGAGTGGGGGTCGATCGACGTGAGGGACTATCCTTTTCTACGAGTTCACTGGTACCCGACGTCGATTCAAGAGGGCGATGTCGTAGAGCCCTTCACTTTGGATTCCGGTGTCGGGGCACCCAATCAACAGGTTTGCCAGAGCGAGAGCGGGTGTCTCCTGTTCTTTGTGGATACTAACCACTATGCGCATTTTGCCCATGAAACTGTAGTCGCCCTGTGGAGGATCGACACCAAGACCTTTCAGACTCCTGCGCTGGGCCAATGGTGGCCGCTATTAAATGGCAAACCACTTTTCGATACAGTGAGGGATAGGGAGGACTGGAAGGACGAGCTTGATCCGGATCCGGTGACGTCGATCGTTTTCCCAAGAGATTTTCCAAGGGACTACATACCCGAATTTCGAAATGTGGATCCTTTAGGGTTCAAGGTTCGGTCAACGACGTCCCACCGCCCCGTCACCTTCGGGTTGGGGTCCGACGTCGGAGAGCCTGAAGACTGTTCGAAATGGGCTGTGATCGTCAACGGATATCACGACCCCGAGGACACATTTCATATCGATACAGGCGGCATGTATACCTTGCTCCGCGGACACGGCATCCCTGACAACCAGATCAACTACCTCTGCCCAAACCCCGACAATACAGAGGGGTGCGACATTCAAGTGAATCAGGACAATCTCAGGGATGTTCTGAAGGTAAATATGGGGAGCGATTTCGGGGAGGAGGCACTTGCAGATTCTGCCTGTCAAGAGCTCATCCTTTTCTATAGTGCCCATGGAGGTTACGGGAATCTGTATTGCGGGAATTGTGATGCATGTCCTCCGTTAGCCCACGAAACGCTTAATGGCTGGCTGGACGAGGTGCACTGTGCAAAAGTCACCGTGGTCGTCGAAGCATGCAAGAGTGGGGGGTTGATCAATACGCTCATGGACGCTCCGCCAACCGGGCAAACGAGATATGTGTTCACTTCAACCAGCGATAGTGAAGAGTCTTATCGCGACATCGACGAGATTGGTGATGACGTAGATAGAAATCCAGGCGATATCGGCAGTGAGACGGTGTGGGGCTATGTGGAATCGGTCGCGGCAGGGTCGAGCGACGAAGACGGTGACAATGTGGTCTCGTTCAGTGAGGCAGCGATATATGCGACGGACAAGGACATCACGACCGTCATCGGAAACGTCCCTCAGCAGAGTGCAGGCGGGGGGCTGGTCACCGCTGTGCCGTCCTGCGCCGATCAATCCGGAGTTGACAAACTCGAAGTAAGGTTGACCCAAGTCGATTTGGTAGATCCCGCGGATGCTGGCCAAATTCTGCGATGCCGGTGCAATCACCTTAATGCCGTGGTTACTGGCGTCAATGTTGGTGGCCCGATTGATCCACCTCCGGTGGCGACTGCGCGGTTCTTTTGGACGGATACTCCGTGGACAAGCACGTCGGTACCCAGTTGGAAGCCGAGTGAAAACGGAAATGATTTTGGCGATTTCAAGGAAATATTGGACTCAACGCGACTGATGGCCATGGACGGAGCTGTTCAGTCGATTGATCTCGACTGGGAAGTGGGCACAGGAATCGAACCAGGCACGAACATTACATTGTTGGCTCGCGTCGATTCGCCCGCTTCGCCAATTGCCGACACGGAGATCGGTATCGACGTTTTGGAGGAGGAAACCTGGGCGAGCGCACTCAAGCTCGAGGTCATCAACCCGTCCTCGTGTTTCCTGTTCCCGTGCAAGGGGGGAAACCGGAGGTGTGAGCCCTGACGACGCCACGGTGCCAGGATTGTCACGTACACATTTGTTAAAGGGGGTACCCCATATCAATTTGTCGAATTGGGGCGGGAAGAGTCATAAGGTGATCCGTCGCACCAATGTTCAACACGATTGAACATTTTCGTAGGTGGCACCCATGCGGTGCCGCGGCACCTCACTTCAACATTACTCGTTTTGGATAGCCGAAGGACTCCTTTTCTGTAAGAAATGGTCCGGGGTACCCGGCTAACAGTTGCGCTGTACATCCGGCGAGAATCTCGCTCACATCTTCTTCCGCGCCGATAGCATCGAATCCCAGTGTCCACCCTGTTTCGCCGTCGATTTCAATTTGGGTAAACTCAATGACACAACCACTATCCAGCCATTTCTTGCTATCGACGGGCGTAAAGGAACCTGAGTCCGACGCATCGTACTTTCGTTGCTTTCGGGTCTTGTCAACGGTATGTCTCGGTCCCTTGAGATCTCCTGCGGTAAAGGCGGTGACAACCACCGCACCATTTCTTTCAGAAAAGTCCCACTTATCCCCGTGCCAGATCTCCTGATTGCCACGCACCGACCCCATCAGAAAGAGTGCTGTTGAGCGGCGGGTTTTTAGCTCGAGGCGCCCTTCTCTCAGCTTGAGGCCCAGATCTTCGCGACCGGAAACCACGAGGTAGAGGTCTGTGCGCTCCTCCTGCTTGATGGAATTGCCGGGAAGTTCCGCGAACCAATCTTTGACGTCGACCGGTGGCTGACCCTCGAAGAACCAGCGCAATTCTAACGTCACTGTATCCCCATTGTCAGCGGCTAACGAGGAACTGGGTGATACCCAACACAGCAGGATTAGGAGGCTGAGAACCAAGTACTTTTCGCTCTTCATGGTTTTACTCCTTAGTGCAGACATTTGTGTTTCGGCAAACAGAATGCCAGTTGTGCTGATCAAAACCTAACCTTAAGGGTGCCAAGTGCCAGGCACCAAGGTATTGAGGAAACAGTATGATCGTTAACATCAATACCTAAGTTCCTGGCAGTGATTTGTCAATGCAATGATATTAATCGTGGTACCAATGTGAATCTCGAACCCGCTTCCAAGCACCTCAAGAAAATCCGAGACAAAACGTGATGAATACTGCCGGCAGGATTGATAAATCCGCTTCTCGAGCTGTTGCGGAGTATTGATTGTCTTATAGAAGCCCCGAAGATATTTCAGCGCGCGATTGCGGGCCTTGGGATCAGGGAGCCCATCTTGCTTGAACAACTCCTCGAATTCGAGACATTTCGAGTTGAATAGGTAAATCGCTGACTGCACCTCCTGTGCCAACAGCGCCGCCGTCGCCGTCAACCGCAATCAACGAAATGCGACACGCCAAGGACGAGTTCACGCTCCTCGGTGGCATCGGCGACACCAACGCCAATCTCAAGGAAGCCATCGCCGGAGAGCACTACGAGAACACCACGATGTACCCCGACTTTGCCGCCGCGGCCGAGGAGGAGGGGAACAAGGAGGCTGCGATCCTCTTCAAGATGATCGCCCGGGTCGAGGCCGAACATCGCGACCGCTACAAAAGCTCCCCGAAATGGTCGAGAACGGGACCGTTTTCAAACGGGGGAAGCCGATTCGCTGGAAGTGTGCGGTCTGCGGCTGTCTCCGCGAGGGCACCGAGCCGCCACCAAAGTGCCCGTGCTGCAAGCACCCGCGCGGCTACTACGAACCGGAGAACATGGAGTTTTAGCCGGCCGCACGCACCAGGAGCCTGACACTCGACAGCGGTCGACCACCCGGTTCATCTTGGTAGCAGGTCAATTATTCGCCTACCCGGTCTCCTCACGGCAAGGTGTTCGACCAGACCGAGGTGTTGCCGGACTCGAACCCATCAGCGAAGATCGGATCCTCGAGGATCGCGAAACACTGGCTGAACTCCGATGTGTTGCCGGCCGCGTCGGTGGCCGTCGCGACGACGAACCAGTCGGCGGGTGCTGCATGTGGCAACGTCGCCGAAAAAGAGACTCCGCCGCCGGCGTCCGTCGTCGCGGCAGAGCTCCCCAGGAAGCGCTCACCCTCCCCATAGCCTGATGGGTCGCAAACTGGGCTCGCATAAAAATCGAGGGTAAAGTCCGCGCTGGCGATGCTGTCAAGGGAGCCGCTGATGGTGCGTCCGCTCACATCCGAGGTCAGTACAGGGAAGTTCTGAAGTTCGTTCGGCCCAACGTCCGGGTCGCTCGAATCGTTGGGTAGGACAGCCGTCGCATCGTTGCACACCAGGTCGACGTCGTTGAAGTCCGCGCAGAGGTTGATCCCGAGATCCATGTTCATGAAGATCGAGTTGCCGGCAATCGCGTTTCCGGTCCCCGCGTCGCCGCGCAGGTCGACACCACTGGCGCCGTTGAAGGCGATGATGTTGCCCTCACCGGCAGTGCGCCCACCCACCGTGTTGTTCGCCGCGCCGGAATAGATCAAGACTCCGTGGGATGCGTTGGGCAACGGTGTCACGCCGTCGATCTGGGTTCCGATCAAATTCCCTTGGACGAGATTCCCGGACCCGACCGCAATTCCTACACCCGACGTGTCGCCGCCGGAGATCAAGTTCCCAGCCATCGGCGAGGTGCCGCCAATCGTGTTGTTCAGCCCTTCGCCGACATAGGCGCCGATACTCGCGCCACCGAGATCGACGGTGCCGGTGACGTCCGTCCCGATGTAGTTCCCCTGGACGAGGTTGCCGACGGATGCGGGAAAACCGAGACCGATACTCGCGCTCGTGGGATCGATCCCGCCCGCAGTGACATTTCCCGCCCCCGGCGTCGTCCCTCCGATGGTGTTGTTCGGTGAATCGAGGGTCACGATGTCATTGCCGCTGTTGCCGAGAGCAACGGTACCGGTCAGGTCGGTGCCAAAGAAGTTGCCCGTCACCTGATTGAACGAGGCGCCGAAGTTGAGGGCGACACCCGGATTGGTGTTCCCCGAGATCACATTGCGCGCCGCGGCGGTCGTGCCGCCAATCGTGTTCGACGATATGGCATACACGTGCACCGAGTTCGTCGTGCCCTGGTTGAAGGTGCCGCTGCCATCGACGCCGAGAAAATTCCCCTCCACCACGTTACCGCCCGAACCCCATAAGAGGATGTCCGAGTTGCCCGCAAAACGGTTGATCACCAGGCCGCGAACTGTCGAGCTGCCGGCGTAGATAGCCAGTCCGATGGCGTCAACGGAGGCCAGGCTGCCGTCGATCTCGATCACCGGCGTCGTCAGGAAGCTCGGTTGGGTCGTGCCGTCGATGGTCACCGGCTGGGTGATGATCGGCAGCCCATCGCCGCCGGGCTGGATCGTGCATACCCCCGATCCGGCGTCACATCCGGGATCGGTGTCGATCGGAATATCGAAGCTGATGGCATCCGCCCCAATCGTGTTGTTGGCCGCGGTGATCGCCTCTCGCAGACCGATCACACCATCCGCACCCGGGCTTGCCGTGAGGTCGCTGATCGAGCTCGTGGCGCCGTCCAACACGTCGGTGGTCGAGTCCACGATCACGGTCTCGCCGGCCTTGGCGAAGATCACCACAGGCTCGGGTCGCCCATGGGCAATCAGCACCAGGTCCTCGAGAGCGTCGGAGTTCAACCGCATCGTCACAACCGCCCGCGGCGGCGATAAGGGGGCGACCGCGGTGATCAAGGAAAACGGCATGGCTGACGACGCCACGCGGGCCGATTCACCGGTATCATCACTGATTTTCTGAACCGGCGGTATGAGCGAGTGCGAAGATTCGATGGCAGAAAACACGGGCGGCGGCGCCATCGAGGACCGGGGCCGTGCAGTCATTGTTTTTGGCCCTCTTGCCGCCACCGCGATCCGCAAGTCATCGTCCCCGGACCCGACAACCACGAGGTCGTCGACCGGTGCGCCCGACAGACGAACGGGTAGGATCTCGATGCGTCGCTTCGCCGTCGGAGCGCTATCGAGCCGCCCAATCTCCCGACTCAATTGCCAATCGCCGTCACCGACGGCATTCCAGCCGTCTTCAGCGCCGCCTTCCACCCTCCGCTTTACCTCGCCCGAACCGCGTTCGTCGCGGTTCACCAGGAGGATCATCCCGTCGTCAGATAGCACCGCGAGCTCGAACCGCGACGGCTCCTCGTACGCGAGGTCCGCCACCGCAATGGCAACCACAGCAAAGGGCATTACGAGCTCATTGACAACTGCCGAACGGGCATCGCCGGGTGATCGCTGTCGATCCCTCCCGCTGACGATGAACACCCGGCCGGCGGCTGCGATCGCGAGGTCGATGCCGAAGATGCCGTCGAGTTCGCCGAGGGCGAGATCTTCGGCCTCGGCCTCGAGTTCCACGATTTCGGGCGGCGCGACAAGCGCTCCACGAGGGCTCTCGTAGACCAGCAGTTTCGGACCGTCGTCCGTCCGCAGGCCGACCGCCAGATCGGCGAGCCCGTCACGCCTGTTGATTTCACCCGATTCGAACGCGGTCAGTGCGCCTGGAAGGCTGATCGGTCGCGCGGATTGCAGCCCACCGCCACCATCTCCCAGGTGCAGATAGAGATGGTTGGAGCCGTGCGATGCCGACACGAGGTCGAGGTGTCCGTCGGCGTCAAAATCACCGATGGCGATGAACTCCGGTATCTCCGGCGTCCCCCACACCCGCGCCGGTGACAGGAATGGAGACTCTGTGGCCATCCCGAGCGCTCGCCGTTGCTTCGCCTTGAGAGAATTGCGGTAGAGGGCGTCGACATCGCCCCGATAGAGAACCAGAAGCCCCCCGGACGGCGAAGCGAGACCGACCGCGAGATCCGCGACGCCGTCCTCGTCAAAATCACCGGTTGCGAGCGCTCGCGGATCCGGGTTTTCGGTGGCATGTCGCACCGCCATGGTCCCGCCGATCAAGTGCGCCCCGATCGCCACCTCGTCCCCGACAGGAGGCTCGAACTCAACCGCCAACGAGACTGTCGAGACCGTGAATAACATGGTTGGCAAGATAGCCAGGCTCGCGAAAATAGATACTCTGGCCGAACCTCTCCTCGACGACCTTCCATGGGACCACATAGGTGCCCTCCTTCCTATGAGGCCGCTGTCGAAACGACTGCGGCCATGTCCACCGTCCGGATCGGTTGTTCTACTGTCCAATATGGTGCGTCGGCCGATCGGGTTCTGTGTTCGGGGTCACTCGGAGGCGGGCTGAGGGACTGGGCCAGCGGTGGATAGGAATTTCCTTTTACGAACCTCCAAGGTGCCACGCCCATCGACCCTTCGGTCGGCAGTTCACGCCGCCTGAGACGGCTCGTTTCACACTTTCCGAACGGCAGTTTCGCCGGGCGCGGGGGCATCACCCTCAACCTTTTTCCGAACCTCCCTTCACAACCTCCGATCCGCCCCCCTCGCCCGCACCTCTCCCGATCGCGGATCGGCCATCCAACCATCCCACAGGAGGCCCCGAGCACTCGTGCCCAACCTTGCGCCGGTACTGAACTTCCCCCACCCCGTCCCACGCCATCCGGTCGAGGCTGATCGGCGGCCGCATGATGTACCGCGCCAGACGCTCCACCGCCGGCCGATCTTCCGGATCCACCCGCACCCTGTTGTGCACCGAAAACCCGGTGTGCCGCCACGACAGCAGCAGCTCGGTCCGCTCCTGGGTGAGCAGACCCTCAACCTGCAGCAGGCGGATCACCTTGTGCCGGAACAGCAGTTCGGCCAAGAGTTCGTCGACGAAGCTGCGCCAGAATCCGCAGTGCCGTTCAAAACACTCCTCCCACTGTCCCTTCACCTCGTCGAAGTGCGTGTCGAAGAGCCGGTACAGGGGCGTGGCGCGCGGATTCCGCGCACGATAACGGGTTGTGCAGGCTTCTGCCACAGTGACGATCGACGTCTGCTGCAGCGTGGACGGAACGTCTCAGGGTCGCCTGGACCGGTGCGGGAGTCAAAACACGCCCGATGCCCCCGGTGCCGAAGGTGGGGCGCCAAAACCGCCGAGACCTCGCGCACGGCGCCGGCGCAAAGGGTTACCCTAGCTCCGAGGTAGATGTGGGCTACTACAAGAAAAATGAGCGCCGACGCCCTCTACACCGCCGTCAACCGGCTCTTGGCCGACGGCCACACCCTCGCCCGCGTCTCCGAAACCGGCGATGTTTGGATCGATCGCACCGAGGTCGGCCGCGCCACCCTCAGCGCTCTCGCCGACGAACTCGAACTCCCCACCATCGAGATCGCCCAATCTCCCAAAGCGACCCGCACCATGAGCGCTCAGCGAATCGGGCTCTTCAAACCCTGGGTCGCGAGCATGGATGAGGGCTGGACCCGCTGGGTCCTCGAACAGTACGACTTCCCGATGGTCAACCTCGCCAACGAACAGATCCGATCCGGCGAGTTCATCGACACCGTCGATGTCCTGCTCTTCCCCGATGTCGAGGCGGGGATCATCTCCAAGGGCATCCCCGGCGACAGCTACTGGGGTCGTTTCGTACCACTGCCGCCAGAGTACTCAGGCGGGATCGACGAATGGACCCCCGCCGATGAGGCTGATGACGCCAAATCATCCAAAAAGAAAACCACCGCAAAGCCGACCACGGGCGGCGAGCGGATCAAGAAGTGGGTCGAGGCCGGAGGCACCGTTGTCGCACTGGACTCCTCGTCGGACTACTTCATCGATCTCTTCGAGCTCCCGGTCAAGGACGTCGTGGCCGACGCCAAGCACTCGGATCTCGTCTGCCCCGGATCGACGCTCCGGGTCGAGGTCAACACCACCCACCCCCTGGGTTGGGGTCTGCGTGCGGAAGAGGCGATCTACTTCGCCGACTCACCAGCCTTCAAGACCAGCGTGCCCGACCCGCGCTTCGACCGCGATGTGGTGGCACGCTATCCGGGCCACGTCCGAGACATTCTGCTCAGCGGCTATCTCGAGGGCGGTGAAATCCTCGAGCGGCGCGCAGCGGTGGTCGAGTACCGCGTCGGGGAAGGCCGCGTCGTGCTCATCGGCTTCCGAGCACAGCACCGCGGCCAACCTCTCCGGACCTTCAAGTTGCTGTTCAACGCGCTCTATCACGTGAGCGGCGTCGACTGAACGAAGGAGTCACGGGGTCGCCACCCTGGAGCTTCGTCGAGTCACCGACTGGCGCACGAAGGGAACCGCAGTCGACCACGCGCCGGTGTCCGCCGATTCGAAGTCATCGGCGAAGATGACCGACCCGTATTCGTAGGCCCCGATGTCGT
>JASJGQ010000018.1:0-8009 GCA_033791425.1 Acidobacteriota bacterium
TCAGCCGGTTGAGGATGATGCCTATGAGAGTGGCGATCGCTGCGATCTTTACCAGGGTCACGTTCCGGGTCGTCACCGCGCGGGCGAAGAGAAAGCACGGGATAAGGACGAAGCCGATGACCTCGACTAAATACCACCAGACCCAGGGATCGCCGATATAGCTCCAGTGCTTGCCGTGGACGAAGATCAGGACCTTGAAAAAGAAGTACAGGAACATGGCCACTGTGGCGCCCTTGCCGAGACCGAGGACGATCTCGTCAAACGACCCGTGGCGCTTGGGGTCGATCTGGTCGGCAAAGACCCGATGACTGATCGAGCCCTCGAAGATGATCATCGACAGACCGGCGAAGACCGAGGACACCAGAAAGAGAATCGGCAGGAATTCGGTGTACCACAGGGGGTGAATCTTCGACTTGGCGAGCAGGAAGAGGGCGCCGAGACCGGACTGGTGAAGGGTCGACAGGGTGACGCCGAAGATCACTGTGCCGAGAGTGAGGCCGGCCAGCACCTTTTGCACCCTGCGCAGGCCAAGCCACTCGGCTACCACAGGTGAGAACTCGATGAACTCGGCAAACATGTAGAGCATGAAGTGCCAGGCGACCAGAAAGAGAATCGAGTTGTAGCCGAAGGAATTACCAATGATGGGGTTGATGATGTTCCACGGCCGGCCGAGGTCGAGCATGAGGGCACCGGCGTAGAACATATAGGCGAGCAGGCCATTGAGGACGGTCGCCCTAACGATGGGATGGTACTTCTCGGCTTTCATGATGTAGACCATGAAGGTCACGACGTAGGCGCCTCCCGCAAAGGCCACTCCGGTCACCACGTCGAATCCGATCCAGAATCCCCACGGGGTCTCCTGCGACAGGTTTGTGACGGCCCCGAGGCCATAGGCGAATCGGATCACCACCAGCACCGCGCCGATCAGCATGATCGGCAGCGAGATGATGTTGAAGGGAGTCAACCACTTGCCCCTGGGTCGCATCTCCGAACGCAAAAAACCGAGGAACGAACCCATCTCGCTCATGATTTCAGCCCGTGTTGTCATTGGTGTCCCTCCTTGCCGTTGTCACCCGTTCTGCGGGAGAGGTGCTCCAGCGCCACCATAAAAGTCGGCGCGAGGAGGAAGACAACCGGCACGCTGTAGAGAAAACCCTTGGTGTACTCGGGGTAGGGCTCGGTGCCGAGATCGGTGCGGAAACCGAGTTGATCAAACGGAACCGGCGCCAGATAGAGCCATCCGGTCCCACCGACCTCGTGTTGGCCGTAGATGTGGTGGACGTATCGCTCCGGGTGGTTGTAAATGCGGATCCGGGCAATTTCCATGAGTTGGTTTTTCTTGCCGAACATCAGCGCGTCGACCGGACAGGCGGCAACGCACGCCGGAACCTCTCCGTCCTGCAGCCGATCCCAGCACTGAATGCACTTCTGGATCTTGGGATTGGTGCTGTCGTACTCGAACTTCGGAATCTCGAAGGGGCAGGAGACCATGCAGTAGCGGCAGCCCATGCACTTGTCCTCGCGCCAGATGACCGGACCCTCGTGGGTTTTGTACATGGCGTTTGTCAGACAGGCCGCTGCGCAGGCCGGCTGCCAACAGTGCATGCACTGTTTCTTGACAAAGACCTCGCCCTTGTCGGTGTCGTAGCGGTTGACCACCGTCCACTGCTCGGTGCTGGTATTGCGCTCACTCTCCAGAGCGCCGTCGTTGATGACGTCGGGCACCGGGAGGCCGTGCGCCTCCGCACAGGCGACCTCGCAGGCCCTGCAACCAATGCAGCGGGTGGTGTCGGTGAGGCAGCCGACGAAATCGTCATGTGAGGGTTCCTGGGCTTCCACGGAACCGGCCGTTAAGGCTGCCGAGCCGGCAATGCCGACGGTCTTGAGGAAGGATCTCCTATCCATATTCATACCTTTCAAATCTTCGGTCTCTCACCACTCGGCCTTCGGGCCGGAGTGACAGAAGACGCAGGTCTCGCTGGCACCCTGACCTGTGCCGCCTTCGTGGCACTGCCAGCAGCTCTTGTGGATCACCACCTTGACGCTCAAGGTCTCGTCGGCGCAGTCCGTCGGGCAGTAATGGCACGAGGCGCAGGACTGGGCCACCTGAGGGGTTCGAATCTCGTGGTGGCAAGTCCCGCACTCGATCCAGAAGTCCTCGAAGTATTCGGGGTGGGGAATTTCGAGCCGCGCAGCGTTGTGCTCATGGTGACAGGTTTGGCACTCGATCTCGAGGTCTTCAAAGTGCGCAGCGTGCGGGAAGACGACCTCGCCGATCGTGGACTCGAAGAAGAGAATCTCCTGGATCTCCGGTTCCTCACCACTTGACGCCGCACCCACCACAAGGCACGCGGTGAGAATGACCATCGATACCAGGATCTTGTGCTCGATTCGGATTCGATTCACGACACCTCCCTCGACGCGTAACGTCGCCTATGTCTGCGTAATTCTGTAATTGCGAAATTCCGCAATTTACGGCGAAAAAAGGGGATCCGCGCTCAGTCATCGACGGTGACTCCTGCGGGATCGATCATGTTGGCGATTTCTCCGCGCTTGCGCATTCCATCCAAGAGCACGGTACGGATGAGGGTGCAGGCCTCCATCAATCGGGGATCGGTCGCCCGGTAGAAGACCGATTGACCCTCCTTTCGCGACTCCACCATGTGGTGATTCTTGAGGATCTTGAGATGCTGGCTGACCGCCGGCAGCGCAGTATTGCAGGTGTTCGCGAGCTCGCCGACGTTTAACTCTCCGTGTGCGAGGATCGCCATGATCATCAGCCGTGTCGGATTCGCCAGGATCTTGCAGAAGTCGGCGTGGAGGTGAAACAACTCAGGATTGCGTACTTTCATCATTGCGAAAATATATCTTTTCGCAAATACTGTCAACCCCATCTGCCGAAAATCTCGACGGTGCGCGCCGTATTATTCAACGGTTGGTAAGTCTTTCAAAAAAATCGGCTTAGGTATGGAATAAAGAAGAAATGGAGTGCCCACTGGTGAAAATTTCGACACCCTCGACATACTCCTCTTACGTCACAAAGTGGAAGTGATTGAAAATAAACGAATTATAAGATCACGAGAAATGGCACAAGTCATGCAATCAACCAGAACGGAGGTTGCCATGACGACATTTACACTCATCTCGACTCTGTTGGCGCCGGTCTTCCTCGTTGCCCTGTATTGGTGGTTTGGGAGGCGGCAGAATCCGGTCCCTGCCCCATCGGCCGCGCACGCCTTCGCCTCCACAGGCGTCCCGCTCGGCGTCTTTCTCCACCCGGGCCACAGCTGGGCAAATCTCAATATATCGGGTGAGATGCGGTTCGGCATCGACGAATTATTGACGCAGGCGCTGGGTGGCGTCGATCGGGTTGATCTACCCGAGGTGGGCACGAGCGTCGAACGCGGCAAGCCGGCCGTCACCCTCTGGAAGCACGGTCGAGCAATGCCGGTGCTGTCACCCGTGAGCGGCACCGTGGTCGATGTCAACCGAAACCTCAAACACAGCTCGATGGCGGTCGAGAACGACCCCTACGGCGCCGGATGGATGGCGGCGGTCTTGCCGTCGAACCAGCGTCAGGCGATGAGCGATCTACGGGTGGGCGTGGACGCGGTGCGGTGGTTGAGGCGCGAGACGCAGCGCTTTGTCGACTTTGTCGCCCGCCAGGTAACACCGGGTCTGGTCGGGGTTGTTTTGGCGGACGGCGCCCATCCCGTTGTCGGCTCGGTGGACAATCTCGACGACGATGGCTGGCGGCAGTTCGAACTCGAATTCGTTGATCGTAGCGAGGGTTGACCCTCCTCGGCACCCCCCGTGGATGCCCTTTCGACGTGCCGACCGGTTTCTTCTCCGGTGAGATGGCGGTAGGCTACCTCCAGGGAACTGACACGAGACCGATGCGGTACGAACGATGACGCGCCTTCGTGTTTGGCTGATCCGAGCGCACACCCGATCTCGGGCAATGCACCCTGGGGGTGACCGGTGCGGAAGACGGTAGCGGGAAAGTTCACGCTTCTCATCGCGGCCACCCTGGCTGTCTTCTTCGGCCTCACGACCTGGCTCAACCTGGTCATTCAAGAGCGCGCTGGTACGCGAATCCTCCGCGTCAACGGCGCCCAACTTGGCGACATGGTGGTTGCTGCCGCGCGCGAGGCCATGCTCCACAATGACCGCGAGCAGATCCAGAAGACGATCAGTGCCATGGCCGAGCAACGCGAGGTCGAACGCATCCGGATTGTGGTCAAAGGGGGACAGATCATCTACTCGACCGAGCCCGACGAGGTCGGCAGGGTTCTTGACACTCGCGAAGAGCAGTGCCTCGGATGCCACCAGCGGGCCAGGCCACTGGAGACCTTGCCGGCGGAGGATCGAGCGCGGATCGTGGATCGTCCGGGCGGGCGGGTGCTGGGAATCACCCAGGTGATTCTCAACGAGCCCGATTGCGCGAACGCCGCCTGCCACGCCCACTCTTCGGAGGAGAGTCTTCTAGGAGTGCTCGACATCAATCTTCGTCTCGATCCCTACGACGAGGCCCGACGGCGAAGCGCCGTCGACCTCCTGCTGGCGAGCCTGGTGGGAATTCTGGCGGTGCTCGGCATCACCGTGGCCGGTATCCAGCGGATGGTCCATCGTCCGGTTCAAGAGCTGATCGCCGAGACTGACAAACTCGGTCACGGCGATCTCTCGGCTCGGGTGCCCGAGACGAGGCATGACGAACTGGGGACGTTGGCGGAGACCTTCAACCGCATGGCGCACGACCGCGAGGCGGCCCACTCGGAGCTCCTGAGTTGGGCCCAGACCCTCGAGCAGCGGGTCGACGAGAAAACCGGTGAGCTCGAAAGGGCCCAGGAGAAAATCATCCAGGTGGAGCGCATGGCCTCCCTCGGCCGTCTGGCAGCGGTTGTGGCGCATGAGATCAACAACCCACTGTCGAGCGTGGTCACCTATGCGAAGCTCCTGGTGCGCCGCCTTCAAACCAGGGAGCTCGACGACGAATGCCGTGAGAACCTCGAGTATCTGGAGTCCATCGCCTCGGAGGCGAGCCGTTGTGGTGAAATCGTCGCCCAGCTCCTATCGTTCGCAAAGCGTGGAGGCGGTGAGTTCGCGTCCGTCGACATCAATCAGGTGGTGGACCGGGCGGTCTTTCTGACCAAGCACAAGTTGGAGCTGGCCGAGGTCAGCTGCGAGCTCGAGCTGGAGGAGGACCTGCCGACCGTGCGCGCCGACTCCGGCCAGATCCAGCAGGCGCTCATGGCCCTTTTGATCAACGCCGGCGAGGCCGTCGAGAAGGGCGGGCGGGTACTTGTGCAGACCACGACCTGTGTCGAGGGAGTCGAGATCGCGGTCGAGGATGACGGACCCGGGATGGACCCAGAGGTGGCTCACCGGGTCTTCGAACCGTTCTTCACAACCAAGGACAGCTCTTCGGGCGTTGGCCTCGGTCTTGCCGTGGTCTACGGGATAATGGAACGGCACGGCGGCAGCGCCGAGCTGACAACCGCTCCCGGGAAGGGCTGCCGGTTCGCGCTGGTGCTTCCGATCGACGGTCCCGGGCTCGATAACGAGGAGGGTAGGGCATGAACGACACCGTCCCCCAATTGCTGATCGTCGATGATGAGCTCCACGTCCGCGAGTCCCTCTCCCACTGGTTTGCCGAGGACGGATACGACGTGGTGACCGCCGACAGTGCCAAGCAGGCTCTGGCGCTGCTCGGCCGGCGGTCATTCGACATCGTGATCACCGACATCAGGATGCCCGGGATGGACGGTCTCGAGTTGCAGCGGCGCATTCTCGAGGTAGACCCCGATCTGGCCATCATCGTCATCACCGCCTACGCCTCGGTGTCGACCGCAGTTCAGGCCCTGAAGAAGGGCGCATACGACTATCTCGCCAAACCCTTCGACCCGGAGGACCTGACACGGGTGGTCGAAAAGGCGTGGGAGAAACAGCGGCTTCGTAAGGAGAACATCGTTCTCAAGGAGCGCCTGAAAGGCGACGGACCGCGCCTGATCGTCGGCGACAGCCCGGACATGGTGCAGGTGATGGAATTGGTGGGATCGGTTGCGCCGACCGAAACCACGGTGCTGATTCGCGGCGAGTCCGGCACCGGCAAGGAACTGGTGGCCCGTCTCATCCATACTCGCAGCCCCCGTGCCTTCGGGCCGATGGTGGCGGTCAACTGCGGCGCGCTGCCCGACGGGATCCTCGAGTCCGAGCTTTTCGGACACGAAAAAGGGGCGTTCACCGGGGCCTCCGCCATGCGCAAGGGCAAGCTGGAACTCGCAGACGGAGGGACACTTTTTCTCGATGAGATCGGCGAGATTCCACCCAAAGTGCAGGTGGAGCTGCTTCGCGCCCTCGAGGACAAGAAGGTGACTCGACTCGGCGGCAGCCACGAGATCCAGGTTGATTTTCGGATCGTCTGCGCCACCAACAGCGATCTCGAGGATGCGGTAAATGAGGGCAGGTTCCGCGAGGATCTCTTTTACCGAATCAACGTCTTCGTGATCCAGATTCCGCCTCTGCGGGACCGTCCCGGGGACATCCTGCCCATCGCCGATCATTACGTTCGCACCTTCTCCGGCGCTATGGGCCGGCAGGTCACGGGGTTTTCTCCAGAGGCCGAGAAGCTGATGACGAGCTACTCCTGGCCCGGCAACGTCCGCGAACTCGCCAACGCTATCGAACGAGCGCTGGTGGTGTGCCGCGGGACGACGATCGACCTCGAGCACCTCCCGATCAGCGGCCACATACCGGGACCGGGCGAATCCGAAATTGAGGACCGGGTTTCACTGGATGCGATGGAGCATCACCACATCGAACGCATCCTCCAACGTACCGGGTTCAACGTCAGCCAGACGGCCCGCCTTCTCGGAATCGACCGCGCCACCCTCTACAACAAAATGCGCAAATACGGTATCGAGCGAACGGAATAATGTGGCGACTCGAGCTGGTGCCGGTCGGCGCCCTTCCTCCGACCGTTCTGTTCGAGCTTCGTGACGACCTCGAGTCCTGCCTCCATCACGAGGTTCATCTCGCTGCCTCTGCACTCGATCCGGGGCCCGCGTTCGACCTGGAGCGACGCCAATATCTGGCGACGGAACTCATGTGCCAACTGCTCGAACCGCCGCCGGAGCCCTGCGAGCGCCGGATTGCGGTAGCTGCGGTGGACCTCTTTCTGCCCGTCTTTACCCATGTCTTCGGCACCGCGCAGCTCGGAGGCCATGTCGGCGTCGCGTCGCTCTACCGTCTGCGCCCGGAGTACGCTGGCGCGCCTCAGGACGTCGGGCGAATGCGGGAGCGGCTGGCCAAAGAGGTTCTGCACGAACTCGGCCACACCTTCGGTCTCGTCCACTGCCACCAGCCGTGGTGCGTGATGGCTGCCTCACGGTTACCGGAGCACGTCGACCTCAAAGACCTCTGGTTCTGTGATTCCTGCGCTCGGAGCCTCGCGTTACCCGGAAACTGCGTCCAGCCAACATCTCATCTGACGACCCGTCGCCGCCCTCGTTGCGAAACCCGATGAGATACACGGGTTAGTGCAGCACACGCTCGAGGAAACGCTCGTCGACCTCGGCCACCTCACCCATCGAGGTACCGACCACGCCACCCATCATCTTCGACATCATGGAGATATTCATGTGCGAAACCCACACCGAGCTGTCCGTGAGCTCGTAGACCGACCACGAACACGGCATGATCGCCGACAGCTTCGGGTCAGCGCCGAGCACTATCTTGGCGACCTTTGGGTTGCACATGAAGTAGAGGCGAATACGCCTCACATTGTCCGGCAGACCATCCTTGGCGGCGAGCTTTGCCGACATATCGAAGCTCTCCATCGGAAAGCTCCAGCCCTCGGTCCCGGGCACCACGTTTTCGATGGCCTCGCAGGTTGCATCGAATGATTTCGAACTCCGCTCCGGCACCACCATCTGCGAACGCATGGTCATCACCACTGCAACAACCGTGATGAGAATCCCGGCAACGAAACCGACGATCAGCACGATGGG
>JASJGQ010000019.1:0-10125 GCA_033791425.1 Acidobacteriota bacterium
CAGCAGTGGGCGATCGTAAGACTGGGATTGGCCTTGCCGTTCTTCACCAGGGCATCAAATAAAGGTGCCAGGCACCGCTTTGCAGACTTGACTATGGCTCCTCGCTCGCCGCGTGGTCGAGCGCTCCTACAGCGGCAGCGAAGTCGGGATCCGCCGCGTGGCGTAGGGTTCCTCGCCGCACCCACATACTCACGCCATCTCTCGATTTTCCAAGTGCTTCGGCGAGTTCCGTCACTTTGACTCCAAAGCGCTCGATCCCAACGAGTCCAATCAGCTCCCGGGACCTCACGATATCGGGATCTCGTCCTCGTCCGCCGATCTCATCCCGGTCAAAACCCAGGTGGTTGCGCGCGTACTCCAACCATTCTGTCGCCTTGTACGTCGGCCGCCACCTTCCGGTGCTCCGTCCCAACTCGTCAATGTACGCAGCATCGCTTCTTCGTAACCGATCCTCTTCTGTGGGCCTGCCCAGCCGCCACCACGGCAATCGCCCCGGACCTGCACCGCTCCAATCCTCACCGTCAACACCTGCAATCGCGGATCGATAGTTTCTGAGCGCCTTTCGTCTCGTCTGTCCATACATCAACAACACATCGTCAACTGCCACCATAGGATTTACCCGGCGACTGACGATGTCCTGATGCCCGCTCCATCGATACTCGTCTGCATTCTCCGCAAGCCCCGCCTTGACCGGGTTCAGATGCACGTAGGCAACCAACTGCATCAGGTATTTTTGGTCCGAAACCTCTTTGGCCTTGAACCTACCCTGCCACAAAGGGCCAAAGGTCCGGTCGCGAAGATCCCGCGACCTGGTCACTCCTTGTTGTAATGTCTTCAACGATCGCGACAGCGAAACAGGCCCCTGCTTCAGAATCAGATGGAAGTGATTTCCCAGAAGACCCCAGCCAAACACGACCACTTCATCTCGACTGACCACAAGGCGGAATAGATGCAAAAATCTATCTGCGAGTTCGTCGTCCGAAAACGCACGCCACCCACCGGCTACGCGATTGTATATATGGTAGATCCGTCCCTCTTCAAAGCTCCGACCGGCTCGCCCCATCGCGCCTCCACCGAAAGAACAACAAATCGACAAAGCGGTGCCTGGCACGTTTACGGATTTTACATCTCGGGAACAAGTGCCCTGGGCGCCGGGGCGTAGAAAATGGCCGCTCTGAGACAATGGTGTTCGACCGCATCGGCTGCGAGAGGGAGGTGTTCGCCGTGAGACCCGTCTTGAACAGGTGGCCGCTGATCGTCGTGCCTGTACTCGCCCTCACCGTCGCCTGCGCGCACACGGGTCCGGACCCGTTCATTTATGGCCCAGACGATCTCGGGCGTGAACGGGCGAAGCCGCCCGAGTGCTTCTCGGCCCCGCTCGAGGGCTGCATCGGCGACCCCACACAGCGCGACCCGATCGAACGCCTCGCCTCGCCCTGGAACGAGGTTTTCGAGCCGGATCTTTCCCACCGCATCTGCCGAGGTGATGCTCAGGCCCGCCGGAGATGGCTCGAAGGCGCGCGCCACCTCACAGAAGACGACCCACGCGAGGGGGTCTACCTGGAGTTTCTCGACCCCTGTTCGACGCCGGGCTATTGCGCCTGGGCTATCGAGACGGCCGGCAACGAACTCGAACCTCTGCCGGCCCGCCGCCCTCTGTTCGAGAGTGCTCGACGGTGGTGCGGTGAGATGCTCGAGCCCGACACGCTGGACCATGTCGGCTCGAAGCTCGGACGATCCGCCGCCGACGAGCCGCCGTGGGTCACATCCAGCCGGCAGATCCATTGCGCGGAGGTCTCGCGATCCGAGGATCCCTGGGAGGACATGGCCAGTCTCCACGCGACCGGGTGTCTCGACCTCGGCGAATGGATAGAGCGCCATCGCGATTCTCCGAACGCGACCGCCGCCGCCCTCGAACGTTGCGCGATGGGTCGCGAAATCCGTTATCAGGAGGCGAACTGCCTGCGCGAACTGGCCGGTCTCGACCGCGAACGCGCCGTCGCCCTGGTGCGTTCGGATGATCGCCGCGGGTGGGGAATCTCGTCGACGATCACGCGCTACGCGCGCACCCTGCTGCGCTTCCCCGAGGAGGGTCAGCTCGAGGCCGAGCTGACTCGACTCGGCCTCCTCCCCTCAGGACCGTCGCCACCAGCCGTTCCCGGACAAGCACCGGTGCTCCCCGAGGAAGTGCTCGAGCACTACGGCCGGCTTGCCGACTTCAACCCCGGTTGCGCGGTGCGCTACTGTGAACACGCGCCCCTGATGTACCAGCTCATCGACCTCACGTCACCTGTACTCGACGATGTCGTCCTCGAGGAGCGATGGCCGGCCCTCGAAGCGCTCGACCTCGGATCCGGGCCGCGCAAGGTCTCGACCTCGATCGGTGGGATCCCCGTCACGATGCGAGTGGCCGAACTCGAGGACGGCAGTTTCGACCGCGACGAGCACGACCGGTTGCGGAGGGTCATCGAAGACGCACGGGAGCAGCCGCACGCGCTCACCGCATACTCTGAGGGGCGCGCGTTCGGGCTGCCTATTCGAAATCTCGGCCAGTGGCACGACCTCGAGACGTTGCTCGCAGGCCTGAACACCATCCTGACCGATCGCGGCAGCGACCTGCGGTACGTGACCCTCGATCCGCACTGCATACCGTGTGCAAAGGTCGTCGCCGGTCCAGGGAACGGCCTCATCGACGCCGCATTCGCTGGCCTGATCGAAGTGGCCGACCCGTTCAAGGAGCTCTGGACACAGTCCAGTTTCGAACCGCAAAAAGTCCTGAAGTAAAAGCTATCGATAGTTGAATGTCTTCGCTCCCCCTGGGATGGCCGGTCCAGGAATGGCCGACCCTGGGACCGTGGTTTCACACTGCTACCGACCCTTCATTTCCGGCGGTCCGAAGTAGTGATCCAACCAGTCGAGGATTTCTTTGATGCCTTGATTCCTCCAAAAGCTGAGGGTGGATTGGCCGCACTCGAAAAGCGCATGTCTCTTGTGTTCTTCCCATGGGTGCCACGTACACGTTTGTTGAATTGAGGCGAACCATCAGGATCTGAGGAATGCGCTCGATTTCGGCGTTCAACCCTGTCATCGACAACAAACGTGGAAATGTCTACGTGGCGCCAATCCTACGGGTTCAATTCCCCGCACTGCAAATCGATATCGTCGACTTCGGCGGAGTCAACGCAGCGCTATTCAACCCGACGGAAGGCGCCTACACTGGCGTTGTTGACGGGCGAAGGAGTGGACTCGCCAAAGGTCCCAGAGTCGTGGCGGCCTCCAACTGAGACGAGTGATGGCGTGTTCTCCGCAAGCGAAAACCTGAAGGCTAAAGGTGCCTGGCACCTTTTTCGTTCGTTTGTGCCGACACGGTTGTATCCCGCGGAGAAGCGTTGATCACCAGATTCTGATCTCGTTGATCGACCAACGATGGGGGTCTTGCCCCGCGGTGGTCGTCAATCGGAGATAGTGCGCATCTGCGGGCTCGAACTCCACGATAAGGGGCAGCTGGAGCGGCCGCAGGAAGGCCTCGATCGGCAGCCGGTCGAATCGCCTGTTCGCCACGACCCGCCACCTCCCGGTCCCGGTCGACAGCTCGACCATGAGGCCCCGAGGGAAACTGTTTCGGTTTTTGCCGTGCCAGAGCTCGATGGCACGCACCCGGTGCCGCGAGCCCAGGTCTATCGTAAACGTCTGACCGGGTCGTTGCGCCCTGCCGTGCCACCTGGTAGCCGGATCACCGTCGATCGCGAACGCCGCCATTTTCGGATTTACATCGGCCGTAATCTGCCAACCCGATGAAGGGAGCGCGCGGAATTCTTCCCGACCGGGTATCGCAGGGGCCCCACCGGCCGTCGCGATCCTCCACACCTCGACACCGTCGAGATCCGCGATCCTGGCGGCCACCGGATTCATCTCCGAAAGGGCGGCGCGGGTCTTCTGCAGCCCGGATCCTTGAAAAAGCTCGGTGTGGACGAGCACCTCTTGAACACCGAGGCTTTTTGCATCCGCCAGGACCTGACCGGGGCCCAGCTCCCTCCACCGCCGCCGCATTTCGATATACAGGGGTGGTAGGTAACCGCTGTATCCGTTGATCATCGGCCTCCAGTGGATCGTGGACGAGTAGACGCGGGCTATCTCCTTGAGGTTCTTTCTCGGCCCATCGAACGCCAGCGGTAGCTCCAGGATCGGACCACCCTCGGGGTCTTCGGCAAGCCACCGGTACACCGGCGGCAGCTCGTCCTTTGACGGAATCCGGGTCGTGGGGATTGGCGCAGAAAAGTACTCCATGAGCATCAACAGTGGGATTCCCGCCGCCGCCGTCAGTCGCAGCCACCGGCGCTGCGAGCTGGCCTGCGCTCCGGCAACGCCGAAGGCCGCCAACACCGCCAGCGAGTTCAGGGTCATGATGTGGATTCGCCCAGTCGAGCGGATCCCGTTGAAACCGGGGACATGGTCGTAGAGCAGGCGATACGGTCCGTTGATTGACGTGCCGAAGCTGGCGAGGACCGAGAACACGAGAATCGCGAGGAAGAAGAACAACCAGCTCCGGGGCGTCCTTAGCGGAGGAAACCAGCGTCTCCGAAACGGCGGATCCAGCGCGGCGCGGAGGGCGAGAAGAAACCCGATCGTGATCAACGGCCCGGCAAAGGCCCATGTGGGCAGATTCAGCCCGCCGAAGAACAGCACCGAGGCCATCACCGCGAAGAGCAGCACCACAGCGGTGTTGAATACGGGTGCCAGCGGAATCTTCCACGTCGCGAACCGCGTAGGCTCCGTAAGCCCCCGGTGTCTCCCGCGGACAGCCCCGGCGACGCCGGCAACAGCCAGCGCGACCGCGACGAATCCCGGAAACAGCCGGCCTTCGGGTTGACGGGGGAACCACCCCCCATAGAGCCTGTTGAACCAGGGCGTACTCAGAAAGCTCGTGATCTCGACGTGAGAAGGGGTCATCCGTTGAAAACCCATCTCGCGCTGGAGGGCGATGTACTGGTACATGAACGGGGCCGTGGCCAACGCAACCCCGAGCACGAGCACCACCAGCATTCCCAGGAATCGGGGATCACGCAGCTTGCCGGCGGCCAGCACATGATATGCGATGGTCACCGACACAAAGAACGCCAGATAGACCGCGTAGTACCCGTTCGCCAGCATCTGGAGCACCATGAAAAGCCCAAGCCACGCGAGGTCGTACCATCGCTCCCTCGAAAATAGCCGCGCCAGGAACAGAAATACCAAAGGGATTCCCCCGGCGGTCAGCAGCTGCATGTGGACGAGGTGATCGATCATGAAGGGAGAGAATCCGTAGACGATCCCAGCGGACAGCCCCGCCACCGTGTTGTCCGTCAGGTGGTGGGCGAGAAGGTACATGGCGAATGCCGAGGTGAGCATGGAAAAGAGGGTCACCAGGTTGAGGGCAAGCACAGGGTTGTCCCAGATCAGCAGCGGGATCACGGCCACCAGCGACTGGGTGAACAGGTGCTCGGAGTAGGCTAGAGTTCGTTGATTCGGATAGAAGATATTGGCTTCGAAAAAACCCGAAAGGTCGCCCGTCGCGAGCTGCTCCACGTCCCAGGCGAGGATCCATGCGTTGAGCAGAGGGTCGCCGGGGTCGCGCGCCGAGCTTCCCAACTGGAGCACCAGCGGATAGGTCATCACCAGCGTGATCACCGCAAGCACCACCAGCGCCGCCACGTGGTGGCGGGGGCTTCTCATGCTCATCCGGAAACGCGCTGTCTCGCGATCATCGGCGTAGTGTACGCGATCCCTAGTAGGTGCCAAATAGGTGCCACACTTCGCACTAACGCTTTGATGAGAGAAGCCGCTGAGCAGCGGCTGAGATCTCGGCGTCGAGCCAGTTGATTCGATCGCGAAAGACTGGATCTTGTCTTTCCCGGCGGAGCCCGAGATTGAGCCAGCGGGTCACGGATGATTGGTGCTTGTGAAGGAGGGTCGCGAGGTCGCTCGAACGGAGGTCGAATCGAGTCACCATGGTTGCCACGTACACATTTGTTGTGTTGTGGCGAACCATCAGGATCTGAGGAATGCGCTCGATTTCGGCGTTGAACCCCCTCACCGACAACAATCGTGGAAATGTGTACGTTGGCACCGATCTGGCACCGATCGACAAATGTGGAAATGTTTACGTGGCACCAATCGTGACATGCATTGAGCACCCACTCACAGCTTAAGCTCCATCCGGATGGCACGGGGGAGGGTAGCATTCTCTTTTCGAGAATAGTTCTCATCAACGCCATCTCGTGTTTGTCAAGCTTTTGTAGGTAAATCAACAGACCGGTGTACGAATGCGTGACCTGGCACCGACAGGTTGCGCTGGGAGGACGGCGATGTCGAATCTACCTGTTCGTTGGATGTCGAAGCCGAGGCCTATCACGAGCCCGGGCCTCCTGCCCGCGCTACTACTCGTCGTTGTGGCGGCCGTGGGAGTCCTGATTGTGCGACCGGCGGCTGCTCAGTTTCTGCCGCCGGGTATCGTCAACCCATTCGCGGACATCGATCCCGGCGACGACCTGTTCGCCTCTCACGTCATAGAGGACGACGGCACGATGCACGTGGTATGGGCGACCCAGAACCCGTACATCCCGGCGTCGGGTACCGATCCCGACATTTACTACTCGCGCAACGATGGCGGCGGGTGGACCACCCCGGAAATCGTCAACCCGTGGGCCCTGAGCGACACCGCGGTCGACGAGCGACCGCGGTTGGCGGTGGATTCGGCAGGCGTGGTGCACTGCGTATGGCAGAGCCAGTACGACGCGTCGGGCGCAGGCACCGACTGGGATGTATTTTATCGAAGTCTCGACCCGGTCGCGGGGTGGGGAAGCGCTGTCCCGGTCAACTCCGACGCGCTCACCGACAACACGGATATCGATTTCTTCGACGCCGTGCCGACGATCGCCGTCGATGGTAACGACTCGGTGCTGGTCCTGTACCAGGCGCAGGCCGGCTCCTACCGGCAGTTTCTGCACTGGCGCGTGCTGAGCGGCACCGGCTGGTCGACCGATCTGAAGTTGGCGGACGATTCTCTCGGTCCGGCGGCGATGGCAGTGACCGACGACGGTTCGGTTGTCGTGGCATGGGAATATAAGGCGAATCCGAGCGCAAACGTCGTCATCCAGACCTCGACCTATGTAGGAGTTGGCTGGTCGGCCAACATCGCGCTGACCTCCAGCACCGTCAATAGCATCCACCCCACCGTGACGACCTATGGCAGCGGCACGCGCCTGGAGAAGCACTTCGTTTGGGCAACTGACGACGACACCGGCGGTCTTGGCACAGATTGGGATCTCAAACACTACGTCAGGTTGGCCGAGTATCCGTGGATTTTCGGGCCGTTCACCGTCAACAGCACTGCCGCCACAGATGGGGCAGCGGACGACGCTCGGCCGTCGCTCTGCGTCGAGCCGGGGGGCGTGATCCACGTGGTCTGGCAGAGCACGGTGGACATCTTTACGGGCGCCGATTTCGACGTCTACCACTCCGAAAACGGCTCCCGCGGCTCCGAATGGAGCGCCATCGGGCTGCTCGGGCTCAACGCACCCTTCGACAGCCCCGGAGAGGACGACGCGGACCCCGAGATTCGTTGCACGTCAAACCACATCCTCAGCGCCATGTGGAACTCCAGGGACGACCTCGGCGGTACCATCGGCAACGACCGCGACATCTTCCACGCTCTGGGCCTCGGCCGCGTCTACCACCGCCCGCTTCCGGCCGCGGCGTGGGCGATTTCCGACTCGGACCCCGACAGCCGGGTCGATACGGCCGAATACGGAGGCGTCTTCCACATGGTGTGGGAGAGCGCCAACTCCGGCGGCTTCCTTTCGACCGGCTCGGACTACGACATCTATCACGTGGCGTACAAGGGCGGGTTCTTCCAGCCACAGCAGCTGGTCAACACCAGCGGGAACATCGACGCCGGCGACGATCATGCGCCGGCAATCGCCATCGATCGCACCGGCAACCTCCACGTGGTGTTCTCGAGCGAGACCGACATCGGCGGCACGGTCGGCACCGACGCCGACATTTTCTACACCAAGTACGACGGCAGCGCGTGGTCGACGCCCGAACTGGTCAACCTCGCGGGCACCTCGGACTCGATCGACGATCTCGACCCGCGGGTGGCGGTAGCCCCCGACGGTGAGTTGTACGCGGTGTGGTCCTCGAGCTACGACGGCGGAGGTGCCGGCAGCGACACCGACATCTACATCGCCAAGCGCGATGCGGACCCGCTCAAGGCCACCTCGACCTGGCAGGGATCGTTCCTGCTCATCAACCACTTCGGGACCGACAGTGGCGAGGATACGGCCCCCGACCTGGCGGTGGATAACGAAACGATCGACGTTGCCTGGGTGAGTGACGCCGGACTCGGCTTCGGTGCAGCGGGAACGGACAAGGACATCTTCCATGTCCGGGTCCCGCGGACCTCGGCGCTCCCGGCCGACATCGCGGTCGGCGTCGCCAACCCGAATGCGTTTGGCGACACCGGCAGCGATAACGGTGTGAGCCTGGCCGCGGTCCCCGGCGGAGCGGTCTTTCTCGCCTGGCAGTCGACCGATAACCTTGGGACCGACGTCGGCACCGATCTCGACATCATTTTCGGCCGGCTCGGTGAGGAAGAGGTGATCTTCAGCGACGGATTCGAGACGAGCAACATCTTGAGGTGGTCGAACGCGCCCTAAATCGGCCGGCGAATTCGGTGCCAGGTGCGCAGTTCCCTAGTTATCACAAGTAACCATGGGTGCCACCATGGGTGCCACGTACACACGTGTTGAATTATGGCGAGGCCTCAGGATTTGAGAATTTCGGTCAACCTCGGCGTTCAACCCTGTTGCCGACGACAAATGTGGAAATGTGTACGTGGCGTCAACCCTCGACACTCGCGGTGACAACGTTTGCGGTCGCCGTGGTGTTTTTCAAAGCGGTGCCTGGCACGTTTATCAGATCGCCGTGGATCGACGGCGGCACCTGACCGAGTGGGTCGAATTGCCACAACCTGCGTGGTTCATCGACTCACCAAGGTTGGATACTAGAGCTGCCCATCGTCGTTCATCTGCAGGCAAGTAACCATTCCAAAACCACTTGTCAAAATCCGGAGAAGTTGGCACCGGTCGTGCATTCGATGGGCTGAGCGTGCCGCACCGCCGGATGGTCCGGCGGGAGGTCTCCGAGGCGGAACCCGAATCATCAACCTGGTCGGCACCGACCACAACCGGGACCCTGGAGGGCACCAATGACACTATTGACGGCGATTGAAAGAATGTCGGAGGGCAATCGAATGAGATTTCACGGAATCGCGGCAGGCGTGATGGGTCTGTGTCTGTTATCGCCGGCTGCCTCTTTGCAGGCGGCACAAATCATCGAGGATACGTTTACAGGCTATACGGACAACGCATTGATCTCGGCTGACACGGCGGGGACGGCCAACGGATTGAGCGGCAACTGGACGCTTGTTCCGGACAGCAACTTTTATGTGAACAAGACGCAGCTCGACGACGATGCCGGCACGGGCAAAGCCGTCTACGACCGGCCTTCCGGTGACAACGGAGCCCGCATTGCGACACGAAACACCTCGGCCGAACATGTTCTCTACGAGACCGACGGCGATCTGTTCTACGCAAGCTTCCTGATTGAACCTGCGAGGGCTGACGGGGACATGACGTTTGAGTTTCAGCTTATTAGCTTCGTCGGCGGCGGCGCGGTCGACTTCTCGTTCGGTATAGGTGGTGGGACGTACATCGTGGGTAACGGCGGTATCAGTGACGTCGTCAGCGGTGGCACGGTGACCGCCGACGAGCAGCTCGTCCTGGTCCGGATCGAGTATGGCGACATGAGTAGCGGCGGCCTGGACGACAACGAGGTTGTCACGCTGTGGGTCGACCCTGTCGACGAGTCAAGCCTGCCGGTGATCGACGGCGTCTCGATCGATTTGCTGAATAGAGGCGGCGGGAAAATCGCGACCGTCTCTATCCGAGGCGATCAGATGAACGGCCAACCGGCCTTCTTCGACGACCTCCGCGTTGGATTGTCTTTCGCGGACGTCATGCCCCCGCCGCTATCGCTTGTCTTTGCCGATGGTTTCGAGTCGGGGACCACCGATTTGTGGTCATC
>JASJGQ010000020.1:0-30126 GCA_033791425.1 Acidobacteriota bacterium
TTTTTTTTTTTTTTTTTTATTTTAATAGCTCCCTTGGCTGAGCACCCCCGAGCCCCCCCACCCCCCCCCGCCCCCTCGCTTCCTTGGGGGTGTGGGTTGGTGGGGGGGGGGGGGGGGGCCCCCCCAGCCTATCGGCCGCTCGCTGGCGGTGGCGGGTCGCGACGGCCGTAGGCCGTCAGCAACTCCCCTGCTCTTCCGCGAGGCCGCTACCTCAATCCACTCGGGAATCCATCCGGGGGATGGTTGTACTCGACCCCCGATTCGCCCCTGACGACGTTGCCCATCGGGAAACCCGGGCAACCCGCTTCACGGAGGCTTCGCATCACCTTTTCGAGATGCTTCGGCGGCACCACGAGCACCATGCCGACTCCGAGGTTGAAGGTCCGCCACATGTCGTCCTCGGGCACCTGTCCCTTTTCCGCCAGTAGGCGGAAGACCGGAGGAATTTCCCAGGCCCCAACCTTGATGACGGTCCGCAGGCCGTCAGGGACGACGCGGGGAAGATTATCCGTGAGCCCACCGCCGGTGATGTGGGCGAGCGCGTGCACCCACCCCTGTTCGAGCAGCGGCCACACCGGTTCGAGGTAGCAGCGGTGGACCTGCAACAGCTCCTCCCCCACCGTGCGCCCCAGGGCCCTGACGGTGTCGCCGACGCCGAGCTCGAGGGTCTCGAAAAAAACCTTGCGGGCCAGCGAATAGCCGTTGGTGTGAAGACCGGTGGAGGGCAGGCCCACCAGGACGTCGCCGTCGCGCACCGCCGAACCGTCGAGGATCTTCTTGCGGTCGACGATCCCAACGATGAAACCGGCCAGATCGTACTCGCCATCGTCGTAGAAACCGGGCATCTCGGCAGTCTCACCGCCGAGCAGCGCCATTCGAAGCTCCGAGCACGCGGTGGCAACGCCGCCGATGACATCGGCCACGGTGTCGGGCTCGAGCCGGCCGGTCGCCAGATAGTCGAGAAAAAAGAGCGGCCGCGCCCCCTGCACCAGGATGTCGTTGACGCAGTGGTTGACCAGATCGCGCCCGACCGTCGAGTGACGACCGGTGGCAAAGGCCACCATGAGCTTTGTCCCGACGCCATCGGCCGAGGACACCAGCACCGGCTCTTTGAGGCCCTTCATCGGCACCCTGAACAACCCGCCGAAGGCGCCCTGGTCCGACAGCACCTCGGGGGTGTAGGTCTTGCGCACCATCTTTTTGACCTGGGCCAGCGCCCGATCCTGGGCGTCGATGTCGACCCCCGCATCTCGGTATGTGGTCATGTGTTCCCCGTTCCTTTCCCCGTACCCGTTCCCGTCTCCGTTCCCGTCCCCGACGGAAACCGTCCACGTGGACGCAAACATCGCTTCAGCGGTACGACAATATCGGGCAGTCCGTCCTCAGGCAAGGGGTCGGGTCCCTCGATTTTTCGGGAAAGAGTTCGGGGACGGGAACGGGGACGGGGACGGGGACAACGCGAAAGTGGCGCAACCCACCCATCCCTGATACAACCTCTCCATGACGCTGATCCGCCGATTCCGCACCTTCGCACTGCCCCCGACAACCCACTCCACCCTGCTGCACACGGCCAAGGACTCCGTCGGAGATGCAGTCTCCGATGTGGCGATGGAGCAGTGCTATTACATCGACGCGGCCATCGACCCGAGCCCCGACGATCTGCGCGTTCTCGACTGGTTGTTGGCAGAGACCTTCGAGCCGCAGAACTACGGCGACACCAGTTTTTTTGACGGCCACGACGGCACGATCCTCGAGGTCGGCCCGCGGATGACCTTTACCACGGCCTGGTCGACCAACGCGGTCTCGATCTGCCGGGCGTGCGGCATCGATGCGGTGCGCCGGATCGAACGCTCGCGCCGCTACCTCCTGCGCACGACATCGCCGGTCTCCGAAGAAGCGCAAACAGCGTTCCTCGCCGGCCTCCACGACCGCATGACCGAGTGCCCCTACCCGCACCCGCTCACCGATTTTTCCTCCGGCATCACCCCCGAACCGGTGGCGACCGTCCCGGTGATGACCGACGGTCGAGCGGCCCTCGAGAAAATCAACGCCGAGCTCGGTCTCGCCTTCGACGACTGGGACCTCGACTTCTACACGGCGCTGTTCCGCGACCGCATGGGGCGCGACCCGTCGAGCGTCGAGTGTTTCGATATCGCCCAGTCGAACAGCGAGCACTCGCGCCACTGGTTCTTCAAGGGGCGTCTGGTCATCGATGGCGAGGCAATGCCCGACCACCTCTTCTCGATCGTCCGTCGCCCTTTCGAAGCCAACCCCAACAACAGCACCATCGCCTTTCACGACAACTCGAGCGCCATCCGCGGCTTCTCCACCCCGGCCCTCATCAGCCTCGACCCCGAAGGCCCGTCGCCCCTGGTCACCCGCGACCTCGACCTCGATCTGATTCTGACCGCCGAGACCCACAACTTCCCCTCCGGGGTCGCGCCCTTCCCCGGCGCGGAGACCGGCACCGGCGGCCGCATCCGCGACACCCACGCCACCGGTAGAGGGTCGCTGGTGGTGGCGGGCACCGCCGCCTACTGCGTTGGCAATCTGCACCTTCCCGGCTACGAGCTGCCGTGGGAAGACCCCGATTTCGGCTATCCCCCGAACCTGGCCTCCCCGAGGGCCATCGAGATCGAAGCCTCTAACGGCGCATCAGACTACGGCAACAAGTTCGGCGAACCAGTCATCACCGGCTTTACCCGCTCGGCCGGGCTGCGGCTGCCGGGCGGTGAGCGCCGCGAGTGGATCAAACCGATCATGTTTTCAGGTGGCGTTGGCCAGATCGACGCCCGCCACACCGACAAGGAGGGACCCGAAACGGGGATGTGGGTGGTCAAGATTGGCGGTCCGGCCTACCGCATCGGCATGGGCGGTGGCGCGGCCTCATCGATGGTCCAGGGCGACAACGCCGAACACCTCGACTTCAACGCCGTCCAGCGCGGCGACGCCGAGATGGAGCAGAAGGTCAACCGCGTCATCCGCGCCTGCTCGGAGCTCGGCCCCGACAACCCCATCGTCAGCATCCACGACCAGGGAGCAGGCGGCAATTGCAATGTCCTCAAAGAGATCGTCGAACCGGCCGGGGCGCGGCTCGAGATCCGTGAGATCCCGATCGGCGACGACAGCCTTTCGGTGCTCGAGATCTGGGGCGCCGAATACCAGGAAAACGACGCCCTGCTGGTGCGTCCCAAAGACGAGGCCCTCTTCCGTTCGATGTGCGAGCGCGAGCGGGTGCCCGTCTCTTTTGTCGGCCGCGTGACCGGCGACGGCCGCGTCGTGGTTCACGACGGATTAGACGATTCCACCCCGGTGGACCTGGTGCTCGACGACGTGCTTGGCGATGTGCCGCAGAAGACCTTCGAGCTCGAACGCATCCACCGCCCGCTCGAGGCGCTGGCTCTGCCGCCCGAACTCGAGGTGGCGCAGGCGCTCGAACGTGTGCTGCGGCTGCTGTCGGTGGGCTCGAAGAGATTCCTCACGACCAAGGTCGACCGTTCGGTGAGCGGTCTGGTGGCGCGTCAGCAGTGCGTGGGCCCGCTCCAGCTCACTGTCGCCGATGTGGCGGTCATCGCCCAAAGTCATTTCGGCACCACCGGCACCGCCACCGCCATCGGCGAACAACCCCTCAAGGGCCTCGTCGATCCGGCTGCAATGGCGCGGATGGCGGTCGGCGAAGCCCTGACCAACCTGGTGTGGGCCCGCGCCACCGCGCTCGAAGACGTCCGCTGTTCGGCGAACTGGATGTGGGCGGCCAAACTGCCCGGCGAGGGTGCCGATCTCTACGATGCGGCGGTGGCCATGAGCGATCTCATGGTCGAGCTCGGGATGGCGGTCGACGGCGGCAAGGACAGCCTCTCGATGGCGGCGCGCGCACCGCTCGCCGGTGGTGGCGAGGAACTGGTCAAGGCGCCGGGCGAGCTGGTGATCTCGGCCTATGTCTCCTGCCCCGACATCCGTCAGACCGTCACCCCCGATCTCGAGCTGCCCGGCAGCGGACGGCTCATTTTTGTCGATCTGTCGGGGGGCGCGACCCGCCTCGGTGGCTCAGCACTTGCGCAGGTCTTCTCGCAGGTCGGCAACGACATCCCCGATGTCGAGGACGCCGGAGTTTTATCGCGCACTTTCTCGGTGGTCCAGGACCTGCTGGCGGAGGGGCTCGTGACCGCCGGTCACGACCGCTCCGACGGCGGCCTCATCACGACCCTGCTCGAAATGGCCTTTGCCGGCAACTGCGGCCTCGAGGTCACACTCGAGGGTGACGACCCGATCGCGGTCCTCTTCAACGAGGAATTGGGGCTCGTCCTCGAGGTGGACGAGACCGACGTCGAGACCGTGGTCGGCGCCTTCAGCCGCGCCGACCTCCCGTGCGCGGTCATCGGCCGCACTCTGACCGGGCCCGACGTGCGGGTGACTGTCGGCGAACGCGAGGTTCTCACCGCCGACATGCGCGATCTGCGCGATCTGTGGGAAGCGACCTCGTTCCGTCTCGAACTCGAACAGGCGGACCCGGATTGCGTCAAGGCCGAACTCGAGGGACTGCGCACCCGTTCGGCGCCGCCGTACGCACTGAGTTACACACCCACCGCAACGCCGGTCTCCGTAATGAAATCAACCGACAAGATCCCGGTGGCGATGCTCCGCGAGGAGGGATCCAACGGCGATCGCGAGATGGCCGCCGCGTTCCTGGCCGCGGGGTTCGAACCGTGGGATGTCGCGATGTCCGATCTCCTGAGCGGCCGCGTCACCCTCGACCGCTTCCGCGGCGTGGTGGCGGTGGGCGGTTTCGCCTACGCCGACGTCCTCGATGCTGCCAAGGGGTGGGCCGGATCGATCCGCTTCAACCACGATCTGTGGGCCCAGTTCGAGGCGTTTCTCGACCGGCCCGACACCTTCAGCCTTGGTGTGTGCAACGGCTGCCAGCTGCTCGCCCTGCTCGGCTGGGTGCCGTGGCGAGGCATCGAAACCTCCGTCCAGCCGCGGTTCGTGCGCAACGCCTCGGGCCGCTTCGAGTCACGCTTTGCGACCGTTACCATCCAGCCCAGCCCCGCTGTCATGCTGCGCGGGATGGAGGGCTCGTGCCTCGGCATCTGGTCGGCTCACGGCGAAGGCCGCGCACTTTTTCCCGATCCGGCCATTCTCGACCAGGTCATGACGCAGGGCCTGGCACCGATCCGATTTGTCGACGACGGCGGCGCCGTGACCGAGTCCTACCCTCACAACCCCAATGGGTCGCCGCAGGGCATCGCCGGTCTGTGCTCGCCCGACGGCCGCCACCTCGCCATGATGCCTCACCCCGAGCGCACCGCCACGACCTGGAACTGGGGCTGGATGCCGCGAGACTGGAGCCACCTCGAGGTCTCACCGTGGCTCAAGATGTTCCAGAACGCCAGGGAGTGGTGCGAAGACGCTGAACGTTAGGTTCATCCGGACTTTTATGAGATCCGGTAGCCGACCGCGCCAGCGTTCAGGGTCAGGAGCGGCGACAGCGTGACAGCGACCGGGGCAGACCTCAGGAGCAGCGGCGTTGCCCAGGCCCAACGTCGCGGAACCAGACTGCTGCCCCGGTCCCTGCTTCTGTTCTCTGCCGCTGCTTCCTGTCCCTGTTTCTGACCCTGAGCGCTGCCGCAGTCAGCCGGGGAGATCGCGGCGCTCGAGGGTGGCGCCGTCGCCGTTGACGCTGACCCGCAGCATCTCGTTGCGAGTGACCGCGGTGACCGGCAGGTCGTCTCCCGCAGCGGCGCGAAGGGTGTCGTGGACCATCGTCGGGCAGTTGTTCTCGGCCGACAGATGAAGGCCGACCACCGCCTTGAGGACGGACGAGCGCAGGGCGTCGACCGCTTCGCCGCTCTGGTGATTCCCGAGGTGGCCCTTCGTCCCCTGGATCCGTTGCTTGAGGGACCAAGGGTAGGGCCCGTTGCGCAGCATGTCGCTGTCGTGGTTGGTCTCCAGAAGCAGGAGCTCGCAGCCCTGCAACCGCTGCGCAAGGAGGGTCGTAAAGCGGCCAGTGTCTGTGCAGTAGGCCGCACAGTGGTGGCCGTCGTCGAAGACGTACGCCACGGGCTCTGCGGCGTCGTGCGAGGTGCTGACCGGCGTCACCTGGAGGTTGCCAATGACCTTGGTCGTCCCCGGTATGAGGTCCCCACCGCCGTTGCTGCGGACCTTCAGCGCCGACCACGTTCCCCGGGTGGTCCACACTGGCGCATCGCGGTGGCGGCGGAGGAAGACCTCGAGCCCACGGATGTGATCCGAGTGTTCGTGCGTGAGAAGGACGGCATCCACGTCGTTTGCGGAACAGCCAAATACCCCGAGGCGCTTTGTGACCTGGAGGGCCGAAACGCCGACGTCCACCAGCACCGACACGCCGCCCGCCCGCACCAGGGCGCAGTTTCCAGACGAGCCCGAGGCGAGGACCAGAATTTCCATCCTCACACCCCGGTCGAGCCGAAACCGCCGGCGCCGCGGTCGGATGACGTCAGCTCGTCGGCTTCGACAAACTCGGCCCGGGTCACTGGTGCGATCACCATCTGAGCGATGCGATCGCCGCGGGCAATGATGACCGTTTCGGCACCGAGGTTGACCATCAGCACCTTGAGCTCACCCCGATAGTCGCTGTCGATGGTCCCCGGGGCGTTGACGATGGTGAGTCCCTGCCGGATGGCAAGACCCGACCGCGGCCGCACCTGGGCTTCGAAACCGTCAGGGATCTCCAAAATCAGTCCGGTCGGCACGGCCTCTAGCGCACCCGACTCGATTGCGATCTCACCGTCCACCGCGGCGCACAGATCGGCGCCCGCCGCACCGCCGGTGGCGTAGACCGGCATCGGCAGACCCTCGGCATGCGACAAACGGCGAACCCGGACGTCAACTGTCATGGGGAGATCATACGATAGTACGATTTCGGATTTCGGATTTCGGATTTCGAAATTTCGCCACAACCACCCTCCTGCGGGAGCAACATAGTGCACAGTATCGGTGAGACCGTGTTCACCGGAGGTGCCATTTGTCGCATTGTCTGAGCCCGCCTCATCAATCTGGCACAACTTTTCGGGCAGACAATGCGACGGGTGGCTCCTCGCGGGCAATGGCGTTCAGAAAGTCATGCGGGCAATGCCGTTCAGAAGGTCAGGCTCGCTCGAACGCTCGAAAACGGCGCACCAACGTCACGGAGGATTTCCCTGCAAGAGATTTCTCCACTCGCTTTGCTCGGTCGAAATGACAATCAGTAGAGTTATTAGAAAGGCCTCTCGTTCACCGGAGGTGCCGAGGGGAAACGGAGAAAGGGAGCCTGTCCCTGCACAACTCCCCTCATCGCATTGTGGTGCAGCCGGCCCGGCTGCACGTGCGGGCGGGGCGCCCGCACCACAAGAGAGCCCCTCGTCCGCTCCTGATACGTGCCGCCTCCATCGGAGGTGCCATTTGTCACATTGTCTGGGCTCGCCTCATCAATCTGGCACTCCTCTTCAGGCAAACAATGCGATGGGTGGCTCCTCTCGAGCAATGCCGCTCAGAAAGTCATGCGGGCAATGCCGTTAACAAAGCCGGATCGCTCTCACGCCACCCGTATGGCAACACCCTCCGGCCCGCACACTGCCGAGGCCATGCGGTCGAGGCACAGGACCTCGTCGGCCATCTTTCGGACATCGTCAATGGTGACAGCCAAAAGCTCGGTCCGCGCCGCCTCGGGATCGAATCGCCGGCCCCGTTCGAGCACCTCACCAACATCGAGGGCGCAGCGCCCGCCCGGCGACTCCATGTCCATCTCGAAACCGCGGAGCAGACCTTCCTTGGCCGCAGCAACCTCGTCCGGGCGGAGATTACTGGCCAGCAGCCCGAGCTCCTCGCGCACCAGCTTGAGCGAGTCCGGAAAAGCCGCAGGGGCGCAGGCCCACCCGACCTCCAGGAGACCGCCGAGGTGGCGAAGAACCGGACCCGACCAGATGTCATAGGTCAGACCCTCCTGTTCGCGCAGGCGCTGGAAGAGCCGGCTTGCCGCGCCGTCTCCGAGAATATGGTTGAGCACGAGAAGCTGGACCACCCGGCGGTCACCGACCGGCGGGGCCGCAAAGGCGAGACGCGCGTGGACCTGGTCCGTGTTCTCCCGGTTGACGTCGAGGTGAGCGCCGATCCACCCCAGCTCAGGAAGGACAGGCGGCTTCGGCTGTGTCGTCAGCGGCAGCCGCGACAACCTCGAAGCGATGCGGGCGGGATCGGTATCACCGACAACTGCGGCGATCATCCCGCCCGGTTGCACCAACAGGTTGTGGTGTCGCTTGAGGACCTCCGGGGTCAGTCGTCCCAGGGTCTCCCGGGTGCCGATCATCGGCCGCGCGAGCGGGTGGTCGCCCCACGCGGCGCGCAGCAGCGCCTCCTCGACCCGCTCGGCAGGATCGTCGGCCATCAACTCCAGCTCGGCCTCGGTCACCCGCAACTCGAGGGCTACGTCGTCAGGAGCAAAGGTCGGGGTGAGGATGGCATCCACCAGTAGATCGAGAGCCTCATCGAGAGCGTCCACTGTGGTGTTGACGCTCACCCCCATCAGCTCGGAACTCGTCCAGGCATCGACCTCGCCGCCGAGTCGATCGATGTCCAGGGCCAGCGACCGGCGGTCGCGGCCACCACACGAACGCAGGGTGAGATGCTCGACGAGATGAGTGGCGCCGGCAGTCTCACTGGGATCGTGCGCCGAGCCCCGGGTGATCCACACACCTGCCGCCACGGTCCGGCGACCGGGCATGGTCTGCGTCAACAACGCGGGCAGTTCGGATTCCAGATTCTTCGGCACGGCGGGGGAGTGTACCTCAAACGAAAGATTGGTGGAATGCCAAGAGGCGGAATATCGACTCACTGTCCATGAAGTGAGCTGGATGCTGGATCCTGGATGCGACCAATTCAAAAATTGAACCCTGAGAATATTTGGGGTAGGTGGGCGGACTTGACCCCACCTTTCGGGCTACGCCGCGACAAATCCAGCATCCAGAATCGGGGTGTCGGGCGAAGCTGGACACGTCACGGCGAAGCCTGAAGGGCGAAGCCGGATCAGTACCGCGGCGTACCGGTCCGTTGCGGCACGGGCGGTGTCGGTGGCTGGGTCGGGGGCTGACCCCACGGGGTTCCGCGATCGTCGTCACCCCCACCGCCCTGAGCCTGGCCGGCACCTTCCTGCTCCAGGAAAACGAACTTCCACTCATTGTATTGAGTTCGTCCCTCGTAGATCTTGATACTCGTATCGCTTGACAGCGAGTGCACTCCGACGATCGGGCCGACCTTTTCGCCCTCACCCCCAAGCCCCCGATCTCCAAACACCGGGGTCCTGGTGGGCGTCGTCTGCGGTCGCGGCTGTCCGGGCGCCGTCGGCCCACCCGGGCCGCCCACCTGCTGGCCCTCCTGACCGAGATACACCAGGCCCCACGACTCGGACCCGGTGATGGGATCGGTCCATGCCTGGCGCAAGACCTTTGGATCGGCCTCCCAGAGCTCCTTCATGCGCATCGGATAGCGACCATACTTCTGGCGGTAGAGACGGATGCCCTCAACGTACTGCTGTCCGCGGAAGATCAGTTCGGCCTCGCGTTCGCGCTGCATCTGGAAGCTCACGGTCTGCACTGCAACCGCCATCATGATCGCCATGATGGCAACGACCATGACCACGACGACGAGGGTGTAACCACCTTCGGAGAAGTCTTGAGTTTTGAGTTTTGAGTTTTGAATTTTCGCACCGTCGTGCCGAGAATCAGAGAGAACTCTGAAGGAGCTGCTCAATTCCGAATTCCGAATTCCGAATTCCGAATTCACTTTCCTACCATTCCGAGATGAGGGTTCCATCGAGGGCGACCCTCTGCGCATCGGCATAGCGAACATCGATGACCTGAGACCCACTGCCGAACTCGTCCTCGAACGGTTCGAGCTCTTCGAGCTCATCGGGCTCGGCGTACAGTTCCTCCCACGCGCCGTCGGCGGAGCCCGAGAATGGATCGATCGGGAGATAGCGGAGATACCCCGCGTCGACCAGGGACTCGAGGCTGTCGGGATAGTAGCCCTTGTCGGCGAGGTGCTGATCGATACACGAGCGCATCTGGTACAGGTCGGCGCGGATGACTGCCTCACGCGCCCGGATCGGGGCATTCTTCATCGCGGGCAAAGCGATCGTGGCCAAAATACCGATGATCGCCACGACGACGATGAGTTCGATCAAGGTAAAGCCTCGAGCACAGTTTTCAGTTTTGAGTTTTGAGTTTTGAGTTTTTCTGACCTGGTATTCCGAACCTTGCAAGGCAGGATGCGGCATACCTAATTCCTCATTCCTCATTCCTGATTCCATGGGGTCACCATTCCGCATATTCGGTCCCATCGAGGGCAACGCCCTCCGAACTGGTGCGCACGTCATAAACGTTCTCGCCGCCCCAACTCGTATCGTCGACGTCGTCTTGATAGGAACGCAGCTCCCATTCCTCGTGGGTCATGGGATCCACCGGGATCCTCCGCAGGAATTTTCGTTTCGTCTCCTGGCCGACGATTTCGACCCCCTCGACGAGCTCTTCCAGTGTTTCAGGATAACCCTCGCCACCGATCGTGACCGGAATCAGGCCCTGGTCGGAGAGCCGTTTGTACTCGTCGATCGAGGTGCGGATCTGCCGAAGTCCCAGCCGCAGCTCCGCCTCCTTGCGGCGCTTGACCGTAAACTTGGCCACCGGCAGCACCATCGTCGACAGCACGGCTATCAGGGCCACCACCATCACCAGCTCGGCAAGGGAGAATCCCCTTTGGCCTCTGCGAACACCCATCATGGCTGTTCCAAAACCTGCCCGTTGGTCTTGATGAACAGGGCGCCGTCCTGGGCCGCCACCGGGATCGCTGCACCTTCAGCGGTCACGGCACCGGCCGATGTGAAGACGAGGGGAGCAGGGCCGCCATCCAGCGCCTGGAGCGTCAAGGCCGCCACCGCCTGACCACTCTCCTTGCCGTCGGCAACGATCACGTCGAGGTCAATCCACCCATCGGCCGCGTGCACGTCACTTCGAAGGAAGTTCACACCGGGAGCGGGCAGAATATCAACCACCCAGATCCGACGGGGATCGAAGGAAAGGGCAAGAGGCAGCCGGTACGATCCGCTTCCACCCTGGACAACCAGCTGCAAAACAACTTCCGCTCCCGGCTCGAGTGACACCACTGAAGGCTCCAGACCGACGATCAGCGGTGGCATCGAACTCTCGAGTCCGGAGGTCCCGGGCTCGAACTCGGGCACGTCATTCCATCCGACATCGTCGGTCAGATCCGTCTCGGACGCGCTTTTCTGTCCGCCCGACGGGACCAGATCGACGCCCTCGCTCTCGGTGGGCGGCGGCGTCACCCTTCGCGGCGCAGTCGGCCGCCGGGACGCCGGAGTTCCGTACGGGGTCTGCCGTTCATTTTTGGGTTCGGCCGTCCGCTTGTTTGATTGGTCGTCGTCAAAGGGCCCGCGATCGGCGCGCCCGGACTGCACTCTGGGAGAGGCGCCGAAGTAGGAGATTCTGCTTTCGGTTCCCACCCAGATGGGTGCCAGGTCCTCTTCGTTGATATCCGGGAAACGAATGATCTGAGGCGTCAGGGTGAGCACAAGGTCGGTGTCCTTGTCGGTCGTGCTTTCCATTCTAAAGAGGCGCCCGATGATTGGAATATCACCGAGAATCGGCGTCTTTGTCATACCCTTTGTCTTGTCGCGACGGATCAGACCGGCGAGCAGGGTCGACTCGCCGCTCTTGAGGCGGATCACCGAGGTGATGGTGCGGGTTCCGATGGTCACAGCGTCCTGGCCGGGACCCACCGGTACCGTGTCTCCGAGGTTCGAGATCTCCCCCTTGAGATCGAGCGTGATCTCGCGGTTGTGGTGGACCCTTGGCTCGACCTCGATCTGAATGCCGATGTCCTTGTACTGGAAGGACGTAATTGGCACGACGCTGCCGCCGATTGTGTTCGAGGTGTTGAAGCTGGTGACCGGGATCGGCACCTGGTCGCCGATCAGCAGGCTCGCCTTTTCTCCCTCGGTGACCCGCAACTGTGGTTGCGCCAACACCTGCGCTTCACCCGCGCTCTTGGCCAGGTTGATCAGAATACTGGGAACATTGATGAACCAGTTGCCGCGCGAAATGCTGCTGAAATCGTCGAGACCGAGGGTGCCGCCCGGCGCGTCGGGGTTGATGGCCGCAGTATCGAGACCGAGGTTGAAATTGTAGGTCGACAGCGCGGTCCCGATGTCGGAGTTCTTGGTGGAACTCATGATGAGAATTTCCACGTCGATCAGGACCTCAGCCTTGGCCTTGTCGTTGACCCGGATGAGCTTTTCGGCGATGGCCACCTTGTCCGCTGTGTCGCGGAGAGTGATCGCGTTAAGCTGCTCGTTCGTCGACAGCCGCCGCGCCTCGATCAACGATCTCAAAAGTTTGTCGATATCCTTGACGTCGGCGTTTGAAAGAAAGAAGGTCTTGATGACCAGGTCTTCATACTCCCGGCGGTTCTGCGGTGAGTCCTCGGCGATGATGATCGAGTGCTCATCCAACACCTTGTAGAAGTGCCCCGCCCCCTGCATCACCATTTCCAACGACTGCTCGGCGGTGAGTTCGTTGAGTTCGATGGCGAGCCGGTCGTCCTTCAGTTTGGGATCGAAGAGCACGTTGAAGCCATAGGCTTTGCCGATGGCCTCGTAGATCTCCTTGACCGGTTTCGGTTTGGGGAAATTGAGGGTGATCGAATCCCTCGATTTCGGGTTGAGAATCGGGGGTTTGACCTTGGCTTCCCGCGCCCGCTTTTTCATATCCTCGAGTTGGCGCAGACCGTCCGGGGCCGAGAGAATCTCCATCTCCTCGGAAACCTCTTGCAAGAGCTGTTCAGCATACTGATTGCTGGGGTCGAGCTGGACAGCCATCTGGAGCTCGTTGCGGGACGCCAGCACCCGCCCGAGTTTGCGCATCGCTACCCCGTTTCGGAAGTGCTTCTGGGAGGCCTTTTGCCGCGCAAAGGCGAGCTGCATCTTGTACTCGACGTTGTTCGGGTCTTCGGCCAATGCCTGCAGATAGTGGTAGACGGCAGCGTCCCAGTTCTGGCTGTTGAACGCTTGATCCCCCTCACCCGCAGTCTGTTTGGCCGACGAGCAACCCATCAGCCCCAGCATCATTGCTGTGGTCAGAGTCACGGCGAGAATCGCGGTCTTACTGATCCGACAACGGTACACTGGTGTCCTCCGAAACATCGTAGCCCACAAAGCCGATGGTGACCGACTCGAGGCCGATGGCGCGCACGATATAGATGTCGTCGATGATGTCGCCTACCATCGCCACCTCGACATCCGTGGTATCCGTACCACTCTTCCGAAAGGCCGCAACCAGCGTGGGCCGCGGCCCGAGATAACCGATGTATTCACGGTCGAAGGGTGGCGGAGGCGGTTTGGGTTGGCCGTCGACGCCATATGCGATTCGCGGCGTCGGTGTCGGGCGTGGGGGCCGGGTCGGTCGCGGAATGGCGGTCGGCGGCGGCGTCAAATTCGGTGTCGCGGTCGGCGGCGCCCGATACGCAAAAGGATTTCCGGCGGATTCCGCTCCACCAATTTCGCTGCGGCCGCCCTCGGCGATCTTCAGCGGGGGCAGGTTCTTTGCCCTGTAATCGAGCTCCGACGATCCCGATGCGCCGCCGGCCATGCCGCCACCGCCGAGAAACCGCACAGCGGCCACGACGGCTGCGATCACCAGCACGGTGAGGAGCACAACGAGACGGGTGCGCTCGTTCGCGGGTTTGGCGTCAGCCATCGCCGGCCTCCGCTATCACAGTGTTTCCGCCGGTGAGTCGACGCAGCTGTTGTGGGTCTGCTTCCACGAGGAAGGTGGCGATACGAACCGAGATTTGAAGCTCCTGCGATACGGGGTCTTCGTCCCCCGACAGGCTGAGGCCCTCCACCAGGAGAAACTCCGGGCTCGATTGCAGGTCGGCCAACATTTGTCGGATCTGACCATATTGGCCCTCGACGGAGAATTGAATACTGAATCGAATGAAGCCGGTATCGCGGTCCTGCTTGGCGGTGTAGGAATAGCTCCCCGGAAGCAGGCTGGCATCCCGGGTCGCCGCACCCACCGCTCGCAGAATATTGGTCAGGCGCCCATCGAGAGTGCCGAAGACCTCATCGTGCAAAGTCGTGAATTGTTGTTCGGTTTCAGCGACCCACTCGCGATCTCCGCCGGTGGCTCGCATGAGGCCCTCGAGTCGCGCAAGTTCGGCTTCGAGATCCATGACCCGATCCCTGACCTGGGCTCGCCGCCCTCCGGACTCCGAGGTCTGCCACACGAACAGCACGGCGGCCGCGAGGCACAAAACGACCGCCGGCACCCACACCGGCAACATCCGTTGCCAGGGCCTGAAATCCAGCGTCATGAGATCTCCCCGGAGGCGACATACAAGACCTTCATCATCAGAAGATAAGTCCCGGTTGTCGAGTCTTCGGGCGTGACCTCATTCGCCAGCGACGGCTCGTCGAAACGCGGATCCTCCACCAGATTGTCGATGAAATCGAGCATGGCGTCGCGGTTTCGCGCCACAACCTCGAACGTCAGCATCACGCCCTCGGGCCCTACCGACGGGCTGATCCGGGTCAGTCGAACGTCGTACGGCATCACGCGCTCGATGTCGTCGAGCATCTGCAACCACGAAAAGGCGTGTTCCTGTAAAACCAGGTTGGTGGCATTGACCCGCGCCTCGAGCCTCCGCCACGGCACCCTGTTCAAAAAGGCGATCTCCTGTTGGGCATCGCCCTCGAGCTCTCCGAAGCGTTCTTCAAGAGCGTCCCGTGTCACGATTTCGTCCTCGACCGCACGGTTTGTAGTCAAAAAGAAATGGATGTTCAACACTATCAGCACCAGCGCGATGCACCCCGCGGCAATCGTCATCACCCACACCGGACGAGTGTTCAGAAAGGGCCGCGACGCAAGACTGGGGGTGATCATCGAACCTCCCCGGTGACGACGGCCAGGCCCGGGGTCAAACGTGCGGCGCCCAACCGGCTGGCAACCGCCGTTGGTCCGCATGAGGGCGGCGCTGGTCCAACATAGGGAGCCAGATGGTTCTGATCCGCCATCCACCGCCGAACATCGGCATCCAGGGCCGCGTCGTCACACACCAGTTTCACCTCGATCTCGCCTCCAAAGCCGATCTTGTCACGGATGTACTCCAGATTGAGCCGCAGCTCCCGCACAATTGACTCGCCCACGGCCGCCATCGGCGAAAGCGGCTTGGTCCGCAGCAAACGGGGCGTCCCCGAAACCAGGAAGATCAACGACAGAAAACTGCGCTCCAATTGGATCACGAGCACCGGGCGATCGCCGGAGGGCAGCCTCGGGACCAGGGCGAAGAGCCTGGTGGTGATGAGTCCCGGCTGGATCCCGATGGACCCGAAGGTCGCCTCGAGAGAGGCCACCGCGCGCTCGATGCCCGCCAGAACCAGGACCTGGCGCCGGCCTTCGGTCTCGGGCAGTCGTACGACCGAGAGCCGAAGCTCGGTGGGGGCCACCGGGAGAAGTTTCTTGAGGCGCCAACGGAACACGTCCTGCACTTCGCTGTCCTTGCGCGGCAGCCTGTCGGCGTCGAGGAGAAAGGCCCTCATCCATCGTGTCGGCACGATCACCGCCGCCGTGGAGGTGCCTTCCGCCGCTCCTTTGAGCCGCGTCAGGACGGGAGTGATGGCCTCGCGGTCGACCGCCTGCAGCCCCACTGGTCCGACCTCGAACGTGCCCACTGGTACGTCTTCGGCAGCGCAATGAAACTCACTCTGCCCGGTCCGGTGGACCACCGCGATATCAGCTGCACCCAGGTCCCAGGCGGTGGCCGGCGGAGGGGTGGTAAAAAAACGTTCCCAGTTCATTCGACGAAGGTCACCTTGTTGATGTCATACAGCGATGTCTCGCCGGCAAAGACCTTCTGCAGCGCCGACTCGCGCAGGAACCGCATGCCTTCTGCTTTTGCAGCACGCTTGATTTCCGCGGCCGAGCGGCGGTCAATGATGAGCTGGCGGATGTTGTCCGAGAGGTTCAGCAGCTCGGCGATCGCCAACCGCCCCCGATACCCGGTGCCGTTGCATTCGATGCATCCGCCGCCTTCATAGAAGGTGAAATCCCGGTACCGATCGGCATCGAGACCGGAGTCATCGAGCAGGGTATCGGAGACCCGCGCCGGTCGTTTGCAGTGCACACAAATGCGGCGCACCAGACGCTGTGCAAGAACACAGTTGAGGGCCGACACGAAGTTGTGGAGATCGACGTTCATGTTGAGGAAGCGGCCGATCACGTCGACCACGTTGTTGGCGTGGACGGTTGTGAAGACGAGGTGGCCGGTGAGGGCCGACTGGACCGCAATCTGCGCGGTCTCCTCGTCGCGGATCTCACCAACCATGATCTTGTCCGGATCGTGGCGCAGGATCGAGCGCAGCCCGCGAGCAAAGGTGAGGCCCTTTTTTTCATTGACCGGAATCTGAGTGATGCCCTGGAGCTGGTATTCCACCGGGTCTTCGATGGTGACGATCTTGTCCTCGGTCGAGCGAATCTCGGACAGACACGCGTACAGCGAGGTGGTTTTCCCCGAGCCGGTGGGGCCCGTCACCAACACCATGCCGTATGGTTCGTTGATGAACTTGCGCAGCTGTTGTTTGGTGTCGTCCTCGAACCCGAGCACATTGAGATCGAGGGTCTTGAACTCGGCGTTGGTCGATTCCTTGTCGAGAATGCGGATCACGGCGTCCTCGCCGTGCACGGTCGGCATGATGGAAACGCGAAAGTCGATGGTGCGTCCTGAAAACCTGACCTTGAAGCGGCCGTCTTGCGGGATTCTCTTTTCCGCGATGTCGAGTTCCGACATCACCTTGATCCGACTGATGATGGTCGAGTGGTGCCGCTTGTCGATCGACTTCATCGCCTGATAGAGGACTCCGTCGATGCGATACTTCACGACCACTTCTCGGTCCTGGGTCTCGATGTGGATGTCGGATGCCCGGCGCTGAATCGCGTTGAAGAGGATCGAGTCCACCAGCCGGATAATCGGTGAGGAATCGGCCGTTATTCGATCGATGGAGAGAACCTCTCCGCCGTCATCAGCCTCCTGGACGAGCTGCATGCTGAAACCCTCGGTTGCCTCGTCGAGGACCCGCTGGGTCGACTCCGACTTTTCGAGAATGTCGGCGATTCGGTTTGCAGGGCCGACCGCCACTTCGAGGGGGCGCGCCAGGGCGAGCTCGATCTCATTGACGCTGACGATGTTCGACGGGTCGGCCATCACCACAAAAAGGATCTCACCTTCGGAGCGCTGCGGCAGAAACTGGTAGCGCAGCATCACCTCGACCGGAATGGTCCGGAAGAGCTCGGGATCGACGTGGAATTCGTCCAGGGGATCGAAAGGAAGCTGCAGCCTCTCGGCGAGCTCTTTGGCCTGCTGCTCCTCCTCGTTGCCTTCCCGCGCCTGGTCGAGAATCACGAGTTGTTCTTCGATGTCAGGGTCCGTAGCCATAATTCCTTACGCAATCTTGGTGACGAGCGTGAGCAGTGGATAGTAGACGGCCAGCAGCAGCACCGCAACAATCACACCCATGACCACCAGAATCATGGGTTCGACCAATGTCACCACCCGCCCCAGGGTAAACTCGATCGACTCATCAAAGAAATCCGACGTGTGGCTCAACATCTCCGGCAACGCTCCGGTCGACTCCCCAACGCGCACCATGGCCAGGGCGAGGTCGGGGACCTGGCCGGTGTCTGACAATGCATCCGACAACGGACGTCCCTCCTGAACCTCCTGAACGCAGCCTAGGAGAAGCTCCGAAATGTAGATGTTGGTCACCGAGGTCGACGCGGTCTCGAGGGCCGGCACCATCGGCGTGCCGCCGCCGAGCAGGATGGCCAGCGAACGGCTGAACTGAGACAGCGAAAACAGGTGCGAGAGATTTCCGATGAGCGGCACCCGCAGCCGCCACCGGTCCGTGATCTGACGACCGCTCGGCGAAGTCCGCCACACTCGAAGCGCGTACCACCCAACAACCGCACCGACAATGATGAGCACGAAATTGTCGCGCATGGTGTTGGCGAGCCCGATCACCAACCGGGTCGGCAAAGGCAGCTCAGATTCGAACTGGACATAGAACTGCGAAAAACTCGGGATCACATAGGTCATGAGGATGACGACCAGACCAATGGCAAGGGTCACCAAAACGGCGGGATAGGTCATCGCTGCAACGATCTTCTTGCGGACCTTCTCCACCAACCGTTGATAGTCGACGAAACGCCCGATCACCTGCTCCAACTCGCCCGTGCGCTCACCAGCCCGTAGGGAGTTTGAATAAAGCCGCGGGAAGGTGTCACCGAGGGACAAAAACGCATCCGACAGCGCGATGCCTGTCGTCACCTGTTGGTGGACCTTTTCGAGGAGGGCTCGAAAGTGGGGGTTGCCCTGCTGGTCCTTGAGCAGGTCGAGAGACTGGGCGAGCGGCATGCCCGCGTGGAGCAGGGTCATGAGCTGGGTGTTGAAGAGTATGAAGTCCTGGCCGCTGACTTTTTCCGAGCGCGAAAAAAACGGCAATCGAAAGCGCGAGCGCGCAGCCGCAAGACTGAATATGTGGAACCCCTCGCCCTCGAGCTCGCGACGCAGCGAATCCAGTGACGCCGCGACCCGGCGCTGTTCCACCACCGAACCATCGGGGGCCCCCAACCGGCAGACGAACTCGGGCACTCAGTTGCCTCCCGGCTCCTGAACCTGGACGATCAACACCAGGCCGGATTCAGAATCTTCTGAGTTGCCGGCGCCGATATAGACCTTCTGGTTCGGAGACAGGAGGACATTGGTGCGAAGGTATTCCTGGCTCAGCTGCTCACCGTCGGCGCCAGGTCTCAGCCGCTCGAGGGTCAGCCCGCGAAGTTGGATGCGGTCACCGGGATCCGGCGCCCCCCAGGGGGTGTCGGTTGAATGTGGCGGTATCTGAGCAACAAACGATATCTGGTATCCGGCGCCGAGAGATGCCTGGGTGTCGCCGCCGAGCTCGCCTTCGAGAACCGCGCTCCCAAGGCTCCGATAGGAAGGAAACTTGAACATCTTCCGCAACCGATCGGTGGCCTCAACCTCGTTGGCCGCCCCGAAGGGTTTTTCGGCCCCGCCCTCGAGGAGCTCGATTCGCACCCGATACCGATCCGGCAGTCGATCGAGTTGGTCGATGACGTCGACAACACGGTTGACGACCTCGGGAAAGTCCTGCACCGTGATTCGCGAACGACTCGGCTGCAGCGTCAGGCTTCCCTCATCTGAAAGCAGCGGCTGGACGGCGGCCGTCGCTTCGGCAACCGACAGATACTGAAGGGTGAAAACCCGGGAAACAGTCTCCACGGCCGCCGACGCCGCCACCGAGAAGAGCGCCAATCCGAACACAACGGAAGAGCATTTGCGGAACATGGCGTCAGAGCTCCAACGCCGGATTGACGATAAAGTAGACGGCTGTGTCACCATCCTCTTCATTTGCGAATTGGTAGACCCGCACATCATCCCCGGCCATTTCGACCTCCACGGATGGCGGAGCGACGTCCGCCTCGACGTGTGTCACGGTGTCGAGTGACACCGAAGGCAGGGCGTCACCTGCAATCGGCAACATCCGCCAGGCGGCGGCGCCGACGACCGCAACAGCAACAGCGGCGACCGCCGCCAACCACGGTTTACGGTTTCTTTGCATCCGCCCAGCCAAACGCTGTTGACGGATCTGCCCGGTCACAGCCACCGCACACGCCTCGACCCGGGCCAGATCGACTGGCTTGCTTTCGGCCATGGCGAAGAGCAGGCCGGGTTCCTCCGACCGCGCCCACTCGCTGCACGAAGAACATTCGCGGAGGTGGCTGCGGAACAGCGGCCGCCGAGCCTCGTCCAGCGTCTCTTCGAGGTAGGAATCGAGCAATTGGTGGAATTCGGTACAGTCCATTTCATCCCCTCTCGGATGCGGGCAGGTACTCCGGGAAATGTTCTCTCATTTCCTTGCGAAGTGCCTTACGAGCTTGAAACACGTGATTGCGAACCGTGGTTGCCGAGCACCCGAGGATCTCCCCGACTTCGGCCGTTTCGAGACCCTGCATCTCGCGCAGCACGAAGGCGCTGCGCTGCTGTGGTGTCAAGACCCCGACGATTTGCTCCAGGATTCGGTCCGCTTCGTGGCGGTCGGTTCGGGAGCCGGCGGTTTCGCCCTGACCCACCAGGTGGAGCCGGTGTTCGAAACCGGCCCTGTGGACACGCTCGCGGCTGCTGCGTGACCTCAATAGATCGATGGCGAGATTGGTCCCAATCCGGTACAGCCAGGTCGAAAATCTGTAGCGGGAGTCGTAGCGGTCGAGTTGCTGCCAGGCCTTGAGAAAGGCCATCTGCACAACGTCCCACGCCTCGGCCTCGTCACCGAGAATCCGGGCCACCGCCCGATGCAACCCGCCCGAGTGCCGCCGCACGATATGGGCGAATGCGTCCTCGTCACCCTGCCGCGCGGACTCAACCCACGAGCGATCATCCATGACCACCTCGCGTTGGCTTGTCTGTAGCGCCGGCAGAATGCACAGGTTCTCCCTCAATTTCGTCTCCCCTGTACGGTTTACGGAGCTCTGCCCACCACCGTTGGGGCCCTCGCCGATGATGCTAGCACCGCACGGCCGCCCCTTTCCACAAAGTGCTGAAAACAGGGAGCCTGAGGGAGAGGTCCGGTGGGCAGAGGGGCAAGGGACAGAGGAGGAAGGGAGAATGGGGGAAAGGGAGCCCGTCCCACCATCCCATCCGGAGAAACCGCAGATCACGCAGATGAACGCAGATACAGGATGCAGGTGGGAAACGGGCCTCGTGCGGCGGAGGTGCCATCTTTTGCATTGTTTGACGCCTCTACCTTCGGCAGACCCGTGGGACGCTCGGGCAAACAATGCTAAAGGTGGCTCCTCTCGGGAAGCGCCTACTGAAAGGCGGGTTCACTCGAAGGCTCGAAAACGGCGTACCGATGTCACGGAGGCTTCCCCTGCAAGAGATTTCTCCACTCGCTTCCGGCTTCGTCCTACGGACTCCGCCGTGACTTACGCTCGGTCGAAATGACACAGGATGCGCGGGCATCTCGGGCACGGAAACGGGCACGGGAAGGAACCCAAGGTATGATGCGGTTGTCAGAGATGGAGACGCCGATGGATATTTCGATCGAATATTGCGTGACTTGAAACTACCTGCCTCGGGCCGCCGGGCTGGCGGCTGAGTTGGATCAGGAGTTCGGGACGGCGACCAAACTCATCAAGGGTGCGGGCGGCGTTTTCGAAGTCAAGGTCGATGGCGAGTCGGTGTTTTCGAAAGCTGCGCTTGGAAGATTTCCGGATCCCGACGAAGTGGCTGCCGTCCTTCGCGAGCGCTGAGGGAGCGGGCCAGGTCTATTCGTCCCCACCGGGCCGTCTCCGATACACAAACCGCCCCAGGATCCTCGAGTATGGGGTCCACGCCTCATCATCGGATCCGTCCGCGTTGATGGCTTCCCACATCCCCGCCATCTTCGAATCCACGTTGTCCACCATGTGGACGAGCAAGGCCTCGGGAGTCTTTGGGCGCCGCGGTGATCCATACTCGAATTCACCGTGGTGTGAGAGCAGGATATGAAGCAGCAGACGGCGGGTCTCGGCGGAAAATTGCTCCAACTCACTGATCCTCTTCTCCACATACAGAACCTCCATTGGAAGATGTCCAAGGAGTCGACCATCGTCGGTGTACTCGATCGACGGCCCGAGTTCGAGCTCCCAGATCTTGCCGAGGTCGTGGAGCAGCGCTCCGGCTACAACCAGGTCCTGGTCGGCGCCGTAATGCTGCGCGAGCATCTTGGCGGCACTGACCACAGAAACCGTGTGTTCGAGGAGCCCCGAACGAAACGCGTGGTGCATGCCCCGTGCCGCAGGCGCGACCTTGAACAGCCGTTCGACCTCCGAGTCTGAGAAGATCCGGAACAAAAGCTGCTGCAGATCGTCGTCGCCAACCTCTTCGATAAACGAGTTCAGCTTCTTCCACAGAACCACAGGGTCGACGGCCGAGGATCGCACAAAATCCTCGTGATCCACCTGTTCCTCGGCGACTGTCTCCGCCTTGCGAACCACGACCTGCAGCTGCTGGTTGTAGCGCTGGACCTGGCCGATGACGGCAACGACATTGCCGGGCTCGAACACTTCGCGCAGACGGTCCACGTTCTGCCAGACCAGCGCGGTCACTTCTCCGCTTCGGTCACCGATGGTGGCCGCCAGATACGACCCGCCGCCGCGCCCCTGGCGAACGTCCGAGGATCGAACGGCAAAAGTCTCCTCGATTTCGGTCCCCGCCTTGAGATCCTTGATCCACGTGCGCTGACGCTGGCTCATGATTGAAGACTCCCCGACATCAGATGCCGCCCAGGTTGCGGTACACGATCGCGAGCCGATCCTCGTAAATTTCGACCAGGTATTCCTTTTTGAGCTTCTCCACCAGCCCGCGGGTCTGCCCCTCGTAACTTTCAGCAGACACCTGACGACGGATGTCGCCCGTGACCTCATCAAACGGTTGGTACCCGGCCGGTACGGTCTCGACCAGCAGGATGACCTGGACACCACCGGGAACAACCAACGGATCTGTGACATCACCATCCTCGATTGAGGAGAGAGCCGCTTTGAGCTCGGGCCGACAGTCTTCGACCGGAATGGCGCCAAGATCCTGCAGCTGGCTGCCAGCCAGGGTTGCCTCGGCCTTGAGGTCAGCGCCGTCGCGAACCCGCGCGACCATGCCATTGGCACGCCGGAGGGCGCCGTCGGCACTCGAGCCGTCCTCGGGGATGAAAACCTGTTCCAACACGACCTTCTCAGGCACGCTGTAGTTTTCGATCTGTTGCTGGTACAGCTGGTAGATTTCCTCTTCGGTGATCTCCACCGGACGAACCTCGGCCTGCACCGCGCGCTGCAGAAGGATGGTGCGTCGATACCTCTCCCGGAGCTGTTCCATGGTGAGACCCGAAGACTCGATCGCCTGCTCCCAAGCTTCATCTTCCAGGAGGTTGTTTTCCTCGCGGAGGCTCTGAATGGACTGGTCGACCATCTTGTCATTGACCTCGATTCTCTTTTCGGTCGCACGTTCAAGGAGGACAAGTTCGTCGACCATCTCGGTGAGCATCACCTGAGTGAGTCGCTGGACATCCTCCTCGGTGGGCGCCGTCTGCATTTGGGTGAGCTCGACCTGCAACCGTTTGGTGAAGTCAGAGATCGTGATGATGCGGTCGTTGACCCGCACCAGGATGCCCTCGATCACCATTCGGTCCTGAGCCGCGGCTCCCGTCGTCAGGGCCGCCAGGACGACCGATACCAGAAATAATCGACTACGCATCAACTCCACCCTTTCCGTACTTTCCATCGTAGATAAACCATAAATTGGTCGATGTGACCTGAACGCCGACCTCGGACGCCAGGCGTTCGATACACCCGCGGGTCTGTTCGCGGGCACCCTTCTCGGTGAGCTCCCTTCGAACTGAGGATTCCACTCCCGCTCTGTCCGGCGGACCGGAGGGGATCACCTCCAGAACCTGGAAGATATGGTACCCGGAATGCCCCTGAACTGGATCGGAAATGGCTCCAGATTCCATCGAAAAGACCACGAGATCGACTTCTTCGGGCAAACTGCCTTCAACAAAGACGCCGAGCTCCCCCCCGTCCATGGCATTCGGGGCACGGCTGAGCTCACGGCTCACCGTGACGAAGTCGTCGCCCGCCGCCAATCGTTGTCGGGCGTTCTCCGCCTGTTCGAGGTCGTCCACCAGGATCTGCCGAACGTGGGCCTGCGCCGGAAGGACTTCGACGAGCCGATCTTCGACTTCGCGTTCGACCACCTCGGCCGAAGGCTCGGGCGGGGGGCCGCACAACTCCTCCAGAAACCACCGCATCTCGACCGGCCCGAGACGCGAGGGATCAGTATTGGCCAACATCTCTCGTTGCCTGGCGGCTTCGATCACCACCTGGCGGTCGAGGTATTGGTCGAGGAGCCCCGACGCGACCCGGCCGCTGATGCCTTGCCATGCCTCACCGGAGGCTTCTCCGATGTAGTCCTGAAAGGGCTGGATTTCCAGGCGGTTGCGGCCCACCCGTGCGAGACCCGTGTCACTGCCGCCGCACGAAGAAACCAGGACCGCAGAGGCCACCAGCAAAACAACCCGGGGGGGATGCAAAACACCCATCCGGAAAGCCTAGCACGAACGGATTGGGACGCCCATTCGGGCGACGATGCGACCGCGGTTCCTGAAAGGAATCGGGCTAACCAGAAGGCGGAAGCGAGGAACGATACAGAGGACGAACAAGCCAGCCGAAAACGCTCCCACAGGGTCTCCCACCGAGGGCCGACAGCAGCCGCAACGATCCCTCGAGGATGAGATACATATCGAGCACGATAAAAAACAAACCGCCTGCCGCGGCGTCCCGGCCGAGATTCGTGAGGCCGCCGAGAAACTCCGCCGCGGCACCGGCCATTGTCAGCCAGCGGGGGCGCACGCCCAGGGTCGCGGCCCACCGCTCCTGATCGGCTCGCGGGCCGAGCGTGACCGCGGCGGTCACCAGGGTGGTTCTGAGAATGGACGGCGGCGGCGCGGTGTGCCGAGGCGCCACAAATTTCGTTGCGACCGGAGGGCGCAGGGTCCAACGGTGGCGGCTGCCCGCAGCGGTGCGCGCCACCACTTCGAAGGGTTGATCCCGCCACAGGACGGCAGTCCCCGGCACCCGACCAACCGCGACCCTCCACCCGAGGTCGAGCCGGGGGCTGGTGACCACCAGCTGTCCGTTCTCCGCCGGGCTGACGTACACGCCGTTGCCGAGATCCTCGCCGTGACCACTCGCCATGACGACATGGTAACCAGGTTATTCCAGGTCTGGTTCCAACTTTCGAAGGAGCGCCAGGACCTCGCCGACGCCCGAGCCCTCATCGGCGATCGGGAACGTGATTTCCCCATCGGGAGTCATTCGGGCGCCCGACAACGACGTCACGGCCTCGGCGAGACTTGCTGATGGCACGACCGCCGGATCCAGACGCAGACGCCACTTTCGACCGCGTCGGGTCACCGCGGCGACACCGGCGCGGCGCGCCGCCATCCGAACCCTCTGGGCCTCGGCCAGCGCATCCACCTGCGAGGGAGCCGGACCGTACCGGTCCGCCATCTCCTCGAGCAGCTCCGACAGAGCGTCCTCGCTGTCACACGCCGCCAGCCGTTTATAAAAGCTCAGACGTAATGCCGGTTCGGGAAGGTAGAGCTCCGGGAGCTGAAGATCGACCCCGAGCCGCAGTTCGACTTCGCGCCGCGAGGTGGACGGGCGCCCCTCGAGCTCGGACACCGCCTCCTCGAGCAACTGGCAATAGGTCTCGAAGCCGACCGCCTCCATGAATCCGTGCTGTTCCGCGCCCAGCAGATTGCCGGCGCCGCGGATCTCGAGGTCGCGGGCTGCGATCCGAAAGCCCGCTCCCAACTCACAGAATTCCTGGATTGCCGCCAGGCGGGCTCGCGCGGTGGGCGCCAGCGGCTGGTTCGGCGGCACCAGAAAGTACGCAAAGGCCAGGCGATCGGAGCGACCGACCCTCCCCCGCAACTGGTAGAGCTGCGCCAGCCCGAACCGATCGGCGCGGTTGACCAGCAGAGTATTGGCGTTCGGGATGTCGAGGCCGTTTTCGATGATCGCGGTGGCCAGAAGGACATCCGCCTCTCCGTCGAGAAACGCCCGCATCGCCGCCTCGAGGTGTCGTTCCGACATCTGGCCGTGGGCTACCACGACGCGCGCCTCCGGTACGATCCGCCGCACCCAATCGGCAAAGGCGCCGATGGTCCGCACGCGGTTGTGGACGAAATAGACTTGGCCGCCGCGTTCCATTTCATAGTGAATCGCCTCGCGGACGATGTCTTCCGAGAACTGGAGGACGCTGGTTTCGACGGCCTGCCGGTCACGGGGCGGGGTCTCGATGATCGAGATGTCGCGGAGACCACTGAGCGAGAGATTGAGGGTGCGCGGAATCGGCGTCGCCGACATTGCGACCACGTCGACCTCCGTCCTCAAACGCTTGAGCCGTTCCTTCTGGGCCACGCCGAACCGTTGTTCCTCGTCCATCACAACCAGACCGAGGTCACGGAAGACGACCGACTCGCCAAGCAGTCGATGGGTACCGACCACGATGTCCACCGTGCCGTCGGCGAGACCCTTGAGGGTCTCGTTGGCCTCCGCCGGTGAGGAAAACCTCGAGAGCATCCGCGTCTCCACCGGGAACCCGGCAAAGCGGCGGCGAAGGGTGTTCAGGTGCTGCTCCACCAAGATAGTAGTCGGCGCCAGCACAGCCACCTGTTTACCCTCGAGGACGGCCTTGAAGGCGGCACGGATGGCAACCTCGGTCTTGCCGTACCCGACATCGCCGCACAAAAGCCGATCCATCGGTCTGGTCGACTCCATGTCGTTTTTGATGTCGGTCACCGAACGGTCCTGATCCATCGTCAGGTCGAACTCGAAGGCGTCCTCGAACTCGCGCTGCCACGGCGAATCGGGCGAATAGGCAAAGCCCTCGGCAGCCTGGCGCACCGCCGCCAGCCGCAGCAGTTCGGCGGCCATCTCGCGCACCGCTTTGCGCACGCGCGATTTGCGGCGCTTCCAGGTGCCGCCTCCGAGACGGTCGAGGGTCGGGTTGATATCGGCTTCGCCCGACGCGTACTTCTGGATCAGATCGGCGCGCTCCACCGGCACCATCAGCGAATCGCCACCGTGGTACTCGAGGGCCATCATCTCGAACTCACGGCCCTCCACTACGACCCGGCGAAAGCCCGTGAATCGCCCGATCCCGTGATCCAGGTGAACCACGAGATCACCACGTCTGAGATCGCGCAGATCGGAGATGAACGCACTCGGTCCCGACCGGCGCGGGCGCGGCAAAGGCGTCGATGTGAGGTCCCGGCGGCCGTATACCGCAAGGCCCCCCTCCCACACGAAACCGTGTTGTAGCCCGCCTTGAGCAATGGCGATACCACCGCTGGGCGGCGGGGCTTCGACCGGGGTCACGCCGCCCTCACTCAAGAGGTGGGCAAATCTTTTCCCCTCCCCCGCCGATGCCACGACCAGGACCTGCGCGAGATCCTGGCCCCGCCGCGACCGCAGAGTCGGCACCAGGTCCGGAAGACGGCGAACAAAGTTCTCGGCGGCGCTGGTCGCGAGACGCCGCCACGTCGTCGAACCGTCCAGGAGTTCGAGGCGCTCGATCCGCAGCGCCGGGTTTTCGAGAGTGTCCTTGAGTTGGTCCGGGGTCTGCAACAGGGCGTCGGGAGGCGGCATCTCCATGACCCGTTCGCTCAACGCCTTCCACTCCCGCCGTTGGACGGTCCACCAGCGGGAGACTTCCCCCAGAACCTCGTCCTGGTCGCAGACGACGACGTTTGGAATGAGTTCGACCCAACTCGTGGCGCCACCCGCGAGATGGAGCGCGCCCCACCACAAGCGGCGTTCGGCACCTTCGGCCATCACCCCCGAAAGCGCGGGGTAGTCGTGTTCGAGCATCGAAGAAATCGCCGCCAGGCGTTCCGGATCGGTGGGAAAGGGCTCGAGGGGTATGACGGCAACCGCGTCCTCGGCGTCACCCGTTCCGCGTTGGTTGGCCGGATCGAAGAACCGGATCGACTCCACCACGTCGTCATCGAGCTGGAGGCGGACACCGTGTTCGCCGCCCATGTGAAGATCGATCACCCATCCGCGAATGGCGAACTCACCTGCCTCTTCCACGAGATCGGCACGCCGGTAGCCGGCGGTCGTGAGGCGAAGACCGAGGTCGCGCGGATCGATCTGATCTCCGACCCGTAGATCGAACGCGCACGCCGTCAGCTGTGCCGGCACGGGAATCGGAGTCCCGAGCGCCCGCGCCGGCGCCACTACGAAATCGATGTCCTCGCCAGCGAGACGCATCAGGAGATCAACCAGTCGCAGCCGCGCCGCCAGCGGTGGTTCGGCGCCGAGATAGGGGCCCGCCATCTCTGCCGGCACCACACCCACGTTGAGCGCCGGCGCCAGCAGACGGAGAGCCGCCGCCAGGTCGTCAGCGTCGGCAACATGAGGCACGACCACGAGCGTTCTCTGGGTGGGCCATCCGTTCGCAGCGGCCGCCGCCAGGACCAACGCCCGGGCACCCGGGGCCACGCCGCCGACCGCCAACCCGGCCACCTCGCTTTCGAGGTCGCGGACCAGCGCACTGAGGTCGGGGAGGGGATAGTTCGTCATTCTCTACACCGGGCCAGGAGAATGAAGCATTGAGTTTTGAGTTTTGAGTTTTGATTTGCTCCCGGGCGCAGCAAACTCATTCTCTTCAGCGCTCCACTTCAGTGTGAAGGGTGGGGTCCGAAATTCAAAACTCATAACTCAAAACTGAGAACTCACGAGATATGGATCACTGCACACGGCGTGAAATATGCCCAAAATCCGGCGAGTCGTTCCATTTGGGCCAGCAATCTATACCATCTTGAGCAGATGACCCATCTTGTGCTTCTTGGTCTCGAGGTACACGCGGCTGCTGTCGGTAGGCGGCACCTCGAGCGGCACACGCTCGACGATCTCGAGGCCAAAGCCTCGTAGGGCCGTATATTTCGTCGGGTTGTTGGTCATCAAACGCAGGCGTCGAGCACCGAGATCGACCAGGATCTGCGCCCCGGTCCCATAGTCGCGCGGGTCGGCCTTGAAACCGAGGTGGACATTGGCCTCGACCGTATCCTCTCCCTGATCCTGAAGCTCGTAGGCCCGCAGCTTGTTGAAGAGGCCGATGCCGCGCCCCTCTTGCAAGAGATACAGGAGAATGCCTGAACCCTCCTGCGCAATTTTGGCCATTGCCGCTTCGAGTTGGGCACCACAGTCGCACCGTCGCGAGGCAAAGACGTCACCCGTCAGGCACTGTGAATGAACACGAACCAGCACCGGTTCGGAGGGGTCGATGGCGCCCATCACCAGCGCCACGTGTTCCTCGCCAGTGACCCGGTTGCGATAGCCGAGAATCCTAAAGTCGCCCAACTCGGTGGGGAGCTCCGGCCCCGCCACCCGTTCGACCAGGTTCTCATTCCGCATCCGATAGGCGATCAGGTCGGCCACCGTGAGTACCCCGAGATCGTGCTCCGCCGCAAACTCCAGCAGCCGCGGCAGCCGCGCCATCTGACCGTCCTCATCCATGATCTCGCACAGAACCCCGGACGGCGTGAGGCCGGCCATTTTCGCCAGGTCCACCGCCGCCTCCGTGTGGCCGGCGCGCTTGAGCACCCCGCCGCGACGAGCGCGCAGGGGAAACATGTGGCCGGGCCGTTGAAGATCGTCGGCGGCGGTCGTCAGATTCACCAGCGCGCGAACCGTCGCCGCACGATCGTGGGCCGAAATGCCCGTCGTCGTGCCCTCGCGAACCTCGACGCTGACCGTAAAGGCGGTGCCGTGAGTGGAGGTGTTCTTTTCCACCATCGGCGGCAGACCGAGCTCCTCACACCGTTCAGCCGTCAGCGCCACGCAAATCAGGCCCCTGGCGTGCCGCGCCATGAAGTTGATGGCATCAGGGGTCACCATGTCCGAGGCAAAAATGAGGTCGCCCTCATTCTCGCGGTCCTCGTCGTCAACGACGATGATCTGCTGACCGCGGGAAATGCGCGCAACCGCCTCTTCGACGGTGAGAAAATCGGACTTTATCTGCTCAGTCATCTACCAACTCCTGGCGCCGCCCCAGCGCCGAACCCGCATGGTAGCCCGGAGCGCTTCATGCCGCAAGGGGCGGAGGAGCAGAGGAGAAGGGGAGAAAGGGAGAAAGGGGGAAAGGGAGCCATCGCGTGCGGCGGAGGTGCCATCTTCAATATTGTCTGATCCACGCACATCCAAGCAGGCAGAATAATACGGGCAGACAATGATGAAGGTGGCTCCTCTCGGGAAGCGCGTTTGCAAATGCGGCTGCACTCGAACGCTCGAAAACGGTGCGATCTTGTTTGGGGGAGTGGGCGTTTTCCCTGCAAGAGATTTCTCCACTCGCTTCCGGCTTCGTCCTACGGACTTCGCCTTGACAGGTCGCTCGGTCGAAATGACACAGGGTGGGCGGGCATATCGGGAA
>JASJGQ010000021.1:0-16414 GCA_033791425.1 Acidobacteriota bacterium
GGCCGTAACGACGAGATGTTGGACCCGCCACCACCACCGCCGCTCATCCGCGACTTCATCTTGCTCGATTGGCCTTTGTCCTTTTTTTTCAGCAGACCCATTTGATCGCCTCCTCAATCTCAGCCTGGTCCGCACTCACGAAATCTTGGCCATGTAGGACTTGAGGTCGTCGAGCTCACCAAGAATCCCGTCGTGCTTTTCTTCGTCGGTCAGGAGGTAGTTGAGCAGGAGTTTCTGCACCGGTTCGGTGGTCTGCTCCAGAAGTTTCTTTGCGAGTTCGATGGTCTGGCGCTCGAGTTCGTCGTGGGCCTCGATCTGGCCCCAGACTTCCGCCAATTCGTCAGGCGAGAGCGTGACCGGGGTAATGGTGACGCTGTCGATCAAGAACTGCTGCACCCGATGATGCTGGACAGAGTCGTTGCGAATGATTTCCATGACCTGCCGGATCAGGAGGTTGTCGGTCTTCTCCATGATCTGGGCCGTGGTCTCGATGGCGTCGCGTTCGATGCCCTGCCACTGCCGCAAAACGTCGATGGTGAACTTCTGCCGCTCGGGGCCCGACAGTCTCTTCTTCTTGGCCATTATCTTCCTCCGTCAGGTATCGTGCTCGAAAAACAATCCCCCCGGGCGTCGCCCGGGGGGCGGATCAGGGCTCAGTCTTCTGGAAGCGTCACGTAGCTGCCGCCGGTGTACTTGTAGGTGCAGCGACCCGAATCGATGAGCTGGCGCAGGGCCTTCTTGCACATCTTCTTGTCCACCGCATCATCACCGTACTCTTCGATCATCGCCTTGGTGACGTCCATGGGTTTCAGGTCTTTCTTGCCATAAGTCGACTTGACCAAGTCGTACATGGCATCTGCGATCTGATCGATCGTGACATCAGCCATGGTCTCCTCCTAGTGGCGCAGCTGCGCCGTTCTCCTAAAGGTCTCGCCCGCATGCTTGAAATCGTCAAGGTGGTACTTGGTGAAGTCCTGCCCGATGAGCTCAAAGAACTTCGGCCAGCCAATACGATCGATCCACTCGGCTACGCGCTCGTGCTTGCGGGCACCGGCGGCGTAAACCTCGACGATCTTCTTGACCGCTTCAACGACTTCCGGCCAGTGTGGCGGGTTGTTGCGAAGGAAGGGAATTGCGAGCTTCGAGAATTGCGGTGCTATGCGCGAGTTCGAGACCTTGCCGCCGACCCAGATCGAGATACCGTCGGTTTTGGCGTTGTTGATGGTGCATGCCGGACATACCGTGTAGCAGTTGCCGCAGTACATGCACTGCTCTTCGACGATCTCGACCGACTGCTTGCCGTCGACGGTCGCCGGTCGAATGGCGCCGGTCGGGCAGGAAGCCACAAGAGTCGGAATCTCGCACATCTTGGGCAGATCGTCGTGGTTGATAGCCGGTGCGCGGGTGTGGACGCCGAGGATCGCGATATCGGAGCAGTGGACCGCGCCGCACATGTTGAGGCAGCAGGCGTAGGCGATCCGCATCTTTGCCGGAAGGTCCTTTTTTCCGTTGAAGTACGGGAAGAGTTCGTCCATCACGCTTTTCACCACGCCGGATGCATCCGACGCCGACGAGTGGCAGTGAACCCAACCCTGAGTGTGAACGATGTTGGAGAGCTTGGCACCGAGGCCGCCTATCGGGAACCCGTACTCCTCGACCTCTTTGATGAGCGGTTCGATTTTTGACTCATCAGTGAGTAGAAACTCGACGTTGTTGCGGCTCGTCCACCGCAGATGGCCATCGCAGTATTTATCGGCGATGTCGCAGAACTTGCGAATCGAGGTGATCGCGAGCAGGCGGGGTGAAGCGGCGCGCACGGTGAAAAGCTTGTCGCCCGACTCACCGACATGAACCATCACGCCGGGTTTGAGGATCTCGTGGTAGTCCCACTTGCCGTAATTCTTTTTGATGACCTCGGGCAGGAACTGTTCGTAATGTGGGGGTCCGATATCAGTAATGCGTTCGTCTGCCATGTGTTCCTCCCTTCCTATTCCGCACCGTCTTCGAAGATCTCGTCGTCGAAGAAGATGTATGGGTTGGTGCGCGGGTGCATGACCATCTCGGGAATCGGGTCGAGTCCGATCTCCTCGAGGAAGTTCGAGAGGCCTACACGTTGGATAAACTCACCAGTGCGCTCGCGGGCCTTGCCGTGCTCACCCCAGAGGTCCCAGATCGCCTCGGTGAGTTCCTTGAGATCCTCGTAATCCGACTCGGGATCCATCTCGAGGAAGGGCACGAAGACCGAGGACAGCAACGCCCCACCGACGATTGGCGCCTTCGCACCGATGAGGATAGTCGCGCCACGCTCTTTACCAGGCTTGAGTGCTTTCGGCATCAAGTTGATGCAGTGCATGCACTTGACGCAATTCGAATTGTCGATATCGAGTGTCTTGCCGTCCCACGCCATACACTTTGTGGGGCAGAGGTCGCAGACCTCTACGTTGATGTCCGTCCCGTTTTTCTCGTACTCCGTGACCCGGCCTTGGTTGACCTGGATGTCGTCCTTCCAGACGCCGATCACTGAGCAGTCAGAGCGGGCGATAGACGCCACACAGTCGTTTGGGCAACCGGCAAACTTGAACTTGTACTTCTAGGGGAAGAAGGGGCGGTGGAGCTCGTCCTGGAAGTGCTGGGTGATGTTGTAGCAGGCATCGAGAGTGTCGTAGCAGGCCCACTCGCAGCGTGCCGGGCCCACGCAGCAGGACGGTGTCCGCATGTTGGAGCCCGAACCGCCGAGGTCCCAACCGGCTTTGGTGAGATCGGCGAACAGAGGTTCGATGGCCGCAGTCGTCGAGCCCAGGAAGACGATGTCGCCGGTGGAGCCGTGCATGTTGGTCAGACCTGATCCGTGCCTGTCCCAGATGTCGCACAGGGTGCGCAGGGCGTCGGAGGTGTAAAACCAGCCCGACGGCTGGTTGACTCGGTGCGTGTGGAACTCAGCCACTCCCGGGAACTCCTCGGCGAGGTCGGAGTAGCGGCCGATTACGCCGCCTCCATACCCCATCACACCAACCAGACCACCGTGCTTCCAGTGGCTTATGTGCTCCTCATAAGAGCGCTCGAGTTGGGCCAGCGCGTCCTTGGTCATGGGACGGAAAGCCTCCTTTTTCATCTCCTTGACAAAGCTCGGCCAGGGGCCCGATTCGAGCTCGTCAAGCAGCGGCGTCGATGACTTCTTCTCTTCTGTCATGGCCACTCCTTTCTAATTTTGTTTGCGATGCTGATATTCGGCTCGGCGATAGGTGCCCTCATCGTCGGTCCCTACATCAGCGGTCTGATGTTCGACCAGAAGCTGGGGAACACCACCTGCGACAGGAAATAAACCTCCGGCGCCGTCGCCGCCCCATTGATGGCGAAGGCCCGGTCATACTCCGTTTTCAAGAGTCTTTCGAACTCGGTCTTCAACGCTGCGCCTCCCCCGATACAGACACGTAACCAGTCGGGAGCGGTGCAACCCGTGTGCCAGAGGCCCGTCTCGTGAAAATATCCACAAACTGTTGATGGGAGATGACTTTTTGAGGCGTTGAGGAGAATCTCCGGGCGTCAAGGGACGTCACGCGTTACCCTTGCGTAACGGGCACCTGAAGGCAGATCATTTTTTGTTGCCGCCAGGGAGCGATCACCGGAAGTGTTGGACTCCACACCCCCAGCCCGTCCGCTTCAATGAATGGAATCACTGGGAACGGCTGCGGCCGTCTGTTTCCGGTGCTTCGATACCCAGGTCCCGCATCTTCCGGTACAACGTGCTTGGGTTGATACCGAGTTCTTTGGCCGCCGCCTTGCGATTGCCGTGATTGCGTCGCAGGGCGTCCGTGATGTGGAGGCTTTCCAGCGAGCGGAGGCTCATTCCCGGTGCCGAAGCCAACTCCGCCGCGCCGCGTTCCCGAACCAGTTCCGGCGGCAGGTGCTGAATTTCAATCATGCTGCCGCGACACAAGACGAAGGCGTGCTCGATGATGTTTTCCAGCTCTCGCGCATTCCCCGGGAAATCGTGGTTCATCAGCAGACCGAGCACCTCGTCGGAAACGCCCACAACGCTTTTTTCCTGGAGTCGATTGAAGCGGTCGACGAAATGATCGATCAGCAACGGAATGTCCTCGCGTCGCTCGTCGAGCGACGGCAGCTCGAGTCGCATGACATTGATGCGATAGTAGAGATCCTCCCGAAAGTTGCCCCGGTTGACCATTTCGGCCAGGTCACGATGGGTTGCCGCGACGACCCGAACATCCGAAGACACCGGCTCCACGCCCCCCAGGGGTTCGTACTCGTGCTCCTGCAAGACACGGAGCAGCCGAGCCTGCATGGCCGCCGAGACATCGCCGATCTCGTCCAGGAAAATCGTCCCTCCCTCGGCGACTGCAAACCGGCCTCGTTTGTCCTTACGAGCGTCGGTGAAGGCGCCGGCCTTGTGTCCGAAAAGCTCCGATTCGAGAAGCGTGTCCGGGAGAGCGCCACAGTTGATCGCCACGAAGCGTTTCTTGTTCCGCGGCGACAGCTCGTGGATCGCCCGGGCGAACAGCTCCTTGCCGGTGCCGCTCGCGCCATGGATGACAACGGTACAGTCGCTGGCAGAGATCGCCGGCAAAACCCCGAAGAGCTCGCGCATCGCACGACTTCGACCGATGATGTCGCCAAGTGAAAACCGGCCCTCGAGCTCCTTCCGCAGCTCTTCCACCTGACTGAGATCGCGGAAAGTCTCGACGCCGCCAACGAGTTGGCCGAGATCATTCCTCAATACTGAGGTCGAGATGGTGATCGGCACCTTGCGCTCTCTGGCATCGATAATGAACGCCGCCCTGTTGACCACCGGCTCGCCCGTCTCGAGCGTGTGACGAAGAGCACACCCGTCGGCACAGATGCTGGCGCGAAAGACGTCGCAACAGCGACTCCCGACGGCCTCTTCGCCCGGCACCCCGGTGATCCGCTCCGCGGCACGGTTGAAGTAGGTGATCCGCCACTCGTGATCGACCGTAAACACGCCGTCGGCAACGCTGTCGAGGATGATCTGACCGACTCCGGAATCACCAGCATCCATACGCTGCCCTCCCAGTCTCGACGGTAACCCTAACGATGTGATTGTCAAGGAAACCCCACCTACAAAACCGGATGTGGCATACTTCAGCAGAGGCTGTTGTCGTGTCGACACAAGGGAGTCAACCCCGTATCGAAGAAGCGAACGACCTCGAGAAATGCGTTCGCGAGGCTGCGCCCGTTCTGCAGCAGTCCGACGAATCAACCCCCTCGCCGGAGCCCCGATCGAACGAATCGCGCGAGCGGGAATCGATGGCCCGCCAGTTCGTCTACCTTTTCTCGGGCATCGCTGCCGCAGCGGCGGTAGGCCTCGCGGCCCGGTTCGGGTCTCCTCTGTCGGCGAGCGCGGTCGCCCTTCTTTCGATCTTCATGGCGTGGATCTTCATGCGCTCTCGGAGCCAACGAACTCAACCGGCCGAACCAATCGACAATCTGCGTCGGGAACTTTCCCAAACCCGACGGGCTCGCGCACAGCTCTTTTCCGCCGTTCCGGGCTTCATCTGCGTTCTCGACCGCAACCACCACGTCATCGAAACCAACTCCCTCTACCGAAAAGAATTCGATGTCACAGACCGTCTCCTGTGCTACGAAATCTGCAAGAAGAGAAGCGAGCCATGCCTCGACTGCCAGGTCGACCGGACCTTTGCCGACGGTAAGAACTACTCAAGCGAGGAGACGCTGGTGGCCCGCGACGGCCGGCGCATCAACGTCGTGGTCCACACCCAGCCGGTCTATGACGACAACGGCGAGATCTCGGCGGTCATGGAGGTATTCACCGACGTCACCGAGGTCAAGCGCCTGCAGCGCCAGCTCGCCTTGACCGGCCGCGCGGTTGCCGGAATGGCCCACCGCGTCAAAAACATCCTCATGGGGCTCGAGGGAGGGATCTTCATCGTCAATGATGGCCTCGAGGAGGACAATCGCGAGTCTATTGACCAGGGCTGGGAAATGGTGGAGCGAAACGTAGGTCTCGTGACGGGTATCGTCAAGGACCTGTTGTACTGTTCGAAGGACCGCGAGCCCGTATTCCAATCGGATGTCTGCCCGCAGGAAATCGTAACCGAGGTCCGTGACCTCTACGCCGCTCGGATGGCCGACGAAAACATCGAGATCTGCACCGAATTTGGGAACCCGCCGCATCGAGGCACCTTCGACCGAGACGGCCTCCACAGCCTGCTCTGCAATCTGGTCGCCAACGCGATCGACGCCTGCCGTTTCGATCAGTCCCCGGACAAAGAAAGTCACACGGTGGTTCTGCGCTGCAGACACAACGGAGAAGGCTCGACCATCCTCGAAGTCGAGGACAACGGTCCGGGGATTCCCGAGGACCTCAACAACAAGGTCTTTCAGGACTTCTTTTCATCCAAGGGGACTGAAGGCACGGGTATTGGCCTGCTGGTGGTTCAGAAGGTGGCCGAAGAGCACGGCGGAAAGGTCACCTTCGAATCCATCCCAGGTGAGAACACGACGTTCACCGTCGTGATCCCGAACGCAGACCTTGAGAATCCGCTGGAATCCGCGGTTCACCCCACTCAGGCCCTCGAGGCCTGATAGACCACGCCGCGGGGCCGCTTATGCAGTCCCGATGATGCCCTCGACTTTTTTCAGGAACAGATCCCTCTCGATCGGCTTTTCGATCAGCGCGTCGGGTTGAGGCAGCTCCTCCAGATCACCGAAAAAGTCGTCGAGCCGGGTCAAACCTGTCAGCACGATGATCGGGATCGCCTTCGTTTTCTCCGAAACACGGAGGCCCCGGTAGGCCTTGATGCCCGATTTGCGCGGCATCAACACATCGAGAGTGATCAAGTCCGGCTGGTGCGCTTCGGCCAACCACGCGCCCTCCTCGCCATTGGAAGCAGTTTCCGTTTCGTAGCCCGCCTTACGGAAAAGGGCTTCGAGATATACCCTCATGTCCTTCTCGTCGTCGATGATGAGAACTTTCTTTGCCATGGTGCGCTCCTCCGATTTCATTTCTGGTTGTCGGAGCCCGAGTTACCAAGGGCGGCCCTTGTCTCTGGGGTGTCAATTCTTCGCAGGACCTCACGAATCGGCATACTTAGAGCCGGATTGTCGAGGGCACGGATCAAACAGTCAACCAGATCCGGGTCTTTGACCTGCTCGAGTTCGGACGCGGCACATTCGACGAGTTTCGGGTTGGCGCTCCCGAGGGCCGAACACAGGTATTCCGCCGCCAGTCCGCCGGTTTCACCGCCCTTGCGAGCAATGGTACCGAGCGCCAGCAGAGCCTTCTCACTGCGCTTGAAGCGTCCTATGGCCCGAACCCCTCGGAGTCCGCCTCCATAGACTTCAATGAACGCCTCGACCGCCTCCTCACTCTTCCGCTCGGGTTTTTCCTTTGTGTCCACCACCTCAGCGAGATAGGACTCATCCGCGAAATATTCCACCGCCATTCGGCGCACCGGAGCAGGATACTTCGGATCTTCGGCTATGGATTCGATAATCCGCCGATCGGAGATCTTCGAGAAACAGATTCCGATGAGCTCCAGGTTTTCAGGCTCCTTCAGCAGTTCGGCCACAACCCCCTGTGAAAAGATGCGCTCGACAGCCACGAGCCGGACATCGAGAGACTCCGCACGTCTCGCGATTTCATCCAATTGGATGTCGTTTCCGAGTCGAGACACCGCCGTCAATCGGACTCTGGGGGAATCGTCGGTACAGGCAACCTCGATCAGAACCTCAGGGTCGTCCAGTTTTTCCACCGCCGTGAGCCGCACCCTCGGATTCGGGTTTGTGTGATCCCTTTTCCGAGTCACACGGCCGGTCTTCTTATTCTTCTCCAAAACAGTCATGGTCATACTCCTTTCTCGGGAGTGAGGAAAAATCGGATTTCGAGATCTCCTCGTTGCCGCCGGGAACACTCGAAGGCTTCACAGCGGCGTGCTCAGTCATCCTGCCGGCCGAGGGCCCGGTCCACGGTTTCGCCGAATTCGTCCGGATCTATCGGTTTGTCAAAGACTGCAAACGGTTTTCTTACCGCCAGATGACGACCGGCCAGACCGCTGACCACGATCACCGGGATCGATGCCAGGTCCTTGTCTTTGGCCAGTCGGCGGAAGAAATCGGTCCCAGTATGATTTGGCATCTGGAGGTCGAGGATGACGAGATCGGGATGTTCCCGTTCGACGATCTCGAAAGCCTTCCCGCCGTCCTCAGCCGTCAGGGTCTCGTAGCCTCTCTTGTTGAGGACCGCAGTGATGAACTTCCTGATATCAGCTTCGTCGTCCACAACTAGAATTGTGTGACTCATCGCAGCCCCCTTTCCCGGGAATACATCGTCATCGGTTTACTCCTCACGTTCTCGCTCGGTCAAGAATTTCCAGAACGGAATGTAGGCCAGCAGCAAGCCAAAGGCCACGATGTAGCCGATGGCTTTGGTGTGGGTGAGAAAATCAAAGAGTGTGTGCATCATCGCCTCCCTAGTGCTGCCCGCGCCAGTCGGGGTGCTCGTACATGATCGGCATCCGGTTCGCAATCCACCGGAAAACCACCACCGCGAAGGTAATGAACGCCACCGTCACCCAGACCTCCATCCACGACGGTACGTACCGCTGGCTGGCAGGCAGTTGGTAGTTGAATACGATAAAGGTGGCGTTGAAACGGTTGAGAACGATGCCCAGCACCGTGATCACCGCTGCCGTTCTCACCAGCACCAGCTTTCGTTCGCGGTAACCGACCGCGAACAGCAAACACGGCACAAGAAAAAAACCGATGATCTCGAACAGGTACCACGCACCCCAACCGGAAGCCAGGTAATGCCACTCGTCCTCGAGGGCCAGGGCGACGATCTTGATGGCCAGGTAGACACCGAGGGTGACCGAAGCCCCCTTGGCCAGACCGAAGTTGATGTTCTCGAAGTGTTGGCGCGAAATGTCGACCTGGTGGTGATAGGCGCGGTGGGAAAACATGCCCTCAACGATGACCATCGCCATACCCGCCGCAACTGCGGACACGAAGTAATGCACCGGGATGTGCGGTGAGTACCAGAGGGGGTGGAGCTTCGTCGGAACCGACATGAACATCGCCCCCAGTGTCGACTGGTGCATGGTCGAGAGGATCAACCCGAAGATGGTGAGCGCGAGCGTCATGCTGCCGACCACTTTTCGCCACCGTTTGAGGCCGAGCCATTCCAATGCCGCCGGAGTCGACTCAATGAAGAGCACGGTGAGGTAGAGAGAGACGCAGAGCGCGACCTCGAAGAGCGGGGAGGTCGGCCCGGCCGATTTGGTAAACGCATACGGCAGCCGCCACGGGCGGCCGAGATCGGCAAGCAAACCAAGGACGACCAGAAAGTAACCAAGAAAGCCCGTCAGGAGTGCGGCGCGGACAACCGGCTTGTACTCTTTCATCCCGAAGACGTAGACCGCGGTTGAAATGACGAACCCGCCGGCGGCAAGAGCTACCCCGCTCATCACGTCGAAACCGATCCAGATGCCCCACGGGTAGTTGTGGGAGAGGTTCGTGGTTGCCTCGAGCCCCTGGGTGAACCGGATTCCCAGGATCACCGCGCCGCCGGCGAGAATGATGCTCGTGATGATGTTGAACGGAGTCAGGAACCCCGGTTTCTCGGCCGGCAACGAGCTGGCATCAACGGTTGTGTCGGTCATGAGTCAGCCCCCTCCCCGGCCTCCGCGAGCGCTTTCTTCACCGCCGCGGCCACCGCCCGCTCCTTGTCCTTGGCAGCCCGTTCCGCCGCTGTGGCGAGCTTTTTCGGAGTTTCTTCACCGGCCGCCTCGAGCGTCTGGGCAACCGCTTCTTCCTGCTCCTGCTTCGCCACTTCTTCCTGGCGTTTACTGAACGCGCGCATCCCTAGCAACAAACCCGGATAGATGGTGAGCACCAGCGGCACCACCCCGAGGTAACTCGTGGCGATGGATGGCAGCGGCTCCGAGGTGAGTCCCTCTTCGAGCCCGAGCTTCCCGAACTCTTCGCCTGCGAGCACCAACCAACTGGTGCCGCCGAACTCGTGCTCGCCGAAAACATGGTTGATGTAGCGGTCGGGGTACTTGCGGATTCGCTCTCGAGCCACTTCCAGCAGCTCTTCCCGTTTTCCGAAGGTGATCGCGCCCATGGGACAGGCATCGGCACAGCCGGGCACGAGACCTTCTTTGATCCTGTCGTAGCACATGGTGCAGCGCATGACCTTTGGTGTCAGCGGGTTGTCGTACTCGTACGCCAACGCGTTGTATGGGCATGCCGTGATGCAGTAGCGGCAGCCCATGCAGAGCTCGGGGTGGTAGAGAACCGGGCCCTCGGGCGTTTTCTCGAACGCGTGGACCAGGCACACCGTGGCGCAGCACGGCTCGTTGCAGTGCATACACTGAATCTTGCGGTAGACCGCCTGTTGGTCTCCACCCGCCTCGATATATTTGTTGACGACGGTCAAGGCGGTGTCGGAGGTCCGGCGGACGGTGTCGAAGATGCCCGGGTCATCCACCGGCGCCTCGACCGGCGGCAGGCCGTTGACCTCCTTGCAGGCCACCTCGCACGAACGACAACCCACGCACAGGGTCGTGTCGTGAAGTAGCCCGTAGCGGCCGGGATAGCCCTCGAACTTCCTGGTCGTGCCCGCCTCCGATACGCCGGCGGTCAGTGCGGCACCCACCGCTCCTCCGATGAAGCCTCGTCGCGAAATGCTCATGAATCGACCTCCTCGGTCCGAACCGCGTGACAGTCGGTGCACCCCACTTTGTCCACCTTCATGTCCATATGGCAGCCAACGCACTGCCGGTGATATGCGACCTTGAGGTCGGGCCGATCGGTGGTCGCATCGGCCGTTGCGCCGTGGCATGAGCGGCAAGGGGGCGGCCGAACTCCGATGGGGGTGTGGTGATGGCAACCGGAGCACAACGTCGCGGAGCCGTCGTGGAAGGCGTTCGCCAGCACGCTCTCCGCCGTCCCGGTCGCGAGGGCGTTGACGATCTTGGCGTGCGGCAGGGTCGAGGCCTCGTAACGGTCAACCAAGAGGTCGATCACTACGGTTTCCGGAAACTCGTCGGACAGGGCCGGCAACGGCTCGAACTGCACCTCAACCGCCACCGGGAGACTCTCCATCGCCACGGAGCCCGGCCGCGGTCCCGCATGGCACTGCACGCACGACCTTTCCGATAAGGCCGCTGCCGCCGCACTGTGGCAGCCCACGCAACTGGGCCGGTCGTTGATGAAGGCCTCGTGGCATCCCACACAGCTGTGATCGGACGAAGGGAGGTGGTACGCCTGCTCGGTGGTCACGCCTTCCCCATCCGCCACGCCCATCTGGGTGTGGCACTCATCACAGGGCCGCAAGGTTTGATGGTGGCAGTCGGAGCAGAAGGTGGTTAGCCTTTCGTGCGCCAAATGGTTGAAAGGCACCGCCGCCGATTTCGAAAGCTCGCCGGAGACCCACAGGGTGTCTTTCTGACCACGAACCAATCGCGGGATTTCCTCGAGCACCTCGATCGAGCCTCGATTCTCGAGATCATGGCACCCGACACAGAGCGATGGGCCGGATGACTTCTCGAGCCGGGCGCGCCGGAGGTGGCAGGAGATGCACGCTTGATGCGCGGCATTGGCCAGCGAGAGCTTGCGTTCCTCGTCGACCGTCCCGTGGCAGGCGGAGCACCCCCCCTCTTTACCTTTTTCGTACTTGAGTTTTTCGGTCGCCTCGTCGTAGACGTGGTGGCAGTTTTCACACTTGTCTTCGAAGGCCTTCACATGCCGAGCATGGAGCGAGTAGTCGAAGGTCATCGCCGCCCGTGTCGGCACCCCCGGTGCGCGCCGGACGTGGCACTCACCGCAGGTCACCGGCCCCGAGGTCAGCCCCTCTGCGGCGCGTTCGTTATGACAGCTCATGCAGGTATCGTGGAGCGCGTCGATGAGGTCTTCGCGGTTGTCGATCTCGAGCTCCGACACCATTCGGGGGGTGAGCACGCCCTGCTCATCCAATAGATGGCAGGTTTCGCAGCTCACAGGTCCGAGGGCCTCGGTGTGAGCCCTGTGGTCGAACTCCACTGGCGGCCGCTGCATCTCGCCAAACACGGCCGGGAACTCCATCGAGACGGTCGCCGGCGTGAGGGATCGCTGCGTTTGTTCCGAGGCGCACAGGATGCTCCCCGAGGCGACGGTGATGAGGAGCAGGAGAAGCAGTGTCGTGCGGTTCATAGTTCCCCCCCCTCAGGCTTCCGGCATTTCGATGGTTTTGACCAGCATCTCGCTGATGAAGGAAACGTGGCAGCCGAGCTTGTAGTGGCCGATGATGTCCTCGATGCCTGAGTGGCAGTTGTGGCACGGCGTGATCACCGTGTGCGCCCCGGTCTCCGCGATCTGTTCCGCTTTGACCTTGTTGCTCTTCATGCGCGACAGCTTCCACGGCGGTCCGCAGTTGATAAGGCCGCCTCCCGCCTGGCAGCAGTAGTTGTGTTCGTAGCGCGGATCCATATCGCGGAAGTCCTCGCAGATGGCGTTGACGACGTAGCGGAGCTTGTCGTGCAGGCCGCGGCCGCGGACGATGTTGCACGGATCCTGGACGGTCACCGATTCTTTGATCTTGCGCGCGATTTTGAGGCGGCCGCTCTTAATGAGCTCGTAGTAGTACTCGACGGCGTGCACCATGGGGATCGGAGGCTTGGTCCAACCCAACCACCGCGGCCCGTCGTAGACGGCTCCGCGGTAGGCGTGGCCGCACTCACCCATCACCACGCGTTTGACCTTGAGCTGCATGGCCCGTTCCCAGTGCAGCCGTTCGACCCGGCCCATCGTTTCGAAGTCGCCCGAGTACATGGCCATGTTGGAGTTGTCCCAGCCATCGGTCGAAGGCATGGTCCAGTCCGCTCCCGCAACTTTGAAGATGATGGCCATGTTGGCAATCAACTGAGCCAGGATCTTGGGCTCGGGGCCGATGATCGAGTACATGATCTCGGCCCCCTCCTTGTCGAGCGGAATCCGGGTCCCGGCAAGCTCCGCCTGGGCGTCTTCCTCCTGCCACATCAGGGTGTCGATCCAGTCGTCCTGCTGGACCCACATCTGGTTCATGGTGGCGGCGTGGCTGTTGGTCGTGTCCTGCAGATACTGTGGGACCACGCCGAGCAGGTTGAGGATTCGCCGCACCGTCATGATCAGATAGGAGATGTCGATCCCGAAGGGGCAGTACATGCTGCAGCGACGGCAGGCCCCACAATCGATGAAGGCGATGCGCGCCGCGTTGTGGAGAAATTCGGCGTCGACCTTTCCCTTCCGCTTGACCATTTCCCACAGCGTGTCCTCGACCTTGGCCACCGGCGCATAGTCCGGGTCGCCGTTGCGGGATATGTAGCTCTGGCAGGCCTCTGCACAGAGCCCGCAATGGACACAGGTCTGGCGATAGGCCTCGAGACGTGCCGAGCACTCCTCGGTCAACACCTTGTTGATGGTCGTCTCGATCCTCTCCGGCGTGAGTTTGGCGATATTGTCGTCAACGCCGGGATCGATGATTGCAATGTCCTGAAGATCAGCCATGCCGCCTTACCCCCAAATTTGCGAAGCGAAAGCTGTTCATTACCAATCCCTCGAGTGGCGCACGGAACCGAACTCACTGCCCATATAGGCGCGCGTGAACGGAAACCACAACATGTGGACCAGCCGCGTCCACGGGATTGCCAACAACCACAGCACCCCGGAGAGCCCGTGAATGATGATCATCGGTTTGTAAGGCAGCCACTGATGATGGGCCGCGAACCCGGTCGCGAACGGAGCCATCACCAGCAACGCCAGCACGAAGTCGGAGGGGTAACTGACGTTGCGCACCTCCGGCCTCACCAGCCGCCGGATGATGAAAAAGACGCAGGCAAAGATCACCACCAGGGTCATGACGTCGGCCACGGCCTCCGGCAGGCTCCACCAGCGGATGCCCCACGACTCCTGCCACAAGACCGCGTGCCCCATCAGGAAAAGCGGAGTCACGAGGACGCAGACATGGAATGCAAAGGAAAGCACCGTAAAGAACGGGTGGAGTTGCATATTTCTGCCGCCGAAGGGCACCAACCAGTGCAGCACGGATCGCATACCGAACTTGGCGCTGAGGGTCGGATAAACGACCCGGTCCTTCTTTGCCAACCGCGCCATGTTGATGAACTGGTAGGCCATGCCACCGAAAAAGCCAATGAAGGCGATCCAGACCAGGGGGCCACGAATGATCTCGTACATGATCCCTCCCTCAATCCTGGAAGGTGGATCCGAAAGGAGCCACCTGCCGAACGTAGGTCCCGCCATCGACGAAACGGAGGAGCAGCCTCTGTCCGTCGGGACTGATGGTTGGCTCCCAGAGCGCCTCGTACCACGGGCCCCATATCTTCCCGTCGACGGCCACAGAGTATTTGCCGTCTCGTTCGACCTTTGCGACAACGTGATCACCGTCGGGGGAAAAGACCGGGTCCCAGACCATTTCGAAGGTCTCGGACCACGGAACTCCGTCCACGGCCATTGTCCACTGACCCTCGTTCCTCACCCCGGTCGCGACCCGGCGACCGTCCGGTGAAAAGACCGGCGGCAACACTAGGTCGTTGAAGCGCGTCTTCCAGGCCACATCGTCAACCACCACCGTCCATGAACCGAACCCGGGCGCCGCCACCGCTGCGATGTGCCGACCGTCCGGGCTGAGGCGCTGGTTCCAGAGCTGCATGAAACGGTTGTCCCAGATCGGACTGCCGTTCTCCGCGATCGTCCACGAAGCGTTGATACGGACTGGCGCCAACAGGTTGCGGCTGCCGTTGCGATAGCTGGGCTCCCAGACCGATCCGAAACGCCCCTCCCACGGTTGGGAGTTCTCGGCCAGGGTGTATTCGCAGATATCGAGCCGCACCTCTGCGGCCACGCCGCTACCATCGGCACTGATCGCCGGTCCATACACGTTGATGAACTTCTGCTGCCAGGGCTCTCCATTGACGGCGACGCTCCAGGTCCCTTTCATGAATCCGACGGTGTCGGCTTCGGCCAGAGGTTCAACCTGCACTACCGCAGCGACCTGGCTGCCGTCTTCACTGATGACCAGCCCCCGTGACGAGGGAAAGTCTTTCTCCCACCGCTGCCCGTCGACTGCCACGGTGTATTTCATGTCGTCTTTGATCTGGACCGCGACCACCGCGCCGTTGCTGCTGAAGACCGGGTTCCAGGCGAACTCCCAGCGTTGTTCCCAGGGCTGACCGTCGACTGCGAGCGTCCATTCGTCGTCGATTCGGACCAGTGCCCACAAGCGGCCGTCGGGTGCGAAGATCGGGTGCCACGCCTTTTCGAACTCACCGTCCCACAACGAGCCGTTGACCCACACGCCGAACGTGTCGGGGGCAGTCAACACCGGGGCGGCGATACGCTCGCCGTCAGGACTGACCGCGAACTCATGGACCTCGGAAAATCGCGTTCGCAATTCTGTGAGATCACAGACGGATTTCCGTCCGATTTCCCAATCCCAGCCGTTCCCATCCATCATGTGACCGCTCCCTTCGTCGTTGGCCCGCAGGAGCCCTGGCCCACTGCTGACTGCAACCACCGTGCCATTTTTGAAGGAAGTGCGGATCTCTGAGAAGTTCTTTTTATTGAGACAATTGAAATTCTACATGGATCAGAGTCGCATCCCGGCAGTTGCAGAATGCGATGGTGCAGACAGCATTAGAATTGCAAATTGCAATGGTCTCGGTCAACGCCGGAGTGGTCTCTCGGATATTCTCGGGCCGGCGGTCCCCACCGGCAGGCCCGAGCCGATTGGCGCCCACGTGGTGGTCGCAAAAAATTGCGCTTACGTCACTTCGGCCTCGTCAAGATCCATTGCGGTGGCAACCCTGCGATGCTGCTCGTGCGGACAATCGGCGCCGGCAGGACACACCATGTCGGCAGCGACGGTATTGGCCGCCGACTCGGATGTTGCCGCGGCAACGGTATTGGTGCGCGAGTAGGTCAGCCGGCGCACGAAGAACACGAAACCGATCAGGAATGTGATTACCAACAGGTACTCGATGCCTTTGGTTTCGAAGATGTTGACGTAGTGCATTGATTCCATCATGGCTATATCTCCGGGGCCGTTTTCAGGCGGCTTGGCGGTCGGATTCCTGCTGCTCGTTTGCCCAGAAAGGCGATTGGCGCAGCACCGGCATGCGGTTGACGATCCAGCGGAAGACCCAGATCTCGGTGAAGATCACCATCAGGGTGATCACGATTTCCGCTATCGACGGATAGTATGGGTTGGCCGACGTCCAGTTGAAGGCGATGATCGACACGTTCAGCCGGTTGAGGATGATGCCTATGAGAGTGGCGATCGCTGCGATCTTTACCAGGGTCACGTTCCGGGTCGTCACCGCGCGGGCGAAGAGAAAGCACGGGATAAGGACGAAGCCGATGACCTCGACTAAATACCACCAGA
>JASJGQ010000022.1:0-5379 GCA_033791425.1 Acidobacteriota bacterium
GTCGCTGCGCGCCGGCGCCGGGCCGGGGTTTGGCGCCGGCGCGGGGTCGAACCAGGTCATGATCCAGGTCGAGAGCCTGCAGGGCTTCGTCATCGGTCTCGAGGTGGAAGGAGATGAAGTGACCCCCTTTCTCAACCGTTGGGCGGAGGAAGGTTTATGGTTCTCGAACGTCACTGACCAAACAGCCCAGGGGCGTTCGTCGGACAGCGAGCTCGCGACCCAAGTTTCGCTGTTGCCCTCCTCCGGTGGGGCCGCCGCCTTTCGCTTTGCGGGGAGCGATTTCACCGGTCTCGCGGAGATCCTCACCGGGCGCGGCTACACGACCCTGTCGGCAGTTCCCTACGACGGTTCGTTCTGGAACCGTCGATCCACGCACCCGGCGTTCGGCTTTGCGGAGAGTCTGTTCGTTGAGGATTTTGGAGCCGGTGACAGGATTGGCTGGGGGCTCAGCGATCGCGATTTTCTCGATCAGATGGGACGCCGCTTGACCGCCATTGAAGGGCCCTTTGCCGCATACCTCCTGACGCTGTCGTTGCACCACCCGTTCGATGGCTTTCCGGAGCACCTCGAGGTGCTCGACATCGGCCCGTGGGAGGGCACGCCTTTTGGCAGTTTCATTCACACCATGCATTTCTTCGACACGTCGCTGGCAGGGTTTATGGCTGAGCTCGAGCGCTCCGGACTTGCCGACTCCACCGTGGTCGCAGTGTGGGGGGATCACGATGCCGGTTTCCCATGGCGGCCGGAGATCGCCGGTGTCATGGGCGCGAGCCACAATCCTCAGGGTTGGTACCTGAGCCAGGAAGTGCCGCTCTTCCTTCGGGTCCCGGGGGCGCAGGACCTGCGCGGTGAACGGAAGACGGTCGCGGGCCACGTCGACGTCGCGCCGACCCTCCTGGCGCTCCTCGGCGTCGATCCCGCTCCCTACGCCTTTGTCGGTCGCAACCTCCTGGGCTCGCCCGGTGACCCGCCGGTCATCGGCGAGTACGGCTGCTGGCGAGACAGCCGGCTGCTCTATCTGCAGGGGGATGGGTCTCTTGCGAACGGTGTCTGCATTAATCTTCCGACCATGGCAAGGGTGACGCCGGAGAGCTGCGCTGAGGGCTATGCGGCGGCGCAGAAGACCTCCGAAATCTCGGCTCTGGTCCTCGAACACGACCTCCAGGGCCGTCTTCACGAAGAGTTGGCGCGCCTCGAAACGGCCGCACCGTGAGATCGAAGGAACCGTCCGGGCTGTTGCTGTTTGGCCTGCCCAACCGGGCGCTCGACGCGGTTGCGACCGTCGTGGTGGCGTCCGCCCTGGTGGTCTCCCGTTTTGGGTTCCTGGCCAACGGGCCCTGGGAGTGGGACGAGACCCTGTTTGCCCGCGGCATCCTCCATTTCGAATTGGCCGCTCACTTCCCCCATCCCCCGGGTTTTCCCGGGTGGCTCGCCATCGGCCACCTGCTGACCCCGTTGACGGGCGACCCCCTGCTCGCCCTGCAATTGGCGTCGGCGGCGTTTTCGGTGGCCGCGCTGTGGGCGCTGGCTGCGATCGGGCGGCAGGTTGCGTCTCCGCCGGTGGCGGCCGCGGCCGCGCTCGCCCTGTTGGCTGCACCGGGCCCGTGGTTGTACGCCGTGCGAGGGTTCTCCACCACCGCCGCCTCCGTCCTCGCGCTGGCCGCGGCGGCCGTTCTGGTGGGTGGACTGGGGGGACACCGGGTGACGGTCTTCACCCTGCTGGTGTCGGCCTCGTTCCTGGTGCGTCCCCACCTGCTGCCTGCGCTCGTTGTGTTGTGGCTCGCCGGTATGTGGTCGGTTCGTCCGCTGCGCCGAATCCTGCCGGGAGTTGGTATCGGTTTTTCGGCGGGCGTGATCGCCGTCCTGATGATGGTGCGGGCCGAGGGGGGGTGGAGCGCATTTGTGGCGCCATTTGTCGCGCACTCGCAGCGCCACTTCTCGCGTCTCGCCGGCAATCTCGGGAGCTACGCGGATCTCGGGCTGGTCAAGGGGCTCGGGGGCGTGCTGCCGGCGACGTTGCTTTTTTCGCTTGCAGTTGCGGGACTCACAGTGTGGGCGCGCCGCCGGGGGCGGCGGAGCGCCATGGTGTGGCTGTTGGTGCTGGCCGTCGTGGTGGCGCAGTTGGTGTGGCTGCAGAATCGCACCTATGGCCGTTATGCTGTCGGCGCTCAGATGGCGCTGGCGCCGTTGGTCGCCGCGGCAGCGGCGACGGTCCCGCCGACCGCCGCAGTTGCCGGGCTCCTGGGGCTCACGGCGTGGTTCGGAATGTCGAGCCTGCCGCTGGTGAGCGAGCAACACACGACCCAGTTGCCCGCCTGGCAGGCAGTTCAGGAGTCGCTGGCCGGGGCCCTTGAGGACGGCAAAACGGTGGTTCTGGAATCTGAGCTCCACCCCTTTGCCTCCTATCTATGGCACCTTCTCGAGTCGCGTGGAGAACCGACACCGCCCTGGGTCCTGTCACCGTGGGACCCGGAGCCGTGGGCCGGCGTCGATCGCGCCTGGCTGGTTGCGACCGTCCACCGCCGGCTCTACCCGGACCCACTCTTCGGTATGGAACGACGCTGGGCGGGTGTTTCGGATGCCCTGCAGCCGTTGACACAGCAGCGTTTTCTCGAAGCATGGGTGCTGAGCGATACCCCGCTGCCGATCCGCGGCATCTGGCCTGCAGAACGCACCGCCGCCGGACGGCGTTTTATGTGGGGTGCATCCGATGCGGTCGTAGAGCTGCCGCCGCTAGCCGGCGGGACCGATCTCGGTCTGACCCTACGACCGGCGCCTGGCCCCGACCCGGTCACCGTTAGATGGGCTGGTGCCGAAGCCATCGTCGTTGTTGGTCAGGCAGAAGAAACACGACTCCGACTGAAGGTTTCGCCTGGTCATGCGGACCTGATTTCGACCGTAGCCATCGAACGTGCTCGCGGTTTTGCACCGGGTAGCGAAGATCGGCGTCTGCTGGCCGCCCAGATCTTCGAGATGAGGGCTGTGGATAGCGGACGATCGTGGACCGGTTCGGTGGCGCAGAACTGGCAGCGAGACGCGCTGCAGGTAGAACTCGTGGGCGCTTTCAAGGCAGAGGTCTTTGCGGTTGAGGGGGAAGGCGTGTGGTTGAGCCCGCGGGCGGTGCTGCGCGTGCCTGCCGGTGCCGGCACGCTGCGTCTGCGTCTGTGGGCGCCGCGGCCAACCCCTTCGCAAACTGTGCTGAGCATCGGGGGAGAGTGGGCTCTTGGGCCTCTCGATATCACGCCGCAGCCGATGGAGGTTGAAATCGACCTGACGAAAGGGACCTCCCCCGACGGCCGGATCGCGATCGAGATCCTCAGCCAGAAGTTCGAGCCTGCGGCGCACGGTCTCAACGACTCGCGCGAGCTCGGGGTGGTTCTTTCGCGCGTGACCTTCGTGGCCACGTCGGCACACCTTGACCAACCGCAGGGAGGCCCCTAGGATGGACGGGTCCCGCCACGTTGCACCCGCAGCAAGGAGAAACTCATGAATCAGAAGGCCGACAAAATGAAGGCATTGGAGACCGCCATCGGTCAGATCGAACGGCAATTCGGCAAGGGCTCGGTGATGCGGCTCGGCGAAAAACCGAAGCTGCGCGTCAACGTGATTCCCTCGGGATCGCTCACCCTCGATGCGGCGCTCGGCGTCGGCGGAATCCCGCGTGGTCGGGTGATCGAGATCTACGGCCCGGAGTCGTCGGGTAAGACCACGCTCGCCCTCCATATCATCGCCAACGCCCAGAAAACCGGTGGGTTGGTGGCGTTTATCGATGCTGAGCACGCTCTCGACCCGGAATATGCGGAAAATCTCGGTGTCAACCTCGATGAGCTGCTGATCTCACAACCGGATTTTGGAGAGCAGGCGCTCGAGATCGCCGAGACCTTGATCCGTTCCGGATCGGTGGATGCGATTGTCATCGATTCGGTGGCAGCGCTGGTGCCGCGCGCCGAGCTCGAGGGCGATATGGGCGATGCGCAGATGGGTCTGCAGGCGCGCCTCATGTCCCAGGCGCTGCGTAAGCTTGCCGGAATCGTCGCCAAGTCCAACACCTCTCTCATCTTCATCAACCAGATCCGGGAAAAAATCGGCGTCATGTTCGGTAACCCTGAGACCACGACCGGGGGTCGCGCACTCAAGTTCTACTCATCGGTGCGGATCGACATCCGGCGCACCAGCTCGATCAAACAGGGCGATAGGGTCGTCGGTAATCGAACCAAGGCGAAGGTCGCCAAAAACAAGGTGGCGGCGCCATTCAAGATCGCCGAGTTCGACATCATGTATGGGGAGGGCATCTCCTTTACCGGCGAGCTCGTGGATCTGGGCGTCGAGCACAAATTGGTGCAGAAGTCTGGTTCGTGGTACTCCTACGGCGAGACTCGAATCGGCCAGGGAAGAGATGCTGCTCGTACTTTCTTGAAGGACAACCCTGATATCTCCGAAGAGATCGAGGTCAAGCTTCGGGAGGCCCTGGGTCTACAGCCGGGCGCCGAGGCGCCGCCGGTGGTTGACGCCGCGGCGGAGAAAGCCCCCAAGGACACCGCAAAAAAGTAGGAGGCGGCTGATCGAGCCGTCACGCCTCACTGACCGCGAAGACCGAGCGGGTTCTCCACGCTGAAGAACCTTGCTGCTGATACAATTTCAATGGGAGACATAAATGAGGATGAGACTCCGTCAACTTTTATTGGTTTGTTTCGTGCTGACGATCGCGTTTGGCGCACAGGTGGAGGCCCAGGACACGAAGACCTCGGGGCCGGAACCCGACCCGAGGGCGATGCGGTTCTTCCAGCGCGCGGTCTCGTGGTACCCCGACTCGATGTTTCGGCTTGTCGAAAACAACCGCTTTCAAACGCCTTCGGGGCCCTACCGATTCGTCACGGTTGAACGGACCTGTGCGAGTAAACTCCTGTCTGGGAAACCATCGGCGGTGATCGACGAGGGTGCTGACACCATTTGGATGGGTTCGGTCGGCGAATTGCCGTCGGACGGGATGGGTCAGGATCAGGATGGTCTCAAGACCTTTCTTTCCGGTTTTCTGCCACCGGTTTGCATTAAATCGACATCACATTCAATCGGTAACGCACCGGAATCTTCCGCAGTATTAAAAAAGATTGGCGCTATTTTGCCACCAAGTACAACACCGCCCTGGTGTTTGTTGGGAACAAAAGGAATGGCTTTTCCCATGTACCACAACACTGAGTTGATGGCTGACTTTCTTGATGAACCGGTACCAACCACATCACCGACATAAGCAATCGGATGACCATTTTTCTTTAAGTCTTCAATAGTTTCTAACGGTCCTTTTCCATTTACTTCGGCCATCTTGGTAATTAGCATGGACTTTGCGTGCAATGGAATATCAGGACGACTCCATGCTTCAGT
>JASJGQ010000023.1:0-5650 GCA_033791425.1 Acidobacteriota bacterium
CCCGCGTGCAAGCCGGGGATTCAGATGCTCCGCCGGCCGCTGGTTCAAGCTCCAGGCCCCAGGCCCCAATCACTACAATTTTTCTCGCAATGGAACTCGTCGAAGGCGAGGACCTCTCCGAGCGGATCAAGCGTGGACCAATTCCGGTCGAGGAAGCTACCGCCATCGCTCTCCAGATCGCCGAGGCGCTGGAGGCCGCGCACGAGTCCGGCATCGTCCATCGCGATCTCAAACCGGCGAACATCAAGCTCCGTCCTGACGGCACGGTCAAGGTGCTCGACTTCGGCCTCGCAAAGGCGTGGGATTCGGACACCGAGGGTGTCGATCTCTCGATGTCGCCGACCCTGACGGCGCACGCCACGGCGGCGGGCGTGATTCTCGGAACGGCGGCCTACATGTCGCCCGAACAGGCGGCGGGGATTGCCGCCGATAGCCGTGCCGATGTCTGGGCATTCGGCGTGGTCTTCTGGGAGATGCTCACCGGCAACAAGCTCTTCGAGGGCGAGACGGTTTCCCATGTCCTCGCTGCGGTCCTCAAGGACGAGGTCGATCTCGAGGCCCTTCCAAACGGAACTCCGGTTCGTCTCCACGACCTGATCGCGCGCTGTCTCAAGAAGAAACCGAAACAGCGGCTGCAGGCGATCGGCGATGCGCGCATCGTGCTCGAGGAGTACCGCGCGGACCCCGAGGCCTTTGATCAACCGCTGATGGCTGCAGCCATGGAAACTGCCCCGCAACCGACCTGGAAGAAAGCCCTGCCCTGGGCCCTGGTGCTGGTGGCCACGGCCGCGGCAGTGGTGCTCGGCCTTGGCTCGTTGTCGAAGGGCGATGCAGCCGGAACCGCCATCCGTTTTCAGGTACCACCGCCAGAGGGCCGCGGATACCAGCTCGATTCGGTCCGTCCGGGGCCTGTGGTCGTATCCCCCAACGGTCAATCGTTGGCCTACACCGCCTGGGACTCCGACGGCCAGCCTCGGATCTTTGTTCGCGATCTCGACGAGGTGCAGCCGAGGGTTCTGGCCGGAACCGAACTGGCCCAGTACCCCTTCTGGTCGCCCGACTCGAAAAATCTGGGTTTCTTTGCCGAAGGCAAGCTCAAGAAAGTGAGCGCCTCGGGCGGGCAGCCGCTGACGCTGTGCGATGCCCCCGACGGGAAGGGCGGAAGCTGGAGCCCTGAGGGTGTGATCCTCTTCGCACCGGAAGCGACGAGACCGATTCAGCGGGTGTCCCAGCTCGGTGGCGAACCGGTCGATGTGACGGCCTTCGATACCGAGCGCGGCGACGACTCCCACCGCCACCCCCGATTTCTTCCTGATGGAGAGCACTTCCTTTTTCTGGCGCGCTTCCCCGACGGAGCCGGCGAGGGACAGGCAGTCGTCGCCACCTCGCTCGAAGGGGGAGATGAAAAGGTACTTGTTCGCTCACCAGCCGCGGCGGAATACGCCTCCGGCCATCTGCTCTTTCTCCGCGAGCGGACTCTGATGGCTCAGCCCTTCGATCCGGACAAACTCGAACTCTCGGGTGAGCCGATCCCCATCGCCGACACGGTGGTATTGATATCAACCGGGACCGCGCTGGGTGTGTTCTCGGCCTCGCAGACAGGGGTTCTTGCAGTCCAGGGTGGGGTCCTGAACGCGGATCTGGTCTTGCGATGGCGGGGGCGGGACGGCTCGGAACTCGACACCATCGGCGAACCGGCGCGTTTCACCGATGAAGTGAGGCTCTCACCCACCGAAGACGCCGCGATGGTCCAGATACGGGCGGACGAGGGCGACAACCGCGATCTCTGGGTCGTCGACCTCGACCGCAAGCTGAGGACCCGTTTCACCTTCAGACCGGAAGGCGACGACGCACCGGTCTTTTCACCCGACGGCGAAAGCGTCGTGTGGGAGGTGACTGACGATTCAGAGCAGATGTCTCTCCACCGTAAGGCGGTCGGCGGGTCGGGAGACGGTGAGATGGTGGCGGAATACGGCGTGGACACCTGGCCTGAGGACTGGCACCCGTCGGGCGACGTAGTGCTTCTCGGGCAGCAGGTGTCGTCGTCACCGGCAAACGTCGATCTGCTGGCGTGGTCCGTTGGAGATGGTGGCGAACCGCAGCCGTGGTTGGCAACCGAGTTCATCGAATACGGTGCGAGCTTCTCCCCCGATGGCCGGTGGGTGGTGTACGGCTCCAACGAAAGTGGAGTTTGGGAAATCTACGTCGCCCCGTTCCCCGGCCCCGGCCGCAAGTGGCAGGTGTCGGTGGGTGGTGGTGGGTGGCCGACCTGGCGACGAGACGGTGCGGAGATTCTTTACATCAACAACTCCGGGGAAATGATGGGCGTGCCGGTGGACGAGCGAGGGAGCGGTCTCTCCTTTGGGCAGCCACAGGTACTTTTCGACTTCAGGAACACGTCCACCGGTCCCGCTTTCGACGTCACGGCGGATGGACAACGGTTCCTGGTGGTCGAACCCGCGGAAAGCCTGCCTCCCGAACCAGTGACCGTCGTCGTCAACTGGCCTGCGGCCATCGAGGCGCAACGATGATCGGCACCACTCTGGCTCATTACAAGGTCACCGCCGCCCTCGGTGTTGGCGGGATGGGAGAGGTGTGGCGCGCCGAGGATGAAAAGCTCGGCCGTGAGGTCGCGCTCAAGGTCCTGCCGGAGGAGTTTGCCCAGGATCCCGAACGCATGGCCAGGTTCGAGCGCGAGGCGAAGGTGTTGGCCAGTTTGAACCACCCCAATATCGCGACGCTCTACGGGCTCGAGACGGTGAGTGCCGAGCCGGCAGCCGGGGCGGCTGCCCCACAAGGCAGCCCGGGATCCCCGGAGGTGGTTGTGGCGCACGCGTCCCGCGTGCAAGCCGGGGATTCAGATGCTCCGCCGGCCGCTGGTTCAAGCTCCAGGCCCCAGGCCCCAATCACTACAATTTTTCTCGCAATGGAACTCGTCGAAGGCGAGGACCTCTCCGAGCGTATTAAACGAGGCCCGGTGCCGATCGAAGAGGCCACAGCCATCGCTCTCCAGATCGCCGAGGCACTCGAGGCCGCGCACGAGTCGGGCATCGTCCACCGTGATCTCAAACCCGCCAACATCAAGCTGCGGCCCGATGGCACGGTCAAGGTGCTGGACTTCGGTCTCGCTAAGGCGTGGGAAACCGATCATGGCGACTCCAGTATTTCGATGTCGCCGACGCTGACCCAGCACGCCACCGCCGCCGGCATCATCCTCGGCACGGCCGCCTACATGTCGCCCGAGCAGGCGGCGGGGATCGCGGCCGATCGTCGGGCCGATATCTGGGCTTTTGGCGTCGTCTTCTGGGAGATGCTCACCGGCCACAAGCTCTTCGAGGGCGAGACGGTTTCACACGTCTTGGCGTCAGTTCTCAAGGACGAGGTCGATCTCGACGAGCTGCCACCCGAAACGCCGGCCCCCCTGCGAAAGCTCATCAGCCGCTGTCTGCGCAAGAAACCCAAACAGCGTCTGCAGGCCATCGGCGATGCACGCATCGCGCTCGAGGAATATATGGCCGATCCGGAAGGCTCGGTCGCAGCGCCAACAGAATCGATCCTGGTTCCCACCGCAATGCCGCAATGGCGGCGTCTCCTTCCGTGGGCGGTGGCCGGTATTTTGGCCGTGGCCGCCGCTGGCGTGTTGTGGTCGGTTCGTGGCACGGCAGCACAGGTGATTTCGGCCACCATTCCACCGCCGGTGGACGCCGAGTTCTATCTCAACCCGAACAGCCCGGGACCGGTGGCGGTTTCTCCCGACGGCCGCAGCCTCGCCTTTTCGGCGCAGGACTTGAACGGTGACATCCTGCTCTACGTGCGCCGGTTGGATGCCCCGCAGGCGCAGGCCCTCTCAGGCACCGACAACGCGGGCTATCCATTCTGGTCGCCCGATTCGCGATGGATCGGATATTTCAACCGTCCGGAGGGCACACTCAAAAAAATCGACACCAACGGCGGCCCTCCGATCACCCTCACCCAGGCGCCTAACGGTAAGGGAGGGACCTGGAACGACGACGGGGTCATCGTCTTTGCACCCGACGCCAGCACTCCGTTGCATCGCGTTGCATCGGCCGGCGGCGAATCTGTGGCAGTGACCGAGATCGACGGCGAGTTCCACAACTCGCACCGCCATCCCCGATTCCTGCCAGATGGAAACCAGGTTCTCTTTCTGGCTCGAGGCAACACCCCCCAACTGAGTCGATTGCTGGTGGTCGATCTGGGGGGCGGAACGACCCGAGAAGTGATGGCGACGGAAACCCAGGCCGACTTCGGGTCGGGCCACCTGTTGTTCGTCCGCGAGCACGCGTTGATGGCTCAGCCCTTCGATCCCGGGACAGCCCAGTTCGAGGGCGAAGCGGTGCCCCTCGCCGAAGAGGTTCTGACAATTCAGGGGGCCTCGCTGGCGGACTTTTCGTTGTCGGCAACGGGAATCCTCAGCTTTGCCACCGGCCGGTCCGAGGAACAGACCCAACTCGAGTGGCGGGACCGAAAGGGGGATGACGGCGGCACGGTCGGCGACGAGGCGTCCTACCGTACGGCGGTTCTCTCCCCTGACGGCACACTGGCAATTGCCGAGGTCATCGATGAGGCGACCGGGACCCAGGACCTCTGGGTCTTCGACATCGAACGCGGTCTCCGCACCCGATTCACATTCGACCCCGCCCAGGACATCTGGCCGGTCTGGTCGCCGGGTGGGCGGACCGTCTATTTCGCGTCCAACCGCCAGGGAAATTTCGGGATCTACAGGAAAAGCCTCGAGGGGGCCGGGGAGGTGGAGGAGGTGATCCGCACCGAAGCTGACCTGTTCCCTTCCGACGTATCTCCCGACGGTTCGAAACTCATGGCGTTCGGACCGGTGGATGGGGCCGGGGTGGATCTCTTTGTGGCGGCGCTCGACGGGAGCGCTGACCTGCAGCCGTGGCGCCCGACCGAGTTCAATGAGTCGGTCGGCGTGTTTTCTCCAGACGGGAAATGGGTGGTCTATCACTCGAACGAATCGGGAACCCTGGAGATCTACGTCGCGTCGTTCCCGGGTCCCGGTCGACGGTGGCAGGTTTCGACGGACGGCGGAGTCTACCCGACCTGGCGTGCGGACGGCGCAGAGGTCATTTACACGAGGCTTGAAGGGACCATCATGGTTTCCGCAGTCCGCGCCGAAAGCGACTCGTTTTTCGTCGATGGCGAGGAACAGTTGTTCGCCATCGGGTCGCCTCAGATTGGTGGTCCCCACTTTTCGGTGTCGGCCGATGCGCAGAGGTTCCTGGTGGTTCCTCCCACAACCCAGAGAGCCGATTCTCTCCTGCACTTGCTGGTCAATTGGCCGACCGCGCTCGAGGCAAGAAGATGATCGGCACGACGCTTTTGCACTACAGGGTAACGGCTGCCCTCGGGGTTGGCGGGATGGGCGAGGTGTGGCGCGCCGAGGATCAGAAGCTCGGCCGTGAGGTCGCGCTCAAGGTGCTGCCGGAGGAGTTTGCCCAGGATCCCGAACGCATGGCGCGTTTCGAGCGCGAGGCGAAGGTGCTCGCCAGTCTGAATCATCCAAACATCGCGACGCTCTACGGTCTCGAGACGGTGAGTACCGAGCCGGCAGCCGGGACGGCTGCCCCGCAAGGCAGCCCGGGATCCCCGGAGGTGGTTGTGGCGCACGCGT
>JASJGQ010000024.1:0-15187 GCA_033791425.1 Acidobacteriota bacterium
TATCGTCGCCCGGCGTGCGTGTATCGAAGCCCTGAAATCCAGACCTGCGTGAGGGGGCTATCATGGAGAAAAACATCATCCTTGCCGGCGTCGGTGGCCAGGGCATCTTGTCGATCGCCTTTGTGATCGACAACGCCGCGCTCGATTGCGGCTACCACTTCAAACAGGCAGAGGTCCATGGGATGGCGCAACGCGGTGGCGCGGTCCAGTCCCACCTCCGATACGGCGATTCGGAAATCTACTCGGACATCGTCCCCACCGGCCGCGCCGACCTCATTCTCAGCGTCGAGCCCCTCGAGGTGTTGCGTTACTGGCACTACCTGCAGCCTGACGGTTGGGTCGTCACGAGCGTCACCCCATACGTCAACATTCCCGACTACCCGGAGATGGAGGAACTTCTAGTCGAACTGGCCGGGTTCCCCAACATCGTAATGGTCGACACAGCCAACATCGCCCGTGCAGCGGGCAATCTGCGCTCTCAGAACATGGCCGCTGTCGGCGCCGCATCACCATTGCTTGACTTTTCGGAGGACCAGCTCCTGCGTTTCGTCGAAATGCTCTTCAGCCGCAAAGGCGAGAAGATCGTCGAGGTTAACCAGCGCGCCTTCAGATTCGGGCGTGCTGCAGGTCTGTTCTTCAGGGGTCTTGTCGACGGCGGGATGCCGCGGCTCGAGGCGATCAAACTGTCAGCCAAGATCGCAGCCGACACCATCGACCCCGAACACGCCGCAACCTGGGTGGAAGCCATCGGCGACAACGAGAATAAACTCGCGGCAGTGCTTGCCGAAAAGGACGCAGTCACGTGCGAAAGTGCCGCGTCGTTTGCGTGAACTCTCGTTGAGACCGACGGCGAGGAGGAAGCCATGTCACCGATCGACACGACCGTTGTCGAGGATATTTTCAGACAGGCCGACGCCGAAGGGCGCACCAGCCTGTATGAACACGAGTGTTATCGGCTGCTCGCAGCGACCGGGGCCGAAGCCGCGCCGAACAGCCGGCTGATTCCGGTCGGCGCCCACCCCACCCCGGCTGATCTCGATCATTTGACGGGCGACAAGGTTGTGCTCAAGGTCGTGTCGCCGGATATCACCCACAAGACCGAGGCCCGAGGCGTTCGAATCGTCGCACATGAGATCGGCGCGGTGGAAGCGGCTTTCGATCTCATGCTGCGGGAGGTTCCGGAAGCCTACGGGGCGTACCTCGAAAACCACACGGGCGACATCCCGGGAGGGCTCGCCGGACGGCGCGGCCACGGTCTCGAACAACGTCTCGCCGATCGGATTGTCGGTATCCTCCTGTGCAGCTACATGCCCCCCGATGCGCAGGCCTTTGCGACGGAGCTGTTTGTCGGAATTCGCCACACCGAAGAATTCGGGCCGATCATTTCGGCGGGGCTGGGTGGAGTCGAGATGGAGGTCCTCGCCCGGCAGACCAAGAAAGGCGCGGCAGTCGCCATTGCTCCTACAGGTACCGTTGATGGCCAACAGTTCTTCGAGCTTTTTCGCAAGACCCTGAGCTACGAACGCATGTCCGGCGCGATGCGCGGATCCCGTCGCCTTCTCGGTGACAGCATCTTTGTCGAGTGCTTCCAGGCCTTTATCGATCTCGCCAACCACTTCTCGGCGATGAATCCCGACGCCGACTTCCACATCGAGGAGTTGGAGGTCAACCCCTTTTCCAGTTCCGGCGGCCGTATGGCCCCACTCGACGGCGTCTGCCATTTCAAGGCGGCCACCGTCCGCCACCAACCGCGTCCGATCGACAAGATCGGGAGTCTCTTGAAGCCATCCTCGGTCGGTGTGATCGGAGTCTCGGAACGAACCGCAAACATGGGCCGGATCATTCTCGCCAATCTGATCGACGCCGGTTTCGAACGCTCCGACATTACGGTGGTCCATCCCACCGCCAAAGAGATCGACGGTTTTTCCTGCGTGGCCTCGATCGCGGATCTCGGTCAAAAAGTCGATCTCTTTGTTGTCGCCGTGGGCGCCAAACAGGTCCCCGGGGTGATCGACGACCTCGTCGACCACGACCGAGCCAACGCGGTCATCCTCATTCCCGGTGGTCTCGGCGAAAAGGAGGGCAGTCAGGCCCTCGAACGGCGCCTCAAAGAAAAGATACGCAAGGCACACCAGGGAGAGAATGGCGGCCCCGTCTTCCTCGGCGGGAATTCACTCGGCGTCATTTCGCACCCGGGCCGCTACGACACGATGTTCATCCCCGATTCTAAACTTCCGAAGTCGCGCGGCAGACACGCACGAAAACTCTGTTTCATCTCGCAATCCGGGGCCTTCATCATCTCCAACCTGAGCTGTATGCCATCGCTCGACCCTGGCTACGCCCTCTCCATCGGCAACCAGATCGATCTCACCGCCGGCGATCTCCTCTCGTATATCAAAGACGACCCCGAGATCGAGGTCTTCGCGGTCTATATGGAGGGCTTTCAGCCCTGCGACGGCCATACCTTTGCCACCGCCGTCAAAGAGGCGACGAACCTCGGCAAGGACGTCGTTTTTTACAAGGCCGGGCGTACCAGCGAGGGGCGATCGGCGACAGCCGGGCACACTGCGTCGGTGGCCGGCGATTACGCGGTCTGTGAGAACGCGCTCCTTCAGGCCGGGGCATTGGTCGCGTCGGATTTCGACGAATTCGGCGATCTGCTCCGCGTCACGATGGCCCTGCGCGGAAAGAAGGCCCGCGGCAATCGCCTTGCCGCGGTCTCCAACGCCGGTTACGAATCGGTTGGCATGGCGGACTCGATCCGCCAACCCGGGGCCGAGCTCGTGCTGGGTGACTTCTCTGCAGCAACGGTCGAGGCGCTTGCGAGACTACTCTCCGATAACCGGCTCGATGGTCTGGTGGATGTCCAAAACCCGTTCGACGTGACACCCATGGCCGGCGACACTGTCTATGTCGACATGGTGGCGGAGATCTTGGCCGACCCCGCAATCGACGCCGTTGTCGCAGGCATCGTGCCCCTGACTCCTGCGATGCAGACCCTGGCCCCCGGTGAGGCCCACAAGGAGTCGATTCTCGATCCCGGATCGGTTGCCCAGCGCCTGCCGGAGATAGCCGCCGCCATCGACAAGCCGTTGGTCGTGGTGGTTGATTCCGGGGCTCTCTTCGACCCTCTGGCCCTGGCACTGGAAAAGGGCGGGCTGCCGGTCTTCCGCACGGCGGACCGCGCGGTCAGGGCCCTGTGCCGTTGGGTCGAAGCCAAACGATCAGATTAGGAGTGCAAGACACCGCCGATGAAGTCCTACACAACGAAGTTGCTTCTCGATATCCAGGACCGGATGGAGTTCGTCAACATCACGCCACGGGTCGAGGCGGCGGTTCTCGAGTCCGGCGTCAGCGAAGGCCTCTGTCTGGTCAACGCCATGCACATCACCGCCTCGGTCTTTATCAACGACGACGAGCCAGGGCTGCACCGCGACTACAAACGCTGGCTCGAGGATCTCGCCCCGTTCGACCCGTCGCCCGAGCGCTACCACCACAATCGAACCGGCGAAGACAACGCCGATGCCCACCACAAACGCCAGATCATGGGCCGTGAGGTGGTGGTGGCAATCACCGACGGGCGACTCGATTTCGGTCCCTGGGAGCAGGTCTTTTACGGTGAATTCGATGGTCGCCGGCAAAAACGCGTGCTCATCAAGATCATCGGAGAATGAGGAATTAGGAATTAGGAATTAGGAATGTCGGCCAACGGCCCGCGATCCCAACTGATCCGGGGGTGGAAGGGCGGAAATTCCTAATTCCTCATTCCTCATTCCCAATTCCTAATTCCTAATTCCTAATTTTCTCGCTGTGTCTGCCTTTATCCCGAAAGACGCCGTACACGCCGGTGACGATCAATGCCATGGCGGTCACCGTATAGCCGGTGATCGGCTCGGAAAGGATCAACCAGCCGAGTAGGACCGCAATCACCGGGTTGACGTAGGCATAGGTCATGACAACGGTGGTCGGCAGCAGCTTGAGCGCGTAGATGAAGGACGTGTAGGCAAACAGCGACCCGAAGACCACCAAATAGGCCCAGGCCATCCAGGCCTCGGCGGTGGGCTGCGGAAGAGGTTCCCGAACCGCCAAAGCGATCACCGCGAAACCCACTCCACCCACCAGTTGCTGCCAGCTCGCCACGACGATGGGGTCGAGCTCCAACCGCCGCCGGTTGACGATGATCGAGCCCAGGCCCCAACTCACGGCGGCACCTACGACAACAATGATCCCCAGAAGATCAGAAGTCACGCCATCCCGGATCTTCGGGTAGGTCAGGACGACAAGGCCGGCGAATCCCGTGACCAGAGAAAGTGAAAGCAACAACGACGGCGGCCGGCGGTCGATGAGGCCTTCCAAAAACGCGACCCAGAGCGGCATGGTGCCGACAATCAAGGCCGCCAGACCGGAGTCGATCCTCGTCTCCGCCCAGTTGACGGCGCCGTTGCCGCCGACCCACAACAGGAGACCGGTCGCCGCCAGGATCCCGAATTCGAGCCGGGAGGGGCGCAGCCGGGTGCCGCGCAGACGGTTGACCGCAAAAAGCACAGCAGCCGCTACCAGCACTCTCGCTGCGCCGAGCCAGAAGGGACCCCACCCCGCGCCCTCGCGCACTGCCACGCGAATGGCAAGGTAGGTGCTGCCCCACACGATGTAGGTCACGAAGAGGTTGAGCAACCCAGCCAGCGGGAGATGGTGTCGATCAGTCGTCACGGCAGCACACCATACGTTATCTCGGCCCCTCCCGCCACGCCGCCGCTTGAGTGACCGGACTCACGCAAGCCCGGACCGACGCGACCGATAATGAGAAGAGCCCGGGAGTTTCATGCGCAGCCACAGAACGAACCGAAACGTCCATACCGTCGTTCCGGCGTTTGCTGTCTTTGCCTCCATCCTCGCCATCGGCGGCCTCGCCCACGGCTCCGCCAGCCTGGAGCTTTACGGGAACTTCGAGACCCTGGGCATCATCGTCACCATCGACGCGGCCGACGACCCCGACGGCGACGCCTCGGCGACGGTGGAATACCGCGCGGCATCAGATGCCTACGCCGCAGCCTTTCCCCTCACCCGTACCCGCGAAACCCAGTTTGCGGGCAGCCTCTTCGGGCTCGATCCGGGCACCTCATTTGACGTGCGGATCAGTATTACCGACCCAGACGGCGGCACCCTCGATGGCTCCATGCTTTCGGCTACGGGCACGACACGAATCGAAATCACGATCCCATCCGCCACCACCACGTATCGGGTCTCGCCCGGCGGCAGCGGGACAATCTGTACAGCCGTCACGCCCTGTTCGCTCACATACGGGTTGCAGCAGGCGCTGCCCGGCGAGGAAGTGGTCCTCGGGGGTGGAACCTACTTCGAAGGCGAGCTCAATCTCTCCAGGTCGGGTGCTACCGGCTCGCCCATCGTCATCCGGGCCGCCGACGGTGAGACGCCAGTCCTCGACGGTTCCGATCCCCAGGACTTTGTCTGGGCGGCGGATGGCGGCGGTGTGTTCCAAACCACAGTCAATGCGCCCGGTACCCATCTGGTCACGGCCGATGGTCAGAGGCTCTACCCGTACCAAACTCTCTCCGATCTCCAGAACCTCGAGTGGGGTCTCCCAGGTTTCTTTACGAACGGCACCAACATCCGCGTTCGTCTGGAGGGCGATGCCGATCCCAATAGGCACTCAATGCGGGTCTCGAGGCACAACCACGCCTTCCGCATCGGCGGGCTCGACTTCATCTATGTCGTCGGGTTGAGCTTTCGCTATTACGGGTTAGGGAGTTACGCAAAGGCCATATACCTCGACGACTCCAGCAACTGTCTCATCCGCAACTGTGACTTCAAGGTCTGCGACCTCGGCATCGGCATCAAGAGACAGGCGGACGAAAACACCGTTGAACATTCCAGCTTTTCGGATACGACATTCGATTGGGTGTGGGAAGCGGTCAAGGACGGAGCAGGTCTCGAGACGGGTGGCATCAGGATCTACGATTCCCTGCCTTCCGGACGGGGCACCGTCATCCGATCGAACACCTTCCGCGACTTCTTCGACGGCTTCGGAATCTGTCCGGACTCCGACACCGGCACGACCATCGAAACCGATGTTCACAACAACCTGGTCGAACGCGTAGGCGACGACGGATTCGAAACCGACGGCTACTGCTCCAACCTCCGAATCTGGGGCAACGAAATCCGCGACGCCCTGGTGGGCATCTCGCTGGCTCCTGTCTACCGGGGGCCCGTGTACGCCATTCGCAACCTGATCCACCGCACGGGCGCCGGCAATAGCCAGGCAGGCTACACCGGCAGTTGCTTCAAGTTCAACAGCGGCTTCGGCACATCGGGGTCGATCTATCTCTTCCACAACACCTGTGACGCCATCCGCACCGGCAACGACGCGGTTGCCATCAAGAGCCCCGGTTCCTGGGAGATGGTCCACAGCCGCAACAACATCTGGTCGGCGACCCGATATTCGATCTCCAACAGCAACCCCACGCAACCTCTGGACATGGACTACGATGCCCTCTTCACCTCACTGGCAGGCGAACTGGTGTGGTGGGATGGTCTGCCCGACCGGCACCTGAACACCTTGTCGGAGTTGCAGGCGGCCACTGGGCAGGAATTCCACGGCCTCAACGTAGACCCTTTGTTCACCAACGCCGCGGCCGAAGACTACAGGTTGCTCTCCGCCAGCCAGCTGGTGGATGCCGCCCTTGTCATACCCGGGATCAATGATCGGTACGGCGGGAGCGGTCCGGACATCGGTGCCTACGAGCGAAGTGACGCGGTTTTTTCCGACGGGTTCGAGTCGGGCGACTTAACCTCGTGGTCAAGGGTTGTGCCCTGATTTCTCAGGGCCCGGTCGGTGGATCGGTCTCGGCAGCCATCCGGGTGGTCACAAAACCCAGCTGCTCACAACCGCGGATCAACACGACCCCTTCCTGGGCTCCGATCGCATTAATGGTGTCATTCTCCGGCCGCCGATAAAGCCAGTAGCGGTCGCCGTCGCGCCGCCGGTTCTGGAGAAGTTGCCACCGGCTTTCTGCCGCGTCCTGTGCGATGTTGGCTGTCGAGACCTCGACTCTCGCCTGGGCCGGCGTCAAGTCTCTGACAATCCAACCAGCAGAAATCTGCCAATCGGCGAGCGTTTCCTCGGGGCACGGGAAACGCTTATAGACGGAGCCGGTCGCGCATCCGACGAGCCCAACAAGAGCTACCGTCAACAGGATTCGCTTTACCATCTGTGGTTTTCCAGCCTCAAGTCCACACCCCGGGAATCCGCTGATCACAATCGGGGCACGCACCATCCTTCAAGTTGTTCTTGAGAATCTGAAAACCCATACGACGAATGAGAGTGCCACCGCACTTCGGACAGACGGTGTTCTCCCCCGGGTGCCCGGGGACGTTGCCGAGGTAGACATAGTGGAGCCCGGCCTCGCGGCCGATGTCCCAGGCGCGCTCGAGGGTCGCCACCGGTGTCGGTGGCAATTCGGTGAGCCGGTAGGTGGGGTGGAAGCGGGTGAAGTGGAGAGGCACATCCGGACCCAGGGTGGCCGCAATCCACTTCGTCATGTCGCGGATCTCGGCGGCAGAGTCGTTGAGGGTGGGCACCAGCAACACGACGATTTCGAGCCACACCCCGGACTCGCGGATGATCTGCAGGCTCTTGAGAACCGGTTCAAGCTTGCCGCGAACCTGTTCCCGATAGAACTCATCGCGAAAGGCCTTGAGGTCCACCTTGACCGCAGACAGTAATGGCAGCACGTCGCGCAGGGCCTGCTCCTGGATGAAGCCGTTGGACACCACGGTCGGTTTGAGCCCGGCAGCGTTGGCTGCTGTGGCCACGTCTCGAACGTACTCCCAGAAAACCACCGGCTCGCCGTAGGTGGCGGCCGTCAATCGAGCGCCATTGCTTTTCGCCGCTGCGACCAAAGCCGCGGGCGGAAGATCGTAGGCCTGCACCTGTTCCGGCCGGAACTGCGAGAGCTCCCAGTTCTGGCAGAATTTGCACTCGACATTGCAGCCCGCGGTCGAGAACGAGAAGGCCTTCTCACCCGGCATCACGTGGAAGAAGGGCTTTTTCTCGATTGGGTCGACGTGCACCGCACACGCCAGACTGTGGACCAGCGTGTAGTAGGTGCCACCCCGGTTTTCCCGCACACCGCACATCCCTCGCTCCAAATCGGCGACGGTGCACGCCTGCGGGCAGAGCTGGCACTCCACCCTCCCCTCATCGAGCTTTTTGTACCAGGAGGCCTCGCGGGTGGGCAGATCCGCTCCCCCGTGGCGGGGTGGGCCTGCCGCTGCTTGCAGCGTCACGGGGCACAGCGCGGCCGCCGCCCCGGCAGCCCCCAGCACCACCATCCGCCGCCGGTCGATCCTCATGCCGTCACCAATTTCAGTCTTTGAGGATCGGCAACACCGAGACCGTGACGGGCTGCAGTGGCGAGGTAGCGAACGGGACGGCCCGCCGCGTCGAGGGTCGGCAGTCCGCGCCGAGCGCGTTCCGCCTCGATCACCTGCCATGCCCAGAGAGCGGCAGCCACCTGGTCCGTGCGCGCGGCGACCAGACCCCGCTCGAATGTCGATCCCGGCCTATAGGCCGGACCACCGTGAAACTGGGCGATCACCCCGTCGAGCACCGTCAGACGCAGCTTGTCGCGGATATAGGGGTGGCGGGCGACGTCCGCGATGTAGGGATCGCAGCCGTTGTCGTGGTACTTGTTGGGATTGTGGATCACCCCGTACCAATTCTTCATTCCGGCAGACACCCCCGACAGATCGTGGTCTTTGACCACACCGAATGAGACCAGAGCGGTGCACTGAGTCGACACCAGGCGGGCAAAACACGAACCGATGGAGCCCGAGTCCTGGGGCAGGCTGTCGTAGTCGTTGTCGGTACCGACACACCGGTAGGGGCCGCCCTGATCGCGGAGGGTAAAACCGGCCCGCCGCAGCTCGCGGCTCGAACGTTCGAAGACGATGATGCGGCTTCGGTCCACGCCTGCAGCAGCCACCAGATCCACCAGGGCCTCGACCAGTTCGACTCGCGGCGACAGGTTGCGCCCGGCGAGACAATTGACCTTGACGCCGACCGTGTCTTCGGGCCGGAATAGCTGGGCCGCCGCTTCGCGGCTGTTTGCCGCGCCCACTGCCGCAGACACGGCGCCGGACACAGCCGACCGGGCCGTCTCGGGCGACAGCGGAGAACCCAGTGCCGCCGATGCCTCCGCCAGACCCACGACCCCCGGCAACATCCGGGGGCTCCACTGCGCCCCCCGCACCGTCGACGTCAGGGCGCCGGCGCCGAGAAGGGCCGCAAGTTCGCGTCGCGTCAGTTTGGTCACGGTTCGACCTCTTCGAAGACCTGGGCGGTAAAGACCTCGAACTGCGCGCCCTGACGCCAGCCGTCAGGCGGCAGGCTGGCCTTGCGCGCCAGCTGATCGAGCATGGTCGTTCGGTCCCAGCCCTGTTCCACCGCAACCTGCGGCAGAAACAGCGCGCGATGGCCCTTCTTTTCGAGGATCACTCCGTGCACCCCGACGTCGATGGCGCTCGGCCCAGCAACCGGATGGGCCGGAGACAACACCGAGACCTCGATCTCGAGACCCGCAAGCTCGTCGGTCCGCAGGCGCGGAAACCGCGGGTCCTGAGCGGCCCACACCGAGGCCTGAATCACGGCATCCTCGAGGGGCTGCTCGGCCTCGATCACGCCCATGCAGGCACGCAGGCGTCCCGGATCGCCGGGCTTCCTTCCCCTGTGATTCAGGGTCACAAAGGCGCCGGCGAGGGCTGAACTCGTCACCGTGTCACCCGACGCGGCGAACCACTCGGCGATGCTCCCGTCGTGGCGCAGAAACGTCTCGAGGCTGGCACGGGCAAGGGCGACCAATGTGGCGCCCTGGTTGGCGCTCAAAACGGGCAGGGGCGGCGCCTCCGGGGGCTCACTCCACGCCTTCCAGGTTCCGGCGAAGACCACCGAAGCATAGGTCACCGACAGGTCCCAACTCCCGCTGCGGTGGCCCGAGGTCGTGACGTCCACCACGTCACCCTCTCCGGCAAAAGCGTGAGAGAGGATTTCCATCAACACCATGGCCGGTTTCGCCCCGCACACGGTGTCGCCGCTCACTTCGACCTGGTGCGCAAAACCTGCCGCATCGACCGCAGCGAGGCGACCCGCGGTGACATCACCGAGGTGGACCAGTTGCCCGCCGAGATCCGGTTCCGAAAACGGCGTCCACCTGTATCTCTCTCCGTGGTGGGTAAAGTCCGAGGACACCACGACCACGGTGGAGTCATCGAGCAGAGGCGCGATGGCGTGCGCCATTCGCCTGGCCATCTCGCGGTCCGTGCCCGCGCCGACGAGAATCGGTACGATCTTCGCCTCCGGCACGGCCACCTGAAGAAAGGGCAGCTCGACCTCCAGACAGTGTTCGGGCCCGTGGGCCGAGGACGGGCCGCGAAAATCGGAGCTGCCGCGAAGCGTCTCGACCGCCTTCATGTCCAATTCGACACCACCAAGAGGTGATGCGAACGAGTTGGTGCCCCGTGCCGGTAGCGCACCCCCGCTGAAGGCCTCGTGGTGCGACGGTCCGAGGAGGATCACTCTCCGCACGGAGCCGGTTTCGAGGGTGGCGAAGGCCCGGCCGGCGACGGCTCCCGAGTAGACGTAACCCGCATGAGGCACCACGAGGGCCCGCGATGGTGAGAGCGCGGTGGCTTCTCCAAGCATCTCCTCGACCTGTCGCCGAAGTTCGTCGGGATCGGCAGTGTAGAAGGAACCGGCCACGGCCGGCGGTCTGGTGGATGCTCCAGCCATCGAAACCGAGGTCACGAGAAGAGCAAGAAAGAGAATCCTCATTCCATCAGTGATAAACCTATCCGGCGGACATTGCAATCAACTCGGGGGCTCAATCGGAGTCGGACGCCTGGTCATTTCGCAGTTCTCCAGCCTTCTTCCGATACTTCTGCGCCTTATCAGCGTCACCCTCAACCTCTGCCAGACGGGCGAGAGCGTCGAAAACGTAGGGTTCTTTTGCATACCACCACCGCGCGCGCCGAAGATAACGGCGGGCCTCATCGTGATTGCCACGCAGGATCTCCGCGTCAGCCATCGTGATCAGGGTGAAGGGGTTTCTTGTGCCTTCCGCCGCCGCCCTCATGGCGTTATCCGCTTCCTCTATCCGGCCCTGTTCACGGTAGAGTCGCGAGAGATTGGTCAAAGCCGACGAGTTCCCCGGCTCTGCTGCGAGGGCCCTTTGCAGGGCGTCAAACGCCGCCTCCTGGTCGCCCAGCCGGGAGTACGCAACGCCCATGTTGACCCAGGCGGGCGCCCACTCGGGCGCGAGGACCGTTGCGATTTGCAAATTTCGGATCGCGGTCGAGAGATCATCCTGTCGAATCGCCAATCCGCCGATGTTGGTGTGATAGATGGCCGAAGCCGCGAGATCGTCGATTACCCGGTGACTGGCCACCTGCTTCGACGAGGCGACATAGAAATCGTAGGTGTAGACCCGGCTCGGTGCCCGAAAGCCTGCCACCACGTGACGGTTGACGACCACCAGGCCCTCGTCCATCTCGACATCGGGCTGGCGCTTGACTGAGACCAGAAAGGTGGGGATCCCCACACTCCGGGACAGCGCCACGAAGAGAGACGTAAAGGACATGCAATTGCCGTTACGGGAAGCAAAGGCATCGACGGCCGTGAGGGTCTGCGCCTGCTCGTACTCGAACTCGAATTCCCCGGGCTGGAAAAACGCGTTTTGCAGCGCTTGTAATCGAACGTCGGGACTGTTGGTCATGTGCGGTGCCAGCTTGAGTTGCGCCCACTCCACCATCTCGGGCGTGACATGGAATGGATAGACGACCTCCTGCGGGTTCACCGGAAGTTGGGAAACGGCTCGTTGCCAGTCCTCGTAGCCAAACACGTCGGTCTCGAATGCCGACGCGGAACCGCTGGCTGGGGCCAGGGTGATACACACTATGAGGACGCCAATGCGGACAGCTGATCTCATACTTTAAGTTTACGTCGAGAGTAAGTAAAAAGTTACTGCATCGCGTTCATTTCCAGGATGATGCACAATGGGCCTGCGCGGACTGAGAAGGAGGCCCTGATGCACGCCAAGAGCCTGATCGTGATGCTCGCCCTCACGCTGGTGGTGGTCGGAGCCGCCGTCGAAAGCCCGTTCGAACAGGATTTCGACAACGCCACTCTCCGAATCGACTTCCACCACACCGGCAATCACTTTCACGAGTTCATTGCCATCGACCGGGTCTACCGCCAGGGGGTGTGGGCCGGTTCACAGACACAGCTGCTGGACCCGTTCGACTATGGCTCATATCTCGTCGAGGCGCGCGACGCGGCAACCGGCGATGTGTTGTTTTCACAGGGTTTCGATAGCTATTTCGGTGAGTTCCGAACCACCGACACTGCGACCGAAGGCACCATGAGGACCTACCACGAGACGGTCCTCCTGCCCTACCCCAAACGTCCGATTCAGGTGGTGTTCACGGCCCGGCGCCGTGACGGCACGGTGATTCCACTGGCCGAAACCACTATCGAGCCTTCGTCCCTGGACATCTCTGCCGAACCGCCGCGCCGCGGGGCTCAGGTGGTGGAGGCACACATCGGTGGGTCCCCGGATCGAGTTCTGGACATCGCGATTCTCGGCGAGGGCTACACCACAGACGACGCCGACGATTTTGTCCGCGATCTGTCGTGGGCGACAGAAACTCTGCTCGGATTCGAACCCTTTGCAGCCAACCGTGATCGCCTCAGTGTGCGTGGCGTGCTCGTGCCGTCTCGCGAGGCCGGATGTGACGAACCGACCCGGGGCCGCTACCGCGACACGACGCTCGGTGTCACGTTCAACTCGCTGGGCTCCGAGCGATACGTTCTGACTGAAGACAATCGAAGCCTTCGCGACGTTGCTGCCAATGTCCCGTACGACGCTGTCATCATCATGATCAACCACGACCGCTATGGTGGCGGCGGTATTTACAACCTCTTCTGCACCTTCACCGCCCATTCGGAGTGGGCCGGCTATCTGTTGTTACACGAGTTCGGCCACTCATTCGGCGGGCTTGCGGACGAGTACTACAGTTCGAGCACCGCTTACAACGATTTCTACCCGCGCGGACGCGAACCGGTCGAACCCAACATCACCGCCCTGCTCGACCCCGCACAACTCAAGTGGAAGGACCTGGTGGCGCCGGACACGCCCGTACCGACCCCGTGGGAGAAAGAGGCCTACGACACCGCCGACGCCGCCTACCAGAAAGAACGAACGGTGCTCAACAACGCCATTGCGGAGGCCGTCCGATCCGACGCTTCCGAAGAGAAGGTCCTCGAACTGAGGACCGGCGAAGTCGAGCACGCCGCCGCGCATGCCTTGTGGGCGCAGGACTACCTGTCGAAGAGTGTCTTTGCAGATCTGGTCGGCGCCTACGAGGGCGCCGGATACTCGGCCACCGGGCTGTATCGGTCTGAGCTCGACTGCCTCATGTTCTCCCGCCGCGAGCAACCATATTGTTCGGTGTGCGGGCGTTCTGTGGCGGCCAGGATCAGTCGCTACGCGAATTGACCCTGGAACCGCAGCCGCTGCCTTTTGCTAAATGTGCTACAAGGGGTTCTGGATCAACCACTATGACGAACAAGACGATCTTCCGTATCAGTTTTCTCAACCAGGGCGAGGTGTACGAGATCTATGCGAAGAACGTCTCGCAGGGCGGGCTCTTCGGCTTCGTTGAGATCGACGGCCTGGTGTTCGGAGAACGATCCAAACTGCTGATCGACTCATCGGAAGAGCGGCTCAAGACCGAGTTTGCCGGAGTCAGTCGGTTTTATGTGCCGCTGCACTCCGTGTTTCGGATCGACGAGGTCGAAAAGGCGGGCCGGGGCCGCATCACCGCCGGCGACGGCAAGGTCTCGTCCTTCCCGGTGCCCATGATGCCGCCCTCCGGGACCAAGAGCGGGAAATAATCCCTGGCCGAAAGGCATTGAAACCAATTGGAGAGCCATCTCGTATTGAGGTTGGAGGTTTCGTGACCGGCAAGATCAAAAAGACACTGGCGCGCTGGTGGACCGAGTGGTTGCGATCGGTGCTCTTGATCGTCCTCCTCATCACGTCATTTCGGTCGGCGGTCGCGGATTGGAACGACGTGCCCACGGGCTCCATGAAACCGACCATCTTCGAAGGCGACCGGATCGTGGTTAACAAGCTCGCCTACGACCTCAAAATCCCATTCACCACCCGCCGACTTCTGGCCTGGGACAACCCCAAAAGGGGTGACATCGTGGTCCTCTACTCCCCGGTTGATGGCAAACGGCTGGTCAAGCGGGTGGTCGGTGTCCCCGGCGACACCCTCTCGATGGTGGACGACCGCCTGATCGTCAATGATCAAGTCGTTTCATACGCGCCTCCGGACGAGCACCTCGTCGCCGGGCGCACCGCCGGGATGGAAGGACGACTCATCGCATCGGAAATCCTGGGCGGAATCCCTCACGCGGTCATGTTCAACCGCGGCACCCACTGCATGCCGTCCTTCTCCCCGGTCGTGATCCCCGACACGACCTACTTCGTCATGGGTGACAACCGCGATGAGAGCTACGATTCCAGGTACTTCGGCACGGTCCCCCGCGACCAGATCGTAGGCCAGGCCACGATCGTCGCCGCCTCGGTCGATCCCGAACGTCACTACCGTCCGAGGTGGGATCGGTTTTTTCACCCATTGCGCTGAAGTCGGCTTGGGGCTTGAGGCTTGGGGCCTGGAGGGCACCGTCCGGGCTGCCCGCGTCCACCGGACGTGCCGTCTTCGATGATTTTGCGATCGCTTCGCCATGACAAGAGCAGAAGCTTCGGGCGCAAATATCTTCGAAGGGGGCACTCACGGGCAAGGATTGACGGCATTCCCAGCATCCCTCCCGCGATGGAAGATCATTCGGAAACGGTTCTCGTCCGCCGGAGGTGCCATTTTCAATATTGTTGGACGCACGACTATTCACGTTGGCAGAATAATTCGAGCCAACAATATTGAAGGTGGCTCCTCCCGGGAAGCCCTCACCGAAAGCCGCGTTCACTCGAACGCCAAGGGAAGTGACGGCTCTTCCCTGCAAGAGATTTCTCCACTCGCTACGCTCGGTCGAAATGACATTTAGAAATGTTGTCCGCGGCTGGGAAACGGCCCGCGTCCGCCGGAG
>JASJGQ010000025.1:0-3784 GCA_033791425.1 Acidobacteriota bacterium
CGCCCTTACCGCCGTTTTGTCCACGGCCGCCGGCGTCGCCAACCTGTCCATCAAAATCGATGATGAGGTGGCCGTCGAGACCGATGAGTTCGACCTCCAGGGCGATCAGAGTAAAATCTGGGGCGTCCAGACCCGCGCCCCCCTGGGTTCCGTTGGTACCGTTGCTCCCACTGTTTCCTTTTTTGCCGCTGTTGCCCTGTCCTTGATCTACCCAACCACCGAGGTTTGCCCCATCCGTAGCGTCGAGGGGGCTGGGGACCGAGCCCCCTTGGACCTCGAGCCGATCCTTCCAGACGATCGCGTTTTTATTCTTGTAGATGTTGCCGGGGTCCTCGGTGCCACAGGGATCGAACGTCCCCGGTTTGCCCCCGCCCACGATCACCAGCTTGCGGCAGATCACGAAGTACTCGTCGCAGTAACCGTCCTTTTCTTCACTCGGTGTGAAAATCAGCCGGCCAGGATCCAGAAAACGAATCTCGTCACGTACAAAGCAGCACTTATTCCAGTAGAAATCGCCGGAAATAATTTCATTGGGCCTTGGGTCGGCTGAGAACACAGTCTCGATTAATTCGTGGCAGTTTTCACACACCTGATCCAAAGTCGCCATGGGTCACCTCCCGTTGTAGTTCGTATACGCCATTGTCAATGCATCTCAGGGAAAGCTGTCGGAACTTCGTATGGCCGCCAGGTTTTCGAGTCGGGGAATCGAAGGTCCTGGGTGCCGAGAAAAGCCAGTGTCTGTTCGCGCATGAGGTACAGCAGGTCGAGGCTGTCCGTCACGTCCGCGGTCGTGAGGCGGTCGCCTCCGCCCAAAACAAGCGTCAGGTCGTCGAGAATCTCCGGACAGAGGCGCTCGAGATCGGGCAGCACTGCACGCGATGGGCGCACGAAAGAGACATCGACGCGCTCGAGGGCTCGTTGGGAGACCATGGGAAGACGCGCCAGGGCGTACGCCCAGAATCGGAGATAAAACACGGCTGCGGGGTGGGACCCCCGGCGCGACATTTCCTCGGCGACCCGGATGCGCCATTCCAATTCGGTCCGCGAAGCAAAATATCGGTACTCATACCGGGTGAGCTGGCGCATCTGGTCTGGCCAGGTCGGCTCCGGGAACGAGCGGGAGACCACCTCGTAGATGTTGCGAAGGCTCCCCGTCAGCAGTCGAATCTCTCCGTGCAGATGGAGCGCCTTGATGATGGAGCTCTCGAGGTCACGGTGGGTTGCGGCCTCGGCTCGGCGAACGGAGTCGAACGGTCGGGTATAGACGTTGGGACAGTATGCTCCCGCGCCATCGATGATGGCGGCCAGACATGCGGCATACGCCATGTGGAGCCAAAACAGCGCCAGGGCGGGATACTGCCAGGTAACTCCTACTTCCTGAACCGTCAGGAAACCCATCTCGAGGAAACCCGCGATCCGTTGAGCCTGGATTTGTGGATCGTGGAACGAGGTGTGGAGAGCGGTTCGCTGCTGCGTCGCGTAACCCGTGCGGTCGGAAACAACTTCCGAACTCAGCACGCGGTGGCCGACGAGACCGAGCCGCGCCAGGTCCTGTACATCATCGAGGTTTTTGCGCGGCAGCCAGATCAGATCAATCCTCCGAGGGGCCGGAGAAACACTTCCCAAAGACAGCCGCTCAGGAAAAAAATCCTCCGCGTCGCCGACGACGAGCAGGTCGAGATCAGACGTGTCTGGAAGGTGAGGGTCGATCAGGGGAGTCCGAGCGAAAACTGCTTCCGCGCGCCAGCCGAGACGCTTGACGGCACGGGCGAGGCTCTCCCCGGTTCCCGCATATTTCTCGGCCCCTCCGCGAACCTCACGGAGGACGACTGTTTTTTTGATATTGCGCATGGATCTCAATGGCTAATATGTGTCGAGGTGGCCAGTTTGTCAAGAATTTTATTGTGACGTGGGCGGAGTGTGTCGTCTCAACCTCCTGCCAAACCTCCCCTGAGTGCCATCGTGCGGCGAGTGTGTTGCAGAGCCGAGGGCGCGGATGGGCGACCGGGCCGAAACCCCCGGAATCAAAGGGGCGACGAATGTTTGACGGGTCGGGGTGGTATCGAACCTCGTGACCCGGTCGGCTGCCGGCTTGATTGTCGCCGTCTTTCGAATTCAGGTGGTCATTTCTTCTTCCACTCCTTTTCGAACCACGCGCGCTGTTTGTCGTCGCCGTAGATGTACATCATGTAGAGCGACATGTAGTTCTTCTGAGAGGCGAGGCCGGCGAAGGGCACGGGTTGCTCGGGGGCGCAGTGGTAGTCGTCCGGGTACACGCTATGGGGGACAAACCAGCCGATCATCCCATACTGGGTGCCTTCCTTGAGGCTCTTTGGAAAGCCTGCGTTGACCCTTGCCCGAACCCTCCAGAGGGTTTTTCTGCGAATTCCTGACAAGCTTTCGAGATACGCTTTCGGAGTCTCCGATTGATCGTTCATGTTGTTTCCCCTCGTGGTGCTCTCTCGATCTCCAGCAGTTCGGGGTGGGTTTCGTCATGTCTATTTGAAGTATTTGGCGTGTTGGACGACTCCGAGGGGTGGGCCTCTGGGCTTTGTTATGGTTCCTTCAAGATGTGGCGGCGGCATTCAAGGTGAACGTCGCCATCTCGCGATCGAACGAAGATGAGGTGGTGTATCGAACGCAAACAACCCACGACCCGGGTCTCCAGATTTCTATTTTTGAGGGGTGATGGTCCGCGATGGCTTCAGCTGGTCGCGGTTGCCGCGGCCGTGGTCGGTGTTGGACTTCGGGTTCGAATGTTCCTGGAGAATCGGTCGCTGTGGCTCGACCCTGCGATGTTGGCGCTCAACGTCGTCGAAAAGGATGTGATCGGACTTCTGGGGCGTCTCGATATGAACCAGGCGGCGCCGCCGGGCTTTCTTCTGGTGTCGAAGGCCATGGGATCGATGTTCGGCTATAGCGAATACTCACTTTATTTGGCTCCGTGCCTCTTCGGCGTAGCGGCATTTCTTCTTTTCATGCGTTTGTCGGTCGCGGTGCTCGGGCCTCTCCGTGCGCCGCTTGCATACCTGCCGATGGCAACATGCTCGACGGCTATCTTTTATTGCGGAGAGTTCAGACCCCAGTCCGCTGATCTGTTCTCTACGGTGGTGGTCTTGCTGGCCGCACAGGCAGTTCTGACAACGAGATGGGAGCTGCCATCGATCGCCGTGTACGTGATCGTGAGTCTCATCGCTGTTTGGTTTTCCTACGCCGTGGTGTTTGTTGTCGCGGGGAGTGGGTTTGCACTCGTGCTCATCTCAGTTTTTTCAGGGCAGCCTCGCTCCGCGCGTCGGATGACGGTCGCCTTCGCGATCGTCATGCTGCATTTCCTCCTGCTGTATCTGCTGCATATCCGCCCGTCGATCGGATCTGATCTCTATTCCGCAAATTCTGCAGCCTTTGCACCGGTCGTGCCCACGGCAAGTGGTCAGGTGTGGTGGTGGATTCTCGCCGTGAGCGGGTACTTTCGCTACCCTCTGGGGTTTGACGGGTTCATTCTCGTGCCCCTGGTCGGTTTGATCACCGGGATCGTCGTGAGTCTGTGGAGCAAAAAGACCGCATTGATCGCGACGGTCATCGGTATGCCGATGATCGCCCTGTTTGTTGCATCGGGCCTCGGTCTGTACCCGATCACGACCGGGATGCACGATGTGAGAGCCCGGATCGTAATGTTCACCGTACCGATCACGCAGTTTTTCATTGCCGGGGGGCCGTCTCGACTGAGCGAAATCATGGGAAAGAAGACTATCTTCGCGTGGATAATCGTGGCGTTTCTTGTCTT
>JASJGQ010000026.1:0-5353 GCA_033791425.1 Acidobacteriota bacterium
AGGTGGCGGTTCAACTCGCCGAAGAGCTCCTTCGAGCCCCACTGGAGGCCGTGCAACCCGTAGTTCCGGAACCACAGCGGGCCGTTGACCAACGCATCGCGGGTCATGGCAATGCTGGTCGAAGCCAGACCCACGGCCACAGCGATTTCGATCATCCTTTCGGGCAGGTATCTGGCGAGCCACCGCCGGAGTCGATCGAGACCGAGAGTGGAGGCGAGAGTCGCCGGTACTACCATGGCCAACACCCTGGTGATGCGCAGCCCCACCAGCGAAGCCGAAAAGGGGGCCGCCAGTGCCGCGATCAGGACCAACCGGTGGGCCGCCGAACGTGGTGAGCGGACGATGGAGACCAGGAGACCGAGCAGCACGGCCGGCGCCAGCCACAATGGAAGGTGAGGGTATCCGAGCATACGGTGGCGCTCGAGTTCGTTGAGGTCCTCCGAAAACCAGTAGCCCGGGCTCACACCGCGCAGATAGGTGCGGGCGAATGTCTCGATCTTCTCTCCGGTCGAGATGTCCTCGACCCAGTACGATTCCAGGTCATCGAGGTGAAGATCCATCATTTCGGGATGGAGGACGAAACGGAAACGAAGATAGGGTGCGGCGACCAGCAGCAGAACCACCAGCCCCAGCGCCGCTGCACCGCGGTGGCGGGTCACGACACGCCAGTGGTACCGCCAGTCAACCACGAGCAACAGGAGGCAGGTGACGAACATCACCCCCTGGCCGTTCGAGTAACTGTAGAAGGTGGCGGCGCCGGAGGCGACGGCGGCCGCCAACCACCACGCCGAAACCTCACGGTAGAGGAGGTAGGCGAGCACGAAGATGGCATAGAACCCCACCATCATGGCGGTTTCGAAGGCGGTGCGGGAGTGCAGGAACCACGCAGGGAGGACCGCCATCACCAGCCCTCCCGCCCACCAAAGGCGGGCCCCGTAAAACCACTTCAATGCGAGCATGAGAGCGGCCGCCCCAAGGAGGCCGATCAGCACCGAGGTCGCGCGGACCGTGAGGATGTTCATCCCGAACACCGTCACCGGGAGGGCGTGGATCCACACCGACAGACCGAGATTGAAGACCCGGACATTGCGAAAATAGGCAGGGAACGGCACACCGTCCTCGTCGTGAAATTCGTTGATCACCAGGTCCCGGGCGAGGTTGGCCTGGTGGGCCTCGTCGCAGAAGAAATAGATCGGATAGTCGATGATCCCGTAGAGCCGGGTCGCGGCGTAGAAGACCAGGACCGCCACCAGGATCGTCCATTCGCTCGTCGTCAAAAAGAAACGTGACGTTCGTTCGATGGGACCGGAGTCGGGTTGCCGGGAACCGTGGGTCTCAGAGGAATGATCGATGCTCGCCATCTCTCTCGAGTATATCGATCGTTTCAACCGATCGGTATCAGCAGCAACAGCCCGATCACGACAAGGGCGCTGCTCACCAGGCGGCGAAATGTCTTCTCGCTGAGCTCGAGGTGGATGCGGTTGCCGATCAGGGCGCCCGCGAGCACTGCAGGCAGGACCAGCACCGCCGACCACATTCGGGTTGACGTGATGAGGCCGAACGCTGCATACGATGGCACGCGAACCACGGTCATCAGCAAAAAAATTGCCATCAGGTGACCGCGAAAGGCCTTCTTGTCGGCGCCGCCGAGTTGGTAGTAGAGCACCAACGGCGGACCACCGGTGCCAAAGAGACCGGTGAGCAGACCCGAGAGCACGCCGACCGGTGGCGCCACCCAGGCGGGCCAGGTGCGGCGGCCGGCCGCCGGCGCCATCAGGAAGACCGCGCCCACGGCGACCAGGAACACACCGAGGGCGGTGAGCAGGGTCGCCGGCTCACCCCACCGCAAGAGCCAGGTCCCCACGGGGATGCCGACGCCGATGCCGGCAAAGAGAACGAGCACGCCGCGCCAGACGATGTCGCGCCGCGAGGTCCACACCACCCACAGCTCGGCGGGCAGGTTGACCAGAAGCAGCAGCACGACGACGTCCCGAAGCTCGGGCACGAGCAGCGCGAGCCCGCCGACGGCAATCAGCCCTGCTCCAAAACCGAGCGTCACGTAGACCGCCTCGGCCACCATGAGGATCACGCAGGCGAGGAGGAGTTGGGGCAGGGATGAGAAGATTGTATCGAGCCCGAACATCGGCGGGCAGTGTACACTTCTGCGCGCTTTCGAGTTTGGGAGTGGTTGATGGCGATCAAGGAACTGAACGCTGTGGTCGAACAGCGGTACGAGGTGGCGCCCGGCCTGATGGTCGTACGGGTGGTGCCTGACGGCTGGGATCTGCCCGATTTCAAGCCGGGCCAGTTCGCCGTCCTCGGTCTGCCGCCGGACGCGGCGCGGTGCGCGGGTTCCGACACCGAAGAAGCACCGCCTCGGCCCGACCGCCTGATCCGCCGCGCCTACTCCATCGCCTCGTCCTCGGTGGCCCGCGAGTACCTCGAGTTGTACATCACCCTGGTGCGATCGGGCGGCTTGACCCCCCGTTTGTTCGCGCTGCAGCCGGGCGATCGCGTGTGGCTGGGACCGAAGATCACCGGCAATTTCACCCTCGACCAGGCACCGGAGGGCTCACATCTCGTGTTGGTCGCAACGGGAACGGGACTCGCGCCTTATATGAGCATGCTGCGCACGATGATGCCGGCGGCCGGTGATCGGAGGATCGCGGTCCTCATTGGAGCCCGGCACTCGTGGGACCTTGGCTATCAATCGGAGCTCATGACCATGGATCGCCTGAGTTCCGCCTTCTCCTATCACTCCATCATCAGCCGGCCGGCCGAAGAGCCGGTGTCGTGGGGCGGCCCCGCGGGCTATGTCCAGGATCTGTGGCGTGAACAGTTGCTCGAGAAAGAGTGGGGATTCAAACCCGCGCCCGAGAACACATCGGTGTTTCTCTGCGGCACCCCGGCGATGATCGACGACATGGTGGTCATGCTCGCCGAGGGCGGCTTTCGTGAGCACAGCCGCAAGGAGCCCGGCGAGATCTTTGTCGAACGCTACTGGTAACGACCTAGGCCATCTCGAGGAGCGCGTTGACGGTCCCTTCGATGCCGTCGGCGGCCTCCGAGATCGATTGGGCGAGCATGTAGGCCGGACTGGTGATGATCTTGCGCTCCCGGTCCACCACGAATTCTCTGACCGGACACTCGACGTGGGCCGCACCCATGGTCTCGAGCGCACCGGCGGTGCCGGCGTCGTTGCCGATGGTCAACTCGGGGGCCTCTTCGCCGAGAACCCTGGCCAGTACAGCCGGTGCGATGCACACTGCCGCAACAGGCTTTCCCTGGCTGTGGACTGCTCTCACCAGCGCCGCCACATCGGGATTGACCTCGCACTCGGCGCCATTGACCGCAAAGTCGCACAGGTTTTTGGCGGCACCGAAACCGCCCGGAAGGATGAGGGCATCGAGATCGTCTGCAGAGATGTCCTTGACGTCGGCAACGGCACCGCGAGCGATCCGCGCGGATTCCACAAGCACATTGCGCTCTTCGCCCTCCGCAACGTCGCCCGTGAGGTGATTGACCACGTGCATCTGGGCGACGTCGGGCGCACACATCACCGCCTCGGCGCCCTGGCGGTCGAGGGCCAGTAGGGTGATCACCGATTCGTGGATCTCGGCACCGTCATAGACGCCGCACCCGGAAAGAACAACACCAACCTTCTTGCCCATGCATCACCTCCTGATGTGCAGCAAATATTCTAACCCGTCCCCGTCCCCGAGCGTTCGAGTGAACCCGCCTTTCAGGACGCATTTGCTCGAGAGGAGCCACCTATAGCATTGTTTGCCCGAGACGCCCCACGGTTTGCTGAAGATACAGGCGTCAAACAATGCAAAAGATGGCACCTCCGCCGCACGCGGGCCGTATCAGCACATGTTTCCCGAGAGGAGCCACCTTCAACATTGTTGGCCCGGGGCGTCCGACCGACGTCTGTTTTCGAGTGTCCAACAATAATGAAAATTGCACCTCCGCCGCACGCGCCTTTGTGGTGCAGGCGTCCCGCCTGCACGTGCAGCCGGGACGGCCGCACCACAATCAACGCCTCACCGCGCCACCGCCCGAGCGCACCCTCCAATTTCTGTCATTTCGACCGAGCGATAGCCACGGCGAAGTCCGGAGGACGACTTGTGAGGGCGTAGCCATCGGCGAAGCCCCAAGCCGGAAGCGAGTGGAGGAATCTCTTGGGGGAGATGCCCCACTTCTGAAGGTTCGAGTGAACCCGACCCTCAGTGCGCGTTTCCCGAGAGGAGCCACCCGTCGCATTGTTGGCCCGAAACCCTCGAACCGATTGGAGGATCGATCTCCAACAATGCGACAAACGGCACCTCCACCGCACACGGGCTCTTTCCGCGCATACGGGCGAGCCTGTCGTTTTCAGAAAATACCCCCTCAATCCCGCCGTCGTGGTATATTTCCCGCTCGTTTGACGCGCCCCGGAGGCACCGTGGACCTGCAGTCTCTGATTCTCAATCTCCAACGCTATTGGGCCGACTGCGGATGCATTATCCAGCAGCCGTACGATGTCGAAGTGGGCGCGGGCACGATGCATCCGGAGAGTTTTTTGCGGGTCCTCGGGCCCGAGCCCTACCGGGTAGCGTATGTGCAGCCCTCGCGGCGGCCGGCCGACGCCCGCTACGGTGAAAACCCCTTTCGCCTGGGTCGCCACCTGCAGCTGCAAGTGATCCTCAAACCCTCGCCTGACGAAGTGCAACAGCTGTATCTCGAGTCACTTGGCGCCATCGGCATCGATCCGATGGTGCACGACATCCGTTTCGAGGAGGACAACTGGGAGTCGCCCACCCTGGGCGCCTGGGGGGTCGGCTGGCAGGTGCTGCTGGACGGTATGGAAATCACCCAGTTCACCTACTTCCAGCAGGCCGGCGGGATCGAGCTGGTACCGGTGACGGCCGAGCTCACCTACGGTCTCGAACGCATCGCGATGTTTCTCCAACGCAAGGACTCGATCTACGATATCGAGTGGGGCGGCGGAGTGTCCTACGGTCAGGTACGGCTCGAAGACGAGCGCGAGGCCTCGGTCTACGGCTTCGAAGTCGCTGATGTTGACATGCTGCGTCGTCACTTCGAAGACTGGGAGGGCGAGGCGAAGCGTTGCCTCGAGCACGACCCGCCGCTGGTCGTACCGGCCCTCGAAGCCACCCTGAAGACTTCGCACCTCTTCAACCTCCTGGATGCCCGCGGAGCGATCTCGGTGACCGAGAGGGTCGGGCTTATCGCCCGCGTCCGCCGCAACGCGGTGGCCGCGGCGAAGGCCTCGCTCGAACAGCGCGAGCTACTCGGCTTCCCGCTCGGCGGCGGCCCCATGAACAGCGACGGGGAGGAGGGCTGATGGCCA
>JASJGQ010000027.1:0-5702 GCA_033791425.1 Acidobacteriota bacterium
TCTTGTTCGATGTTCCCATCCGAGGGTCCCTCCTGTGGCTGTCCGTAGTCACCGTGCTGTTCCTGGCCGGCGGGCTCGGGTGGGGCATCTTCATCTCGACCATTGCCGAAACCCAACAACTGGCTTTCCAGCTCAGTCTGCTGTCGTCCATGCTGCCGACCCTCCTCCTGTCGGGCTTCATCTTTCCCATCTCGTCGATGCCCAGGGCGCTCCAGTTCGTGACGATGATCTTCCCCGCCCGTTATTACATCTCCGCCCTGCGCTCCATCGTCCTCAAAGGCGTCGGGCCCGAGATGTGGTGGATGCAGGCGACCGCGCTAGTCATCTACGCAAGCGTCGTCCTGCTGCTCGCGACCATCCGCATGGTGAAGAGTCTCTGATGAAGATGCTCTGGAACATGGTCGTCAAGGAACTCATCCAGCTGCGGCGCGATCCGCGCATCCTCGGGGTTCTCTTTATCGCACCCATCGTGCAGCTGACGATCCTCGCCTACGCCGCCACCACCGATATCAAGATGATCGAGCTGGTGGTCTGCGATCTCGACCGGTCACCGGCGAGCCGTCAGCTCATCGAGGACTTCACCGCCTCCACCTATTTCCGCCGGGTGGCCACGGTGGACACACAGGATGCTCTCGACGACTTTCTGGCCAACGGCACTGCGAAGGTCGCGATGACGATTCCCGCCGGTTTTTCTGCCGAGCGGGCGGCCGGTCGTACCGGCAGGGTCCAGATTGTCACCGACGGCTCGGACGCCATGGTCGGGACCCTCGGCCTCGCCTACGCCCAGGGCGTCCTCCAGACGGCAGCGGCGAAGGACGGCCCGGGCATGCCTCTGGATCTGCGTCCGACGATCCTCTACAACCCCGACCTCGTGAGCCGCTACTTCATGGTCCCGGGGGTGCTGGCCCTGATCATCCTCATCATGACCATGATGCTGTCATCGATGGCCATCGTACGTGAGACCGAGATCGGGACCATGGAGCAGCTTCTGGTGACGCCGCTGACGCCGGGCGCGGTCATCGCGGGCAAACTCGTACCCTACGCGCTGGTCGGCGTGGTCGAGTTTCTGACTGCGCTCGCGGTGGTGCTCTTCTGGTTCGAAATCCCACTTCGCGGTTCCTTCTGGACTCTGGCGCTGCTCACCGCCCCGTTCATCGTCTGTTGTCTCGGACTCGGGCTGTTGGTCTCCAACCTCTCCCGCACCCAGCAGCAGGCGATGATGATCTCCACCTTCGTCATGATGATGCCGCAGATCTATCTCTCGGGTTTTGTCTTCCCGATCCAGAACATGCCGCAGATCTTCCAGTGGGTCACCTACGCCATTCCGCTTCGCTACTACATCACCATTCTTCGCGGTGTCTTTCTCAAGGGTGCGGGTCTCGACGTGCTGTGGCCTCAGGGTCTCGCGCTGGTCGGTCTCGCCATCCTCATCCTGACCTTTGCGCGTTTGCGCTACCGCGTCAGGCTGGGGTGAGAGAGCATTCGGTCAGCCTCCCCCTCCGCCCATCTCGACCATGTGCACGGCCTCTTCACCGTTGACGACCGAAACAACAAGCTCCCGCCGCTCACCCTTGATCTCCCGGACATCGAGCCGGTACCCACCCGCCGGCAGGAAAAAGGTCTTAGGATTCGACTTTGGATCGGTATAGGTGCGCCCCTGTCCGACACTCCTGCCGGTCGCGACATCGGAGATGTACATGGTGGCGTCCACCAGCTCGGCGCCGCGGACCGCGCCAACCTTGAGGGTCCCGGTCTCGAAATTGAAGGAGACCTCGGTGCGGCCACCGGGCTCGACGACGAACTCCCCAAGGTCCTGCTTTACATCACCCGAAATCTCGATCGCCCTGAGCGCGACCTGATAGGTGCCCGATGTGAGGCGTACTGTTGCCGGGTTCGACGCCGAACGAGTGTAGGTCCTCCCCGCGGCGGCCTCCTTACCGGTGTCCGGCACCAATACTCTGAAAACGGCGTCCGACAGCTCGCCGTTTCTGGTGACACCGATCGCGAGCTCCCCGGTCGAGTAGTCGACGACCTTTTCGACGATGCCTCCGTCGACCACTTCCACCGCAAAGCGCCGCGTGATGTCGCCCTTGATGCCGACAGCCTGCACCTTGACCTCGTATTTCCCGTCTGGCAGGGGAATGATCCCTGGGTTTGTGCCCTCGTGGTTGTAGCTGCGGCCACCGCCCATATCCTCGCCCGTTCCGGCGGCGGTGATGAGGATCGCCGCGTCCTGCAATGCGCCGTCGGCCACCACCTCGACCGACAACCGTCCAGCCGGGACCTCCACCGGTAGAGCCACGGCGTGCTCGAGCGCCGCGGACAGATCCTGAGCGTTCTCGGCCGAGAAGAAGAGACCGTTGCCGGCCTGGGCCGCACACTCGAGTTGGGACACATCTTCCCCTGCGACATCGAACCCCACCACGTGAAGGATGAAATCAGAACCACCTTCCAGAGCAGTGCGGACCGCCGCGCACGGATCCCCGCCACAGGTCTCGAGACCGTCGCTGATCAATATCACCGTTGCCGTGCGGCCGCTCTCCTCGAGAGTGGCGAACGCCTGCTCCAGCGACTTCGTGATCGGGGTCTTGCCTTTCGGATTGAGACCGTCGACTGTCTGTTTGGTGACAGTCGTGTCGAGCGGGCCCAGCGCGACAACGGTTTCAATATCATCGCAGTCGCCCTCCCTTCGGTGTCCATAGGCGATCACCCCGACCTCGGTGCCGTCCGCCAACCCGTCGACCAGCTCTCCGAGGATGCGGCGCGCGATGACGATCTTTTTCTCGCCGTCAATCTGGCCCCACATCGAGCCCGAGGCATCCAGGACGATGAGCAGCGTTTCACCCTGGGGTGACTGCCCCTAGACGACGAGAATCGAGGCCATCATGGCGACGGCGAAGACAAGGGCTATCGCCCGTTTTGATCGATTCATGAGTTCTTCCTCCATTTGGAGTTGATTTGTACGTCCTGATCTTACTATGAAGACCCCGACGCGTTAGCGCGGCTCGTCGAGACGGATGATGGTTACGTTCCGCCTGTCGTCGAACTCCACTCCGATGTGCCGCCGGTCTCGAAACCGTCCGAGAAGATGGCCTCGGTATCGAATCTCGCCGAGCACGAGAGGTTTTCCGTCATGGTGACCTCACCGTCGGCGCAATCTAGCATCGCTCAGATCTGCTCGGCCTCCGCTCCAGTTGCAGAGGTGTCTTCAGCATCGGTCGGCACATGCGCCTCGAGCCATCCCTCGAGCTCATCGGGGTCGAATCCAAAAGGTCCCTTGCGGCCCTTATAAGCGACCCGGCCGTCAACACCGATGACGTAGAGGCGTTCCGGCCAGGCGGCGTAGGCCTCTTCGGCCGGGTTCTCCATCGGATCGACAACCAGGGTCATACTGTAATCAAACCGCTGGATGAAATCGTTGGCGATCATCACCCGGGCATCCAGGGTCTGGGGCTGGGTATAGCAGACTCCCTGGTCCTCGTTGACCGTCATCTGCCACTCGTCCTCGGGGTGGGCTTCCTTGATATACACCGTCAGGAATTCGGCACGATCCACGAACTTCGCCCTGATCTCATCCACGCGCTCGACCGAACGCCGGAAGGGAGGTCAGGTAAAACTCCCGAACACAAGCACCAACGGCCGTGAACCCATCCAGTCGGTGAGTGGTTTTTCGGTCACGCCATCGAGGCTCACCACGGTTATTTCGGGTGCAGCATCGCCAACCTGGAGGCTGCCTTCGCGCGCCTGCTGACCAAAGGTCAAAATTCCGATCACGTTACGCGGACCCACGTACAGCACTCCAATAACAGCTGCCAACAGCAGCACCGCGACCACGCCTATGGCGATCTTCCAAAGCATCTCCGACCTCCATTTTTGAAATCGTGACTCATTATACGAAAGCTGGGACCCCTTCGCGAGAACGGGCTCAGGAATTCCGCAGTGCCTGGACTTCGGCCACTGTCATCGGTTTCGCAGGACCGAGTCGACGGGCGCCGTCTGTGGTGATGAGGTAGTCCTCCTCGTTGCGGACGCCGCCAAAGTCGCGCCAGTGGTCGAGGGCGTCGAAGTCAAGGAACTCCGCACAGTGATTCTGCGAACGCCATAAATCCATGAGCTGGGGAACGAAGTAGATCCCCGGTTCGACGGTGATGACAAAGCCGGGCTCGAGCGGGCGCGCGAGGCGCAGCGATTTGAGCCCAAACTGGGTGCTCTTGGCCTCGCCGTCGTAGCCCACCCAGACCTCGCCCAGGTCCTCCATGTCGTGGACATCGAGACCCATCATGTGGCCGACCCCGCATGGGAAGAACATGGCGTGGGCCCCCGCCTCGAGGGCGTCGTCGGTGTTGCCCTTCATCAGCCCGAGATCCTTGATGCCCTCGGCGATGACGCGGGCGGCGGCGAAGTGCACCTCGCGGTTGGGCACACCGGGCGCCAACGCGGCCACCGAGGCCTGCTGGGCGGCGAGCTGCAGCTGATAGATCGTGAGTTGCCGGTCGTCAAACTGCGGGCTCACCGGAAAGGTCGAGGAGAGATCGCCGGCATAACCCATGGCGGTCTCGGCGCCGCAATCGAGCAGAAAGAGGTCGCCCTCGGCCAGGCTATTGCTGTGATCGTGGTTGTGAAGGGTCTCACCGTGGATGGTGGCGATCACCGGGAAGGAGATCCGGCCGCCGGCCGCCACCGCGATGCGCTCGACCTCGGCGGCGATCTCCGACTCCCGCATCCCAGGCCGCGCCATCCGGATGGCGGCCGTGTGCATCTCGACCGAGGTGGTGACGGCACGCTCGATCTCGCCCACCTCCTCGTCGGTCTTGACGGCGCGCTGATCGATGACCGCGCGGATGAAATCGATCGAGGCATTATCGGCAAGCGCGGTCAGGGGCAGGCCCAAAAGCCCGGAGAGCAGGACCGAATTGTCGGGCCGATAGGGCGGCAGAAAACGCACCGGCCGACCCGCGGCCACGGCTGACTTGACGGTGTCGGCGAGCGCCGCTCGTGGCCGGGTGTCGGTCACGCCCACACGCTCCGCGCGCTCGGCGATGGTCGGCAGATCGCCCATCCACACGATGTGGTCGATCGTCAGCTCGTCACCATAGATGACGGCCCGACCTTCATCGACATCGATCACCGCCGCCAGCTCGGGCTGGTTGAGACCGAAGTAGTAGAGAAAAGTGCTGTCCTGGCGAAAGGGATAGCAGTTGTCGGCATAGTTCATCGGGCTCTCATTGTTGCCGAGAAACAGCAACAGACCGCCATCAAACCGACTCTGCAGCACCGCGCGGCGCTGTTCGTACGTCTTCTGTGAAAACATCTCGAGGGCTCCTCTCGCCCATCTCCTGGGCCAGGGGATTGTATCCCGCCGCCAGCAAGAAAATGCAAAGGCGCAGAACCACCGTCCCCACCACCAGCGCAAAGACGCGATGATGTGGTCCGCGCGCGTATTCGAAGTTATATGGACTCTGATGGTGGGCTAAAGCCCACCCTACAGCTCAGCCCAACAGCCCGCTCGGTTTGGGGTCCTACGGAGGGTGGGCCTTGGCCCACCTTCAGTATGGATTTTGCGGTCACCCACCCTGCCGGAGGACGGCGAGCGGACGTACCGCGAGTGCGCGCGCACTGGCCGCGAGTCCGGCCGCCACGCTCAGCACGATGGTCGTCATCACCGACACGGCGTACACCCCGGGGGACCACGCCCACGCAAT
>JASJGQ010000028.1:0-3761 GCA_033791425.1 Acidobacteriota bacterium
TTTGCGACCCGAGGGGCGCGGACGCGTACTCGACAGTACGTGGAGTACCCCGAGGCGAGAAAACACCGCCAGGTGCGGTGCATCGTCGGCCGCAGCCGGAGGCTGGTGAGGTATGCAGGCTCGAGTCGACGACCCGCGTCTCACCGCCTTTTTCCTGGGCGGCGCGACGGTCGTCGCGCAGGCCCTCTTGGTGCGCGAGGCCATGGCTGCCCTGGGGGGCGCCGAGGTGGCCTGGGGCGTGGTCATGGCTCTGTGGCTGGCAGGCATGGCCGGAGGGGCGCGGCTGGGAATTCAGTTCGGCTCCCTGAGACTTGCCGCGTGGCTACCCACCATCGTTCTGGTGCTGGCGGGGCTCGGTGTTGTCACTCTGCGCCTCGCACCGGCCGTCATCGGAGCAGCGCCGGGCGAAGCGGTCACTACGGGTTCGGCGGTCTGGCTGTGGGCACTCGCGATCCTGCCCGCAGCCATCGCCGGTGGCGTGGCATTCCCCACCCTTGCCCTGGCCCTCGGTGCTTCCGGGGGCGGACGGGCCTACGGTTTCGAGGCCTTGGGAGCGCTGGTCGGAGGTGTCCTTCTGAGCATCGGCCTGGTCCACATCGGAGCCGCAGGCGCGGCGTGTCTCGCTCTCGGGGGGGCTGCCGCCTGAGCGTCCGTGCAGCGACGCTCGAGCTCGGCCGCAATTCTCGCAGTCGTTGCCATTGCGTTCGCTGCCCATGCCGGTGATGCTCTCGCCCGCTCAGAATGGAAGTGGTCCGACCGTCCGGGAACTCTCCGCTCCTGGTTTGAAACCCGCTACCAGAAAATTGCGATCTCAGACGGTCCTCCGACGTCGGTCTACGGCGACGGACGTTTACTGGCCTCCTACCCCGATCCGTGGTCCGTCATGCCACGCGCCCATCTCCTGATGCTCCTCCACCCCGCCCCTCGAAACGTCTTCGCGCTCGGTTGCGTGGTCGACGGTTCGGTCGAAGCGATGGCTGCCCATCCTGTCGATCGGCTCACCGTGGTCGAGGAGGACCCCGATCTGCTGCGGGCTCTGCCGACGTTGTACGGAGTCGAGATGGAGGCCGCCCTCAAACGTCCCCACGTCCGGGCCGTTGCTTCGGACCCCCTGCGCGCCCTGACGACGCGGAGTGACTGGGATCTGGTGATTCTTCTCGACGGCAACCCGCTGACCCTGCGCCACAACCGGACCCGAACCCTCGAGTTTCTGCGCAGATGCCGAGCCCATATGCGTCCAGACGGGGTGCTGGTGTTGCGTGTCGCCGTACCCGATACCTATATCGGCGGCGCCGGCGGCAGGTTGCTCTCCGTCATAGCGAGCACGGTCCAACGGGTCTTCGAACAGCTTGTCCTGATTCCCGGATCCGACACCCTTATCGTCGCAGGCGGTCCCGAGGCCGACCTCGACCTCGATCCGGAGATCCTGGCCGGTCGGTACGAGAGGAGAAGAGTGGCCGGGCCCGGGCTGCAGCCCGGGATGATCCCCCTCCTCCTCGATCCTGAACGATCGCGCACCCTCACCGCCGAACTTCCGCTCGACTCCCTGCCGAACACCATCGAGCGCCCCCGCGCCGTCCTGCTCGCCAACCGTCTCCACGAGGCCCGGGTTCTCCCTGGTTTGCTCACGGCGGCACGCGCCATCGAAGAATCTTCAGACTGGTCCGCCGCCGCAGTATTCGGAGGGATAGCTCTCCTGGTCTTCGCTGCCGCCACGTTGCGCAGGATCGCGCCTACGGTCGCCGCCGCCACCGTGGGATTCTGCTCAATGGGGTGGTGGCTCGTCCTGATCGCCGTGTGGCAGTCGACACGAGGCTCGGTCTATTCCGAGATCGGCGCGCTGACCGGCATCTTCATGGCGGGTGTGGCGGTCGGGTCGCTGGTGGCCAGCCGCTGGCAACGCCCTGAAAAAGGGCTGCCGTTCGTCCTGCTGGGCGGCTCGGCCGTGTCGGCCGCGATCGCTGCCGGGGCGGCGGTCGCTGTTCCGATGGTAGCCGTTCCCGGGCTGCTCGTGGCGGGAGGAGCTCTGACCGGTGCCGCCTTCCCGGGACTCGCCCGGTTGGGCGGACGCCACACCCGGCGCGACGCGGGAGCGGCTTTTGCGGCCGACGAGGCCGGGGCCGCAGCAGCAGCGGTCACCATCGGTGTCGTCGTCATCCCGTGGGCGGGCCTTTCAATCACCGCCATCGGTCTCGCCATCCTCCTTGTGGCGGCGATCCCGGCTGTTGTGCGGCGAAGGAGATGATGTTGACACGGCCCCCAGGGGTATGACCATTTTGGCATTCCGGTACGGCGAAGGGGCATCAGGATGAAGGAGGCAGGAGTGGCTTCAAATGGGTGGAAGGTCCACAACCCATCGGGCAGGAAGCGGGTTGTGGTGACGAAAGAGCTGCCGGGCAACAAGTGGCTGGAGATCCTGGCCGGCGCGGGTGCGAGGATCGAGTATGGGACCGAGACCAGGATCCTGAACGAGAAGGACATCAAGGACGCCATCGCTGAGGAGTGCCACGGCGTCATCGGGCAACTGACCGAGCCCTGGGGAGACACCCTGTTCGCCGCTCTTCAGCAGGCGGGCGGGACCGTCTACAGCAACTATGCCGTGGGCTATGACAACGTCGATGTCGCGGCTGCCACGAGGAGGGGAATCGCGGTCGGCAACACCCCCGGGGTCCTCACCGAGGCCACCGCGGAGATGGCGGTCGCCTTGACGATCTCGGCCGCCAGGCGAGTGCCCGAGGCGGATGCCTTCATGCGCGGCCACAACTACGAAGGATGGCTCCCGACAATGTTCCTGGGTGAAATGTTGACCCGCAAGACCGTCGGCGTGATCGGTGCGGGTCGGATCGGGGCGGCGTATGCCGCCATGATGGTCAAGGGGTTCACGATGGACCTCATCTATTTCGACACGACCGGGAATCCCGAGCTCGAAACCACCCTCCGCGACTACTCGACATTTCTGACGGCGCACGGCGAAGCGCCCTTCTCGGTGCGTCGTGCAACCACCATCGAGGAGGTCCTCACGGACGCGGACGTCGTCAGCCTTCACCCGCCTTTGAACAAAGCGACCCGTCACCTCATCGATGCACAGAAACTCGATCTGATGAAGAAGAACGCGATTCTGGTCAACACGGCGCGCGGACCAATCATCAACGAGGCCGCCCTGGTGGCCCACTGCAGAAAAAACCCGCAATTCAAGGCCGGACTGGACGTGTACGAGGACGAGCCGAAGATGAAACCCGGGTTGAGCAGTCTGTCCAACGTGGTGTTGGTGCCGCACATCGCATCGGCCACACGATGGACCCGACAGGCCATGGCCTCGCTTGCCGCGTCAAACGTGGCGGGGATTCTGCGTGGATGGCCGGTCTCGAACGATCCGGACAGGGTCCTCGACTTCGTCGAAGGTAAGGCCCCGAGCGCCGCACCCAGCATCATCAACGCCGAGGCGTTGGGTCTGCCCAACGCCAGTTTTTAGTTCTTAGTTTTGAGTTTTGAGTTCCGGCCCACCCCACCCGAAAATCACGGGCCTGGTGGGAGAAAAACTAAAAACTCAACACTAAAAACTCAAAACTGCCAAAATGGCGATCCACGTCACCAGCAGGAAGTGCCAGTACATGGCGACGAAATGAACACCATCGTGGTGAGCCGCAGTGTGGCGGCCCCGGCGGGCGCGGACAGTCACCAGAATCAGCGGAACGAGCCCGGCGAGGACGTGTAAGGCGTGGAGAAAGGTGAGGGTATAAAAACCCCAAACCAGAAGGCTC
>JASJGQ010000029.1:0-3360 GCA_033791425.1 Acidobacteriota bacterium
TCCCACGTCTCATCAGACGGGTAGGGGCTATTGAGCAAGAAAGTGGCGCCCTCTACGGCATTGCTGAGGATATCATACTGCTCGACCATGCTGAACTGGTGACAACCAATGAAATTAGCAGACGTCACCAAGCAGGTGTGGCGGATTGGGCGAGGCCCAAAGCGCAGGTGTGAAACCGTGATACCACCGGACTTCTTGGCATCATACTGGAAGTAACCCTGAGCGTAGTTGTCGGTTTCCTCACCGATGATCTTGATCGAGTTTTTGTTCGCCCCAACCGTTCCGTCCGAACCGAGGCCGTAGAAGAGACCGCGGAAGACGTCGTCGCCGGCAATCGTGAAATCGTCGTCCATCGGCAGCGAGGTGTGGCTGATGTCGTCGACGATCCCGATCGTGAAGTGATTCTTGGGTTTTTCCTCGGCCAGATTGTCGAAGATCGACTTCACCATGGTGTCGTTGAACTCCTTCGACGACAGCCCGTAGCGTCCGCCGACCACCACCGGTTCGTTTTTGAAGCGGCTGGCGCCGGCCGTTCTCGATTCGTGCAACGCGGTGATGACGTCGAGATAGAGCGGGTCGCCGAGCGAACCGGGCTCCTTTGTGCGGTCCATGACTGCAATCTTGGTGGTCGAGGTCGGCAGGGCCTCGAGGAAGTCGCTGGCGGAAAACGGGCGGTAGAGCCGGACCTTGAGCACCCCGACCTTTTCGCCGCGCTCGTTGAGCCAGTCCACCATCTCGTGAACTGCCTCGGCGCCGGAGCCCATGATGATGACGACACGTTCGGCATCCGGGTCGCCGACGTAGTCGAAGAGATGGTACTCACGACCGACGCGCTTGCCGAAGGCTTCCATGGCGTCGACCACGTGGCCCGCGCACGCCTCGTAAAACGGATTGATGGCCTCACGCGCCTGGAAGAAGGTATCGGGGTTCTGCGAGGTGCCGCGAATGACCGGACGGTCCGGGGAGAGCGCGCGATCACGGTGGGCGCGGACCAGATCATCGTCGATCAGGTGCCGTAGATCGTCGTCCGTGAGCAGCTCCATCTTCGACACCTCGTGCGAGGTGCGGAAGCCGTCGAAGAAGTGGACGAAGGGAATGCGGCTGGCCAGCGTCGCCATCTGCGAGATGCAGGCCATGTCGTGCGCCTCCTGCACCGAACCGGAGGCCAGGAGCCCCCAGCCGGTCTGGCGGACGGCGTTGATGTCCGAGTGATCGCCAAAGATCGACAGGGCGTGAGTGGCGAGCGTGCGGGCCGACACGTGGAAGACCGCTGACGTTAGCTCACCGGCGATCTTGTACATGCTGGGAATCATGAGCAGGAGGCCCTGCGAAGCGGTGAAGGTGGTCGTTAGCGCGCCGGCCTGGAGCGAACCGTGGACCGCGGCCGAGGCCCCGCCCTCTGATTGCATCTCGATGACATCGGGGACGATGCCCCAGATATTGGTCTGGCCTCGCGCCGACCATTCGTCCGCAAATTCCCCCATATTGGAGGAGGGTGTGATCGGGTAGATGGCGCACACATCGTTGATGCGGTGGGCGACCGATGCGGTCGCTTCATTCCCGTCAATCATCACAGTTTGTCGCTCAGCCATGGAAAACCTCCGCGGGACACGCCGTCTCGGCGACCCCGATGTGTTGGTGGATCAACACACGTGGTCAGTCGACCACGTGAACAAATTCACAACGCGTAGGATAAACCCCTTGCGCGATCGTGGCAAGGGTGGATTTGCCTTTGAAAAAACCCGCTCGAAGAGCCCGACACTGCGCCTCGGAGAGCCCTCATGAGTCCCGTAACCTCCCCAGCCAGACGTTGATGGGGTTGCGCCTCGGAAGAAAACTGAAGGTCACCGGTTTGCGGCAGCCGATCTCGGCGAAAATCTGTTGAACGCGCTTGTTCGACGGCTGGAGACGGAGACCGGCCTCGAGGTTGCGCACCGCGTTATTGCGGTCGTCTCGTTCGAGATAGACCATCGCGAGGTTGATCCGGTGTTCGGGGTCCATGAAGTTGGCCTTGACCGAGATGTTGCAGTATTTGAGCGCCTCGGCGTATTTGTGTTTGACCATGGCGACGCAGAGGCCGTAGTACGAGAAGGCGGCGGCGGCAAACCTCTTGTCCTGGAGATCGCCGTCGGCGGAGAGAATCGGAAGGTACTTTTCAAAGACCGCGATGGCGTCTTCGAACCGTTCACTCCGCGTCCAGGAGACGGCTTCCTGAACCCGTTCGCGCATCGCGCCGTGCGTCATTTCCCGTTTGGTCACAGAGCCGAGTATAGCGGGGTCGAGACGTTTCACAAGACTTTGACAGTGATACACGACACGTCGAGACTCGGTTTCTGGAGCGGCCGTCAAGAATCCAGTGCGGAGCGCCACGCCGAGCGGTGGCCGGCCACGATGGAGAGCAGTTCCTCCTGGACGCCCCGGGGGCCGCAGACGACGTTTCCGTTCGAAAGGTGGTCTGCCCCGCCGTCCATATCCGTGATGATTCCGCCCGCTTCCTCCACCAGAACCGAACCCGCGGCAACGTCCCATGCCGAAAGTTGGAATTCGAAGAACCCGTCGAACAATCCGCAGGCGGTGTAGGCCAAATCGAGGGCGGCGGCGCCCGGGCGGCGGATGGCTTTACAGCGGAGGAAGACATCTTTGAAGATGGCCAGATAGGGGTCGAGAAGCCGGTGGGCCTTGAACGGGAAACCAGTCGCGATCAGGGACCCCTCGAGCCCTGTGCGGTTGCTGACCCGGCACGGGGCGCCGTTCCAGCGAGCGCCGTGGCCTCGTGCGGCTGTGAAGAGATCGTTTTTGCAGGGATCGAAGATCACCCCGAACTGAACCTGACCCTCGATCGCCACCCCGATGGACACGGCAAACTGCGGGATCCCGTGAACGAAGTTTGTGGTGCCGTCCAGGGGATCGACTATCCAGGTGGGCGCGGAATTGTCGCTACTTGAGTATCCCGATTCCTCGGCCAGAACCCGGTGCCCGGGAAAGCGGGTTGCCACCGCCTCGAGAATTGTCTCTTCCGAGGCCAGGTCTGCCGCCGACACAAAGTCGTTGCGGGCTTTCTCGCTGATTTGATGGGCCTCAAGAGACCGCCAGTGCGCCATCAGCCGCTCGCCACCGAGCCGGGCTATGTCTTCCACTTCGTCGAGAAATGAATCAGGATCGTGAAATAGCACGGTTGTTTCCTTCGTTGATGGAGGTGAATAAGGGAGCCATGGGACCAGACGATTTTCGCTCGATGCTCGATGCCAGGTGCTGTCTGATGCTCGACGTGGCGAGCCGGACACTCGAGGAGGACCCTGACCTCAAGCTCTGTGAGGGCATTCGCCTGATCGAAGCGACACACCGCGCGTTGACCCGCCT
>JASJGQ010000030.1:0-3961 GCA_033791425.1 Acidobacteriota bacterium
AAGCGGGCCGCCTGCTGTTTTCTCTTGCACGCGTCGCAGTACTTGAACCAGTCTTCCGGAACACCGGTTTCCTCGGCCCGCTCCGCAGCGTGGAATTCGGACTGGGCCCTGGTGATATGCGCCCGGCCGCAATTCTCGCAACGCAGCATTTCGAACTCCCGGCCCCAGATCGACCGGCTGACATGGGAGGTCGTGTAGGGGATGAAGTCGGTGGGACAGATCTCGGCGCACGCCAGACAGCCGATGCAATCCGGCGGCGGTTGGTTGAAGGGCGGCGCAATCTCGCGGCCCCAGCCGCGGTTGGTGCTCGAGATCGCCGAAACCCCGATGTGGTCGCAGACCCGGGTGCAGAGACCGCACAGGATGCAGTCGGTTGGCTCGGGGTTGAGGGCGTACGAGGTCGTTTCGATGCCGTGCTCACGAGCCACTTTCTGAATCAAAGGGGTGTCGGGGCAGCGGGCGAGCAACAAATCGAGCACAACTCGCCGGGTCTCCTGCACCCGCTCCGAATCGGTAACGACGGTCATGCCTTCGGCCACCGGGTGGTTGCAGGAGGTCACGACCTTGAAGTAGTCGTCGTCCCAGCGCTCCTCGGACATGTCGACCACACACAGGCGGCACCCGCCCCACGGTTCGAGGCCGTCGAACTGGCACAGGGTCGGGATCTCCACGCCGGCCGCGCGGGCAGCGTCGAGGATCGTCGCATCGGCATCCACGGTGACGCGGCGGCCGTTGACTTGAAGCGTCGGCATCAAACCACCTCCGCTTTTTCGAGTTCGTGCTTGGGAAAGGTCCGGATCGAGTCGGTGGGGCAGACCTCGACACACGCTCCACACGAGATACAGGCCTCGTCGTCGATCACGTGCATCTCCTTGACCACCCCGGCTATGGCATCTACCGGACAGACCTTGAAGCACAGGTGGCAGCCGTCGCAGTCGTCCATGATCTCGAAGGCTGTGAGTTCACGGCAGACCCCCGCCGGACAGGCGTGGTCGTGGATATGGGCCTCGTACTCCGACCGGAAGTAGCGCAGGGTCGACAACACCGGGTTGGGCGCGGACTTGCCGAGCTCGCACAGGCTGCCAAGCTGCATGCCCGCAGCCAGTTTCTCGATGAGTTCGATGTCGCCCACCCGGCCCTTGCCGGCGATGATCCGATCGTAAATAGCAACCATCTGCCGCAGGCCTTCGCGGCAGGGCGTGCATTTGCCGCAGCTCTCTTCCTCGAGGAAGGCGAGGAAGAAACGCGAGACGTCGACCATGCAGGTGCGATCGTCCATGACGATCATGCCGCCCGAACCCATCATGGAGCCGGCCTCGGTGAGCTTTTCGTAGTCCACCGGAAGGTCGAGCAGTTCTTCCGGAACGCAACCGCCCGACGGGCCGCCGGTTTGCACCGCCTTGAACGGCCGGTCCTTGAGAATACCGCCGCCGATGTCGTAGATGATGTGGCGCAGGGTGGTGCCCATCGGCAGCTCGATAAGCCCGGTGTTCTTGACCTTGCCAACCAGGGAAAAGGCCTTCGTACCCTTGGACTCTTCGGTCCCCATGGAGGCAAACCACTCGCCGCCGCGGTCGATGATGGCGCCGATACCGGCCCAGGTCTCGACGTTGTTGAGCACGGTCGGCATATCGAAGAGCCCTTTTTCGGTCGAGTGCACGTACTTGGCCCGCGGTTCGCCGGTCTTGCCTTCGAGCGACCGCATCAGGGCCGACGATTCGCCGCACACGAAGGCGCCGCCGCCGCGCGAGATTTTTATATCGAAGTCGAATCCTGAGCCCATGATGTTTTCGCCGAGCAATCCGTACTTGCGGGCCTCGGCGAGCGCGATGGTGAGGTTGACGACTGCCAGCGGGTACTCGTCGCGAACGTAGATCCAGCCCTCGTGAGAGCCGACGGCGTAAGAGCCGAGGATCATCCCTTCGAGCACCGAGTGCGGGTCGCCCTCCATGATCGAGCGGTCCTTGAAGGCTCCCGGGTCGCCCTCGTCACCGTTGCACAGAACGAATCGCCGCTCACCCGGGGCCGCCTTGCACGAGCGCCACTTGCGGGCCGTGTTGAATCCCGCGCCGCCGCGGCCACGCTGGCCCGAGGTCGCCACTTCGTCGATGACCTGATCGGGAGTCATCTCGAAGAGGGCCTTGGCCAATCCTGAGTACGCGCCCTCGGCGATCGCATCGAGGATCGAGGTCGGATCGATGCGGCCGATATTGCGCATCGCCACCCTCACCTGGTTCTTATAAAACGGGATCTCGGTGTACTGCTCGATGCGCTCGCCGCTCACCGGTTCTTTGTACAAAAGGCCCCGGATCACTTCTCCACCGATCAGGGTCTTTTCGACAATCTCCTCGACCCGGCCCGGTTTGACCTTGGTATAGAGGATGCCCGACGGCCGCAGGGCCACCAACGGACCCCGCTCGCAGAAACCGTGACAGCCGGTCGACTTGACGAAGAGGTTGACGTCCGCGTCGAGACTGCGCTTGGCGATCTCGCCCGCGAAGGCCTCGGCCACCTTTTTCGCGCCCGAGGCCAGGCACCCGGTACCGCAGCAAACCAGCACCTGCTGGGTTTGGTTGGCCTCGATCTCCCGTGCCTGGGACTGCAACACCTCGAATTGGTCTCTGGACTCAATTCTCATCGTCGCCTCCCTCGGCGAGGTATGTTGCCATCCTTGCCGCCTTGGCGCTGCCGCGGTAGGTTTCGCCGACGATCATCACCGGCGCCATCGCGCAGGCGCCCACACAATTGACGGTCTTGACGGTGAATTTGAGGTCCTCGGTGGTCTCGTCGGGCCCGATCCCGAGCTGGCGCTGGAGTTCCTCGACCAGCTGGCCGGCGCCGCGGATGTGGCAGGCGGTGCCCGTACACACTTTGATAATGGTGTCGCCCTGGGGCTCGAGCGAAAACGCCTTGTAAAAGGTCGAGACCGAGAAGACCTTGGCCAGCGGCACTTCGAGCGCCTCGGCAACACGCTCGAGCACGTCGCACGGCAGGTAGTTATAGGCGCGGTGGACGTCCTGCAGGACCTGGATCAGCGCCAGCTCTCCGGCCGGGTATCTGCCTAGGATGTCCTCGGTCATCGTGAGGTCGGAACACGGAGTCTCGGCCATCAAGCCTCCATCACCTTGTGCGCCGCGCCGAGCTCGTAGCCCTTCTGCAGCGCTTCGATGTTGACGTCGATCACCGCCGGTTTGGCGGCAAAGGTCTCCCGAATCACAACAATCACCTCATCAAGAGAGACCGCATCGGTGGCTCCGAGATAGGCGCCGAGGGCCACCATGTTGGCGCCGCGAGGGTTCCCGAGTTCTGTGGCGATCTGATTGGCGGGCACCTCGATCACCGTCAGATCCTCGCGCTCGCTGCCGCGGTTGATGAGCGACGAGTTGATGAGCAGGAGGCCTCCCGGACGAATGTCCGGTTCGAATTTCTCGAGCGACGGTAAATTCATGGCGAGCACCACGCGCGGTGACCGGATCACCGGAGAGCCCACCGGTTTGTCGGAGACGACCACCGTACAGTTGCAGGTGCCGCCTCGCATCTCCGGACCATACGACGGCAGCCACGACACCTCTTTGCCTTCGTGCATCCCCGCATAGGCGAGCATTTTGCCGATCAGGAGAATCCCCTGCCCTCCGAATCCGGCCATGATCACTTCGCTCTGCATGACACCTCCACTCACGAGCCCAAGGGTTTTGGCTCGCGGCTCCCGCTTTCGGGCGTTTTGAAGATCCCTACCGGGTAGTAGGGCAGCATATTCTTCTCCAACCAACTGGTCGACTCGGCCGGCGGGATCCCCCAGTTGGTCGGGCACGTGGAGAGGATTTCCACCAGCGAGAAACACCTTCCCTCGACTTGATATGTGAAGGCCCGCCGCAGCATTTCCTTGGCGTGCACCGACGCCAGCGGGTTGTGGACTGTGGCACGGGCCACAAAGGCCGGAGTGCGCAGGGTGGAGATGAGT
>JASJGQ010000031.1:0-5368 GCA_033791425.1 Acidobacteriota bacterium
AGATGAACGCAGATACTCGATGCTGGATCCTGGATGATGCTGGATTCCATCTCAGGAGGAATCCGCGTGCGGCGGAGGTGCCATTTATCGCATTGTTTGGGCTCGCTTCATCAGTCTACCGACACCGCTCGGGCAAACAATGCGATGGGTGGCTCCTCCCGGGGACCGCGCTCTGAAAGGCGGGTTCACTCGAACGCCCGAAAACGGCCCAACCGTTCACGTCGACCGGACGTGCCGTCTTTGAGGATTTTGCGATCGCCTGTCCTCGACTTGAGCGGGTGCTTCGGGCGCAAACATCCTCTAAGGGGGCACTCACGGGCAATGCTGTGGTGAGAATCGGGATATCGAACCCGGAGGGACGTCACCGGAGCGAATCCCCTTGGCGGCCGCCTTTCAAGAGGTTTCTCCGCTCGCTTCCGGCTTCGTCCTCCGGACTTCGCCGCACCTAATGCTCGGTCGAAATGACATGATGGCGGGTTGGCCTTGGCAGCCCAGCCAGAATGTCATCCCGAGTGAGAGAGTGAAACGAACGAATCGAGGGATCTCGGTGGCGCGACCCCTCCCTTATTCGGTCGAAAAGACATCCTCTTTTTCCGAACACGATAAGGAATGAGTCCCCCCTGCATCCAGAATCCTGCATCCTGCATCCTGCATCCAGAATCCTTGCAGTTACACCAACCGCCGGCCAACGGCGCGCAGGATGTTGGCGACGCGATCGCCCCACGGCAGACGCGAAAAGACGTTCTTGACGACACCCTTCGTGAAATACGTCTTCTCTGAGTAGTCGATGTTTACTTCGACCAATGCCGGTATGCCGGCACGAGTCAGTTCGAGGGCGGCCGGAAGAACGGCGTCGAGCTCGGAGTCCCGGAGGATGCGGAAGTAGCGACACCCCGTGGTGCGCGCGAAGCCCTCGAGGTCATAGTCGGGCAGGACGCTCGAGGTCTCACGGTTGACCTGCATCTTCTGGAACTGCGCGATCTGGGACAGCTTGCCGTCGCGCAGGACGCAAACCAGCGGTGCTGCCTCGTACGCAGTGGCGGTGATCAGTTCGAGACCGGTCATCAGGAATGCGCCGTCACCCGGCAGCGCCACCACATCGCGCCCGGAGTTTGCAAAGCAGGCACCGATGGCCGCCGGAACCGAATAGCCCATGCAGGAAAAATCGGTCGGCGCGAGAAAACGCCCCGGCGCCTCGAGCCGCAGGTGTTCGACCGCGAGGAAGGTCCCGTTGCCGCTGTCGGTGGCAAAAATGGCGTCTTCGCGACAGTGCCGCTGTAGAGCCTCGAACAGAAACTGCGGCGTCACCCGCGTCTCGCTCGCCCGCCGCCGCCAACGCGCCACCACCTCGGCATGCCCCCGTGCGATCTCATTCGCAAGTTCTTCCCACGGGCGGCGGCCCTCCATCAATTTTTCGAGAGCCTCGACAAAAAGTCGTGCGTCACCAGCGATCGTAAGCTTGGCGGCAAAATTGCGGTTGAAGACCTCCGGCGCGATGTCGACGTGGATCAGATTCTCGGGCGGCTCGATGCCAAAGCCAGCGGTCGTCACTTCACCAAAGCGGCAGCCGATGGCCAGCAGACAGTCGCAGTCTTTCATGACGGTTCGCGCAAACGCCGGTGCCTGGCGTCCGAAGCCGTTCCACAACCACAGTGGATGGCTCTCCGGGAAGACGCCCTTGCCGCTGAACGACGACGCCACCGGTGTTCCGAGCTGCTCGGCCAACGGGACCAGAAGATCCGCGGCGCCGGCCGCGCCCTTGCCGAGATAGAGAGCCGGGGCGTGGGCATCCGCCAGCATGGCCGCGGCGCGCTCGACGAGTTCGGGCTCCGGAACGGTCCCTGCCTCCGGTTCGGGCTGGTAGCGGACCTCACCGATCTCCTGCCGTAGCAAAAAGAACTGGGCTGGGATTTCCACCGCCACCGGCCCCGGCGCACCGGAGCGTGCGATCTGGAAAGCGCGGCGGATGGTGGGATACAGATCGTCGGCGCGCTCGACCCGCACCGCCTCTTTGGTGATCGGCCGCAAAGCCGCGAGTTGGTCGATGGCGTGCAGTTGATAGGCGGCCGCGGTGTCGGAGCGGATGCCGCTTGCGAGAACAACCATCGGCACGTTGTCCATCCAAGCTTCGGCAATCCCCGACATGCTGTAGGTCACACCCGCGCCGGGAACCACGTTGATCACCCCGACCTCGTCCGAGGACCGGGAAAAGCCGTCGGCGAGGAAGGCGCCGGCAACCTCCGACGTCACCAACACCGTCTCGATGCCGTCGACCTTGGCGAGGGCGTCATAGAGCTCGATATTGTGGGTTCCGGGAATCCCAAAGGTAAAGCGAACACCCTCGTCAACCAGGGCGCGGGCGATTTCTTTCGCAGCTCGGGTCTTCATGACAGCAACTCCTCTGCGTTGTCGCGAATGCCCTCCGCGACACGATCGGCCAGAGCCATGACCGTGATGTAGGGATTGACCCGGGAGCACTCCGGGAAAAGGCTCGAATCGGCGACGAAGAGCCACGGGACGCCGTGCACCCTCCCCCACCCGTCGGTCACCGAATCAGTCGCGTTGCGTCCCATCCGGCAGCCACCCATCAGGTGGGCGGATGTTATCGAGATCCTGCCGGGTTTGACGTTGTCGCGCGGAATGAGTTCTTCGACCCTGCCCGAGTCTGCGGCGTCGATAAAGAAGGTCTCTCCAGCCGGGGCATGGACCCGCCTCGCGCCGGCTGCCAAGAAGACTCTGGTACTCGCGATCATGGCAGCGTGGAGGGCGTTGAGAACCTCCGGGGTCAGGGTGTAGTCCACGACCGGATCGCCCTTTCTGTCGAGGGTGATGCGGTTCTCAGCCAGCGCTCTGTCGGCGGCCAGGACGAGGATCATCTGGAGACGGGGAAAGGCTCGCATGAGTTCGGAGTGTTCGGCGCCAAAGCCGATCAGGTTTTTGGCGGTGACAAACGGGAAGTACATACAGGTCTCGAGGAGAAACCTCTCACTCGCCAGAAACTGGTCGCAGTAGTAGCTCTTGGGGTGGCCGCTGAAGTTGCTCAAGGGTTTCTCGTGTTCCCCGACCAGGATCAATGCCGGATGCAGCGTCAGGTAGCGGCCGAGGGTAGGCAGGCGATCACCAAAGCCTGAACTCAGAAGGAGCGCGGGCGAGTTGACGGCGCCTCCGGCACACACCACCACCACCTTGGCCCTGACCCGGTGTTCACCATCCTCCCACCGCGACGCCTCCCCAAAACCGGGGTCCGCCACGATCGCTTCGCAGACCCGGTCACCGATACGCGTCACCCGGCAGTTGGTGATCACCTCTACACCCTGGGCTTCGGCTTGTGGAAGCTGAACCCGGTGGGTCCCCTGTTTGGCCTGGTTGGGACACCCAAGGTTGCACAGGCTCGATCCTCGGCAGCCTTTGACGTTGATCGGGAACTGCTCGACCTGGTAGCCGAGCTCGCTGCAACCCTCGAGAAAGAGGCGATTGTTGTCATTGATGAGATCGGGCGCCAGCAGATGGGCGTTGTTGTCCTCGAGGTACTTCAATGCGCGCGGATGGAGATCCGAGAATTCGAGCCCGGGAACATTCCACGCCTCGACAACTTCCTCCGGCATGGTCAGCGAGGTGCCGGTGTACATGACGGTCGAACCGCCGTACGCACGGCCATAGGCCAGGGTCAGGGCTCGGTCTTTGGTGAAGGTCCCGCCGGAGTCGAAATAGAGTCTCTTCGACATCTCCACTTCGTGCCCGGTGTATTCCGCTTCCGCGAGTTTGGGGCCCCATTCCAGGACCGCGACGCGGACTCCTTCGGCGCGCAGGGGCGCTAATTCCCTGGCGACCGCACCTCCGCCCGCCCCCGAGCCGATGATGACGATGTCGTACTGGTGCTCACGCACGGGGGCCGCCAGGGTCATAACCCACCAGATGGTTGGTCTCAGGCTGTCCGTAGTAGCCCATAAAAACCATCGCCTTGAGGCCCCAGGTTCCCGAGCGCAACAGCCCCACCGGGCAATCTTCGAACCAGCGAAGGACCGCATCCTGGCGGTCGCCCGAAAGTTTGTCGAAGGGCCCGCCGTAGCGCGGCAGCGGCGCCCACTTCACGACGCCCAGAAAGGTCGCGAACTGCTGCCGAACCGAGGGCTCCCGACTCGCCAGCGCGTCATCGATGATGCCGAAGAAGCGATCTAACCCGGCGCCGTCAAGATCAGTCGTTTCGGGTACGATTCTCGCGGCGAGGACGCGGAGAAATTCGACCTTTTCGCGGGAGAGCGAATTCATGCCGGTATTCTATCCCGGATCATTCGCGAAAAATCCGGGATATACGCAGGCTGCGTGGAAATGCCATAATCCTGGCCTACGTTATGGATTGACAGCGACCGCCGCGACGAGTCGGCGACGGCAAGACCTGGGGGAAGACACTTGGCCACCGATCCACCATCACGGCCCACACCGAAGAGCATCTCGCTTTTGGCGAGCTCGGACTACGTCGAAGAGATGTACGAACAGTGGCAGGTCGATCCCAACAGCCTGGATGAGGAATGGCAGCTGTTCTTCTCCGGGTTCGACCTCGCCTACCGTCCGTCGGGCCCCGTCGCGTCAGAAAGAGCTGCCGATCAGTCAAAGGTGGCCAGCCTGATCTTTGCCTACCGCAACATCGGCCACCTGCTCGCCGACCTCGACCCACTCGGCGACAACCTTGACAGCCACCCCCTCCTCGATCTCGAGACCTTCGGTCTGACGGAAGAACACCTCGAGCAGGTCTTTGACACCGGCCACCTCGGCGGCGGGCAACAGGCAACGCTGCAGGAGATCCTCGGTGTGCTTCGCGACACCTACTGCCGCACAGCCACCGCGGAGTACATCCACATCCAGGACATGGATGCCAGGAGATGGCTCCAGGCCGAGATGGAGCCTGTTCGCAACCGACCTGAACTGAGCCGAGAACAGCAGCACCGCATCCTCGGCCAGCTCATCGATGCAGAACTTTTTGAGAGCTTCACCCACGGTCGATATCAAGGCCAGAAGAGGTTTTCGCTCGAAGGCGCCGAAAGCCTGATCCCGGCCCTTCACCAGTTCATGGAAACGGCCGCCGCGACCGGCGCGGAGGAGGTCGTCATGGGGATGGCCCACCGCGGGCGGCTCAACGTCCTCGCCAATATCCTCCGTAAACCCTATTCGATGATCTTCCACGAGTTCGAGGACAACGTGCGGCCGGATCCCTACGGCGGTGACGGCGATGTCAAGTACCACCGCAGCTACAGCTCCGACTATGTGACGGTCGACGGGCAGACCGTCCACGTCAGCCTGACCGCAAATCCCAGCCACCTCGAGGCGGTGGACCCGGTGGTCGAAGGGCGGGCACGCGCCAAACAACGCC
>JASJGQ010000032.1:0-27263 GCA_033791425.1 Acidobacteriota bacterium
TCGCACAGCTTGCCAGTGCCACCGAAACCCGACGCTGGATCGTCGACACGGCCGACGGGTTTCTCGCGGGGCGGGGCCAGGGCGTCGAGGTGACGCCTGACGGCACCCTGCGATGGGTCGAGGGTTGGAGCTCTGGCCCGAGTGTCGAGGAACCGATCGTCATGGCGGGGGTCCGGGCCGGCGATGGGTCGTTGATTGTCGGGACCGGCCATCCGGCGCGGCTCTACCGGGTTCGCGGCGCCGAGGCCGAGTTGTTGGCGGACCTGCCGGCGGAGCAGGTGACGGCGATCGTGGTGCGGGACGACGGCACGGTCGTTTTGGCGACGGTTGCACCGGGTGTGATCTATGAATGGTCTGGCGGCGAGCTCAGCGAGGTCGGTCGTCTGCAGGAAGGTGGCATCTGGGACCTGGCGGTCTTTGCAGGCGAGGTCGTGGCCGCGGCCGGGCCACCGGCAACCCTGTACCGTCTCGCGGATCGTGGCCTCGAGCGCTGGAAGGAGTTGCCGGACGTGCACGCGCGGTGTCTCGAGGTCGAGGACGGCCGCCTCCTGGTCGGGACGTCCGGCAAGGGGTTGATTCTGAGCGTGGACGAGAACGGAATGGTGGGTGTTCTGGCCGACAGCCCCTTTACCGAAATCTCCGATCTCGCCGTGGGGGGCGGTTCGGTGTGGGCCGCGGCCCTCGTCGGCGAACCGGTTTCGACCGCATCTCGAAGTAACGGGAAATCGGCAGAGACCAATGGTGCCGAGGTCGAAACCGAAATCACACCGGGCACGGATCTCAAACTGCCCAAGGTCAACGGCAAAACGGCGACCTCCGAGATCCTGCAGCTGACCGTGGACGGTGGGCTCCTCAGCCTGCACCGCTTTACCAAGGAGATCGCCGCCTCCGTCGCTTGGGACGGCGAGGGACTCCTGGTGGGCACCGGTTGGGAGGGTGAGGTCTGGCGGTTCGTCGCCGACGGCGGAGCGCGACTCGCGACCGTCGACGCGGTTCAGATCGTCGCAGTGATCAACGGCGGCGAAGCATTGCTCACCCAGGGGCCCGGAGGGGTGTTGTGGCGCGACGCGGATGGCGCCCGGCCGGGGCGGTTTCGCTCGCCGACCAAAGACTTCAAACAGCCGGTTCGATTTGGCGAGTATCGCGTCGAGCCGGCGGGACCGGGGGTTGGGATTCGTTTTCGAACCGGCATCTCGGAATCCCCGGACGACACCTGGTTGGAGTGGACCGAGTGGATGCCGGCGGGAGTGGGTCAGGTGTCGCTGCCGCCGGCCCGGGCCGTCCAGTGGGAAGTGAGGCTGCCGCCGACGAACGGCGATGCCGTATACGTCGATCGGGTGGAGGTGGCGACGGTCGAGGTGAACCTGCCGCCGCGGGTGCCGTCATTGGTGGTCGAAGATCCCGGCGTGATCTATCTCGCCGCGCCGCCGGCCTCGGGCCCGGTGATCGAGGCCGTCCACCCGGATGCCAATGGCATCTTTACGGTGGTCGACGAGTCCGCGGCTAAGAACGGGGCCTCGACCAAGGGCAAGAAGTACTACCGCGCAGGCTTCCGTACCGTGAGCTGGAAGGCCGCGGACCCGAACCGCGATCCGCTGCAGTACCGACTCGAAATCGAGGGGCGGGACGGCCACCATCTCGAGGTTCGGGAACGGATCACCGGCACCCAATTGGGGATTGACACCAGCGCCGTTCCCGATGGTGTCTACCGTTTCCGCCTCACCGCCAGCGACGGCGCCGACAACCCCGAAGGGGCCCTCGAGACGACGAAGCTGAGCCGGTGGTTTGCTGTCGACAACACGCCGCCAACGATCAGTCTCGAACGTACTGGAGAGACCTGGTTGGCGACGGTGACCGACGCCCTGAGCCCCATCGTCCGTGCCGAGTGGTCGCGCGATGGCGAGGCATGGGAGGCCCTGGCGCCGGCCGATGGGTTGCTCGACGGGCGTGACGAGTCCTTCGAATTCCCCGCTGAGGACGGCTCCCACCTCGTCGTGGTGAGGGTGGTCGACAGACAGCACAACCGGGCCACGGCGGGAACCACCGAAGAGTAGGCGGGAAATAGGAAGTAGGAATTAGGAATTAGGAATTCCGGCCCAGCTTCCCACCGACAATCAACGGGCGAGTTCTCAGGGTGCGTAGGTCCACGTGCGGTGGAGGTGCCTCTCTGAAAGTCGTAGGCGGGTCGTTTACGGCCCGCGCTCGAGAGGCTTCAAAAGACATTGGTGGTGGCAGGCCCTGACGGACCTGCCTACATTTGGAGGCACGTTTCGCAAAGGGCCGAAGGCGGCGGAGGTGCCTGGCATCCTCCCCGGTCGGCAGCCGGGACGGCTGCCCCACAAGGCGACAGTGACCGGGCCCGTTTGTGGGGCACGCGTCTCGCGTGCCAGCGGAAGTGGAACATGGCTCTCCTGCTACAATCGCTCCATGTCAGCATCCCACGCACCTGTCGCCGTCTACCCCGGTTCGTTCGACCCCTTCCACGTCGGTCACGTGGCGATCGTCGAGCGCGCGACGCGGATTTTTCCCAAGGTGGTGGTGGGCATTCTCCTCAATGCGGGAAAGGATGCTCTTTTCTCTCCGGTGGAGCGCGCCGAAATGGTCAGCGAGATCTACCTCGACAACCCGGCCGTGGAAGTCCGGTCGTTTTCGGGTCTGCTGGTCAATTTTCTCCAGGAAATCGAAGCCAGCATCATCATTCGTGGGATGCGTGCGGTCTCCGATTTTGAGTACGAGTTCCAGATGGCATTGATGAACCGCCGTCTGTCTCCGTCGGTGGAAACGGTGTTCCTCACACCCAAAGAGGAGTACCTCTACCTGTCGTCCCGGTTGGTGCGGGAAGTGGTTGACCTGGGCGGCGACGTAACTGGTCTGGTTCCGGACCCGGTCCGGTTGCGGCTTGAAGAGCGGTTCCGCAAGATCACGCATCCGCCAACACGGTAAGAGCCATGCGCCTGGTGGTCTTCGGATCCGGCCATCCATTCCGCGGCGGCGTTGCACGGACGACAACCGAGATGGTGAGCGGCCTCGAGGGCCGTGGCCACGAGGTTTTGTTTCTGACGCCGCGACGCCAGTACCCGACCTGGTTGTTTCCCGGCGCGAGCGATCGCGACCCCGACGCTTGTCGGCAGTTGGGGTGCGCCAGCGCAGTACTCGAACCCCTGAACCCCATGTCGTGGGCCGCCGGCCGCGCCCGTGCTGCGGCCTTCAACGCCGATGCCTGGATTATGCCCTATTGGACCTGGGCCTGGGCTGGTCTGTGGTTGTTTCTGCTGCGCGGTGAGCATCCACCGGCGGTGGCGGTGGTCCACAACCCGGCCGATCACGATTCCGGAATGCTGAGGCGACGGACGGCGAGGTCTGTTCTCCGGCGCTGCCGGGCCCTCTTCACCCACGCTGTATCGCTCGAACGGCACCTCGGTGAGGCCCATCCCGGAGTGCCGACCGCTTCATACCCTTTTCCGCCGACCGCGGTTGAGCCGTTGCCCGATCGCACCGCTGCGAGAGCGGAACTCGATCTGCCATCGGAACGGCGCGTCGCGCTGTTTCTGGGGTTGATTCGTCCCTATAAGGGAGTCGATCTTTTGATCGATGCTGCTGCGAAGCTGCCGGAGTCCAGCGACTGGCTGGTGATGGTGGCGGGGGAGCCGTGGGGTGGTTTGGAGAACGTTCTCACGCAACAAGTCAGCGATCTCGGGCTCGAGGACCGGGTCCGGCTCGCACTGCGGTGGGTTCCCGAGCCTGAGGTACCGCGTCTGTTGGCGGCCGCCGATCTCGTGGTCCTGCCCTACCGGTCGGGTTCGCAGTCGGCGGTGGCGCCGATGGCGCTGGCGGCAGGCGTGCCGGTCCTGAGCACCTCGGTCGGTGGCCTGCCCGAGATCGTTCGCCACGGCGTGGACGGCTGGTTGGTCGACGCGGGCTCGGTGGAGGCGCTGACAACAGCCTTCGTCGAGCTCGACGAACCGAGGCTGAAGGAGCTTGCCCGGGGGGCGGTCGAGGGCCGCGATCGGTTTACCTGGGACGGCTATGCCTCCGCCCTCGAGGAGCTGATATCGAAGGTGATCTGATCGCTGGAACTAGATTCCGAACAGTCACCGTGCGGCGGAGGTGCCCTTCGAGTTTTGAGTTGTGAGGTTTGAGTGTTGAGTTTCGGAAGTTCGAACTGAAAGGCGGGTTCAACCGAGAGCTCGAAAACGGCGCCATTCGCGTCGAGCGCAACCTTCTGTCGCCCCTCCGGGGCTTGACTGTTTTTGGTTGCACGGTTCCCCCGGGCTCACGCCCCGGGCTAATTTCTGTCGCCGCTCCGCGGCTTTCCTTTCCGAGATGCTGTCTTGGACAGGAGTAATCCAACATCCGGTTTCGCTCCACGGGCTACGCCGTGACAGGTCCAATATCCGCCATCCAGCAACCAGCAACCTGAATCCTGCATCCAGCATCCTGAAACCAAAAAAAAGCCCACCGCAAAGGTGGGCTTTTTCGAACGTTGCGTTGTTCAGTTCCTCAGACCCCTGATCAGCTCCACCGCCTGCTCGTGGGAGAGCGTCTCATCGAGCGAGAGGCTCTTGGTTTCGGAAAGGCCGTCCTTGTCGAGCTCGAGGTACTCAAGGGTCTCGTCGTCGCCATCCCAGTGCATGATGAGCTTGAGGCCGCTGCCCACTTCGATCTTGGTGGCCTCTAGCGGCAGATCGGGGCGAAGGGCGACGGTCGACGGGCTGCGCAGGATGATGATGTGGCGCCGCCTCTTGGTGGCGATATCTTCCACCAACTCGGACTGGAGCTCAAACATCTGGAACAGACAGCTGTTGAGGTCGGTGGCGAACACGTGCGGGTTCCCGCTCCGCGGATCCATCAGGAGCTTGGGGTGTTTGAGGTTTTCGGCCGGCCCGATGTCGAAGCAGGCAATACCGTAGGGGAGGAAGTCGACGAGCGACATCGGCTCGGTCTCACGAAACATCGGCGTCCCGTCCTCGTCGATCCGCACGGCCTGGTACTGCGCCGATCCGATATCGTCTTCGTTGGCACGGTTCCACCACGTGAGATGGAGGAACGTCGTGGCGATCTCGATCTCGGCCGGTTCTTCTTCTCCTTCTGCTTCCTCGAAATAGGTGGAGACCACCCGGTGGAGGATCATCTGGGGATTGGAGGCCGCGGTTCCGTCGTTTCCGGCAAAGGTCACCGGTCCGATCCACGTACCATCGAGATAGCCTGCCAGACGGAGGCGGGCTTCCATATCGGTTTTCTTTTGCCACATGACGTAGAGGGCGCCGGTTGCCTGGTCCACTCCCACCTGCAGGGAGTCATCGACCGCGGCTGAAGATTGGGGAACGAAGAGCTCGCTGACCGTGCCGTCGGCATACCTGGCGGTCACGACCACCTGGTTGTCGATGGTGGAGACCGAGTAGAGGTCTCCCGTCCTGGCGAGTGTCATCGGCCCAACAGCCCCGGCGATTCCGGCGAAGCCGAGCAGGATGACGGCGATCAGAAATGTTCTGAATCCCCTCATCGCTACCCCCTCAAATTCACCACGGTGGTCAGATCGGTGGCGAGGAAGACATCGATGATCTCCTCCGACACCCCGGCCTCCGGGTAGTACGCGGTGAGTTCGCGCAGGTATCGGCGAGCCCCGAAGGTATCGCCGCGCCTCACCGCGATTTCGCTCAAAAGAAAGAGACAGTTCTTTGCGATCTGCTCGTCCGAGTGGTCGACGGCCAGTTCGAGGGCGCGGGTGCCGCACTCCTCGGCTCGGTCGAGGTCGTCCGCGAGCACGTAGCCGTAGCAGAGGTCCTGCAGAGTTTCGTACAGGTAGTGGTCGGCGCCCAGAGCTTCCATGACCGCTCGCGCCTCTTCACAGTGACCGATGCCCTCGTCGAGCCGGTCGGTGCACATCATGACGTAACCGAGGTTGTCCTCGATCTGTGCGGCCATCACCCGCTGGTATCCGTCGGCTCCGCGATGGGCCTCGAGACAGCGGCAGAAGGCATCTTCCGCTTCGTCAAACTGCGAAGTGCGCGCCGCAAGGATTCCGACGAGGTTGAGGCTGCGGTGTTCGAGGCTGGGATCGTCGAGCTCACGGGCCAGACCGGTGGCGCGCCGGGCGTAGCGCTGTGCGCGTTCGACGTCTTCGGAAATGTCGTAGGCGACACTGGTGTTGTAGGCGGCGAGAAAACGGTTGCGCGTGTCGCTGCTCGAAAGCAGGATTTCCTTGAGCTTGGGAATCTGATCGGCGCCCTGGTCGAGCTCGACCAGCACCGAACAACGGTTGCAGAATGCGCGGTCGGCGAGATCGACTTCGCCGTGCTCTCGGGCCAGCGACTCGGCGTTTTCGAATTGCTCGGCGGCCCGCTCGAAGTCATCCGCCCCCAGGGCCTGTTCCGCGAGCTGCATGAGTTCGTCGTAACGACCCCTCATGAGCTGTGCTCTCCAGAGCGCAAACGTGAGGTGAGGGTGCGACGTTCCTGGCGTTCTTTGCGGAGCTTGAACTCGAGAAACTCCTGGACCTCGGCGCGCGCCTGGGGACCCAACTCGCGGAGCTGGTGCAGGATCTGCATATCCTGTTGGCTGAGGGGCTGTTGTTCCTCGGCCTTGGCCGGCTGGTCGCCAAAGAAATCGGCGAGATCGAGATCGAAGACCGCGAGAATCTTGAAGAGCTTGTCGAGGGAGACCCGGTACTCGCCCTTTTCCATACGGGAGAGATCGGACTGTTGGATGCCAATCTGGCGCGCCAGGTCGGCCTGCGTCAGGCCCCGTTCCGTGCGCAGCTTCCTCAGACGGCTGCCGACGGCGGCCACCTGGGGCGAACTCAACTGCGCTTTGTGGGCCATCTGTTGGCCTTCCCTTCTGACCTGTAGTACCATCCCGCGTCGGCACGCGGACACAATTCGGCCAGACGTCGTTTATCTTATGCTGCTGTGACAAGGGCGTCAAGAGGAAAGGGTGGCTCGTGTGACCCCCGTCAACGGCGCCACCTACTATCAGGTCGCGTCGGCAACGGTGGAGGAGAGGTTCTTCGAAGACCATGAAGTCTCACGTGTTGGCCCCGTTCAGGCTGCCGAAAACTCTGTACCGACACCGTTTCCTCGTGCGCCAGCTCGCCTGGAGGGCTTTTGCGGCCCGCCACGCCGGCTCGTATCTCGGGTGGTTGTGGACACCGATCAGCACCGCAGTACAGTTTGCCCTCTACATGACGGTCTTTTCTGCGATCCTCCAGATCAAGGTCGAGGGTCTTGGTATCGATCTTGCTAGAAGACCAGCCGTGGGATTCGGAGTTTTTCTGATTACGGGACTGGTGCCCTACTTAGCGGTCAACGACGTTGTCATGCGAGCGGCGCGGCTCTTTCGCGCCCACGCCAGCCTGGTGCAGCGGGTGCGAATGCCGCCCGAGGTGCTGGTTGTCGGCGATGCCCTCGGCACGTTGATGCACCACGCCATTTCCTTTGCTCTCGTCGTCGCCTTCTGCGCCTGGCGAGGACACCTCGGGTTGGCCGGCATTCCGTGGGTCGTGCTCGGATTGGTGTTGTTGGTCCTCTGGATCATCGGCGCTTCGTTGGGCGCGAGTCTGGTCGGGGCCTTCCTTCCGGATGTGGCCGAAATGATGGGGTTGGCGCTCCAGGTAGTGTTCTATGCCGCACCAATCGTGTATCCTCTCGCCCTGGTGCGGTCGGATCCGGTGCGCAGTCTGATCGAAATGAACCCGCTCACCCCGTTGATCGGGGTGCTGCGAACGGGCCTCGTCGGGGCTGAACCACCTTCAATCACAGCTGTCTGCTACCTCCTCGTCGGAGGGAGCCTCGTGCTGTGGGTCGGGGCGGCGGCCTTGGATCGCTGGCGGGCATCGATTCCCGATGTCGTGTAAGGGCCCCTTGAAATCTTGAGAGAGCGGAGGATGTGATGGAACGTAAACGAGTATGTGCGGTGTTGGTGGCCGGTTTGCTGGCTGTCGTGACGGGTTGGGCGCAGCAGACGCCGCCGGCAAAGAGTGCGGATGAGCCGCAACCGAAGGCTGTCGAAGAGCGCTCCGATGAGCTGCTGCGGCAGCGCATTGAAGGCTGGAAGGACCAACCAAAGAAATCCTGGAGTGAGTTCGTAACGGAGTGGTTGACTCCCAAGCCGTTCGCCAAAAGCCAGGTCGTGCGGATCAACGACAAATACGCCTTCTCACACGTGGCATCGAGCATCAAGATGGAGATCGTCCGCGAGGACGAGGAGAACATCTGGCTGCGCGGGATTCCGCCCGAGGACCCGCAGTCGCCGCTGTATCGCGTGTGGTCGCAGCGCCAGGTGGAAGAGGTGCGCTATGTTCAGGCCTCGGAGGCGATGTCGACCCCGGGCGCCGTGTACTTCCTCGATTTTGGAGCCGAACCGGTGCCGCCGGGTTTTCAAAAGAGCCTCGATTTCGTCGCTCCCGATGCAAAACTTCCCGATGCCGGACGGTGGCAAATGAACTTCGCCGTCGCCGACATGAACGAGGACGGCATCGCCGATCTCGTGTTTCCGCCGCGCCGCCAGACCTACCCGCCCGAGTTCGCGATCCTCATCGGTGGCGGCGACGGGACCTTCAAGTTGTGGTCGGGTCTGAAATGGCCGACCTCGTTCCGCATTGACTACGGTGGGGTGGCGGTTGCCGACATCGACGGCGACGGCCACCAGGATATCGTCACCGCCATCCACTTCGGCCCCCAGTACATTCTCTATGGTGATGGCAGGGGCGACTTCAGCCGCGCCGAGCGGTTGCCGATGCACGACCCGCGCCTTGCGTCGCGGGCGGTGACCGTGGGCGACTTCGACGGTGACGGCAGCAACGACCTCGCCTTCGTGGCCGAGATCGATTACGACATGAAGGCCAATGAAAAAATCGAAAACTCCTCGTCGATTTGGGTGCTCTATCGCCGCGGCCAGTCGTGGAAGGTGGTGACCGAGGGCTTTCCGGTGACCCATATCGGCGACGGGATCCAGGCCGTCGACGTCGACGGAGACGATCTTCTGGATCTTGTTGTGGCCTCGAACAACTCCGGTGAACGGCGTCTGATTTACATCAACAAGGGCGGCGAGGACTGGGGGCCGGCCCGCTTCAACGGAGTGCTCAGTTCGGCCTATCACTACGATGTCGCCTACCGCGATGGCGAGACTTTCAGTACCTTTGTCCAGTTTCGGCTGTTCGAGGGTCAGACCACCGCGCGCAACGGGATCATCGCCTACCCATTTGCCTTTCGCGAGGAGGGGTGGCGAAACGGCGAACCGTTGGTTTTCGACAAGGAGCGAACCGACGTTTATTTCCGGATCGCGCTCGGCGACCTCAACGGCGACGGTTTCCTCGATCTGGTAGCGGGGCGCAAGAATGGCGGGCTCGAAGTCTTCATCCGCCAGCCTGACGGACAGTTCGTTCGCGAGACGACCGACGCTTTTGCCGGAACCGGAACGGTCTATGGCCTCGAGTTGATCGACCTTGACGGGGACGGCCGCGACGATATCGTGGCGAGCTTTGTCCCGGCGGGCAGGAACCCCGGCGGTGTTGGAGTTTGGTTGACTCGTCCTATCGAAGATGCGAGTTGACATCAGGTCGATATGAGAAGCGCTGTAATTTGCAGGCCCGCGGCAACAGTATGAACCGGCCCGTACAGGCGATAATTGCTGCAGGAGGTTGACTTGCCGAGCCCAAGATGGGATTATCGAGCGGTGCATGTCTGAACGCCTCGTTCTTGACAATGTATCTGGCCCGGTGTTAGCATTTATGCTGTGATGACATATTTCAATAACAAGTGTGAGAAACAAATCATTTACGGGAGGTGATGCGGGACATCGGCTGATGGAGGGTCTCGAGTTTTCCGGCTTTCGGGCCGGGAGTTCACACCGGAAAATTAGAATCTAGATGAGGAATGGAAGGAGTTGAGCATGAAGAGGTTTCTGACAATGGCAGTGGTCGGGGTTCTTGCCCTTGGCCTGAGCAGTGTGGCGTACGCCAACTACTGCTCGACGGACGTGGTGCCGGCGGCGACGCTGCTGAACCCGTTCGTTGCGAATGACTATGACGGCGGAATTGACGGTGCCACCACCCAGTTCGCAATCACCAACGTGTCCTCGGAGGCACAGATCGTTCACATCACGGTCTGGAGCGACTACTCGGTCGCCATCCTAGACTTCAACCTCACCCTGACCGGCTACGACGTGGCGCGGATGAACATTCGCGACATTCTCGGCGGCGGCTTCCTGCCCACCGAGGATCCCACCGGCACCGGCGGGCTGGCCCGCTTTGACAACATCTGGGCGACCACCAACGCCGGCGGCACGCCGTTCGACGATGGCCCGTATTCGACCCACAACGAGACCCACAACCCGGCGATCACGATCAACAACCTGCCGCTGCCTGAAGCGACTGCCCCGACGCTCCTCTGCGACCCGGCAGTGTACGTGTCCTCGCCGGTCAACTACGTGAACCCGATTGACGCCGACACCCTCCTCCTCTTCAAGGGCTACCTTGAGGCGAGCATGGCTGGCAGCAACTCGTACTGGGAAAACTGCTCCGGTTCCCCGGGGTCCATTTCCTTCCCGACCTGGTTCGTCGAGCGTGTCGACGGCCCGGCCTGGCTCTACATCACCGCCGACGTGGTTCGCACCTGCAACAAGGACCTTCCGGACAACCAGGCGCTGACCTACTTTGCGACCGATCGTGCCACCACCGGTGGCGTTCTCGACGACAACGTGCTCGTCGGTGACGTGATCTGGCTCAACAACACCGACCGCTTCTCCGAAGCCGACAACGCGGTTCACCTCGAGTCGGACCCGAACGCCGATATGTTCCCGACCTTCTACGAGCGCTACCTGGATGTCGGCACCGCCGACTACCGCGAGCCGCTGCCGACAGCGTGGGCCTTCCGCTATCAGCTCAATGTCGATGCCGGTATCAACACCTGGATTCGCGCCTTCAAGGCTTCGACCACATTCCGCACCGTGCTCGACCTGGGTTCCACCACCACGAACTTCGGCAACATCACAACCCCGGGCCCCTCGGCGCTCTACGCCAACTCCTGCATCCCCTACACCTACTACGCGTGGGACGAGGACGAGCAGGTCAACTCCTTCTCTTCGAGCGAGGACCCGTGGTCCGGTGGTCTCGAAGATCCCATCCGCCCGGTGCCGAACCTGCTGCCCCTTGAGACCCAAGAGGTCGACGTCAGCCAGTTCTTCCTGGTCGGCCAGGCTGATGGCGACGCCTTTGGTTGGTTGATGTTCGTGTGGCCGGCGTCCAACGGATATCAGGGCGACCTCTACCAGACCTGGATGGGCGTCAAGTACTCCGGCTTCGGTGACTACACCGCCGGCCTGAGTGGTGCCGTGCTCGCCAACTTCAACTGCGACCGTAGCCAGGTGCTGCCGGGCCTCTACAGCAGCAGCATCGGAATGGAAGAAGTTAGATAAGTAATCGCTTTCGTCTCAGGACGATTCAGAGGCGGCCCTCGGGCCGCCTCTTTTTTTGCTATTTCGAATCCTGCGCAGGGTCGTAGGATTCGAAATAGCTATATGGAATTTTAGTTGATTATGATGTATAATGCCGCTGCGCGGCGAAGACCGCGCTTCGGCCCGTGGGTGACTCGGGTCACAACCTGCCTCGACAATCTTAAAGTATTGATAAAATATGAATCTACGGGGCCTCAGAGGTTTGACACGCTGGTTGTCCCTGGGGTATTTTCCACGGTGGAGGTCCGCATGAATCGCTCCTCGAAGATATTCAACAACCGACGGTGGCGCGGCGTTTCGATCGCTGTGTTGGCGTCGCTCGCTCTGGTCTCGGGCCACGTGGCCGAGGCGCAGAGCTATTGTCAGGAGTGGACATCCACCCTGCTGCCCCTCAACACCAACTGCGTCTCCGATCCGCGGCGTGAACGCGCATTTGGCGGTGATACGTTTTCCTGGAACGGTGAAGAGTATTTGATCTTCAGCAGCGGCAACGAGCTCGCCCTTTACAAACTCGGCAATGACCCCGCCAACCCGACGTACGTTACGGTTTCCCGCTTTAAATTCGGGACGGCGGGCGACTCGGATTACGACATCATGTCCTTTGATGCCTGCGACGACTGCCGCTACATGGTGATGGACCACAAGGTCGCCGGCATCGTCGTGATCGATCTCGGGGCGGGCTCCGAACCGGCGTTCACTGCAAACAGCCGGAACGGGAACCTCAGCATCGGCAGCATCGTCTTTTCACACGGCGGCCAGGAATATATGGTCGCTGGACGACTGACCACCCAGTGCGGGTTCGGTTCAGCCCTGTTTGCTGTCAACGGCGTGAGCAACCTCGACCTGGTGCAGTGCGTCGAAGCTGACGGCGTGTCACTTTATACGGGAGGCGGTAAGGCAATTTACGCCGCCGGACAAACCCACATTTATCTCGGTGCCGACACAAACGGCGACGTTACCGTTTTTCGGGTGGATGGATCGGGTTTGGACGCGACGCTGACTCAGACCGCGAGCCCTGCCGGGATGAAGGGGCGGCGAGCCGAGCTCGCCCTCGATGCCAACCACCTCATCGGTGTCTCGGCAGACTTCAAAACCGACGAGGTGGTGTTCTGGGACCTCGCAGATCCCGGAAACCCGGTGCTGAAGCCCAGTTGGACGCTCACCATCACCAGTGCTTCGATGGTGGACCTCGCATCTCAAAGCGCCTCCACCCCGCTTGTGCTGTGGGCTGCGGCCATCGGGTGGCAGAATTCCGCCCACACCTACCTCGTCGACGAGACTGGTCCCGAGCCTATCGACAACGGATATTGGTCGGACCTGTCCTTGCCCCACAACGAATTCCAGTCCTGCGTTCCGGATGCCGGCGGCGCGCTGGCGCCCGACGGCTCGGCTCTGTATCTGAGCCGCTACGCGGTACAACAGACCTTCGATCTCTCGGAATGTCTCGGACCCACACCGGCGACGGCTGTTGTCCAGGTCATTCCGTCGACGGCCTTTCCCGGCGACACGGTGACGGTCAGCGACAAGACTGCCGGTTCCTACGACCGATGGGCCCTTTGGATCGAAAAGAACGGGACGTACCTCCAGGGCGAACAGACACCGTCGGGCACCAATCCGCACAGTTTTCAATTCTCGGTCCCGAAGGACGTGGCCGAAGGCGATGCGTTCGAGGCAAACATATCGATTCAGAGTGACGATCTGACGCCACTTCAGTCAACGGACACCCAGACCATCACCATCAACCGGGCACCGGTGGCGACTTTCACGATCACGCCCGATGCGGCGGTTGTCGGCGAGACGGTGACCCTGGCGGCGACCGCCGAGGGCAATCCATCCGACACGGATCCCTACACGTGGGTGATCTCCAAACCTTCCTCGGCCACCTCCTTTCCGACCGGATCATCGGTGCCGGTGAACCTCGACGAGAGCGGCGATTGGACCTTCAAACTCACGGTCAACTACGACCACGCGGCGAGCGGCGCGGCCGACCCCGACGACGACTCGAAGTACGAGTCAGTCGTCACTCAGGTTCTCAACGTGAGTTCGGTTGCGGCCGACTTCACAGTCAGCCCTGCGCTGCCGCTCAACAATCAGCCGATCACCTTCGACGGCTCCATCTCCAAGGGCAATGTCTCAAGCTACGCGTGGCAGGTGTATGGGCCGACCGATCGCGGCGCGGAGGAAATTTCTATTCCCCCTGTCGACTACACCGGGTGTCCGAATGCGGTCGAGTGCACGATCCCTGCCGACACCCTCGAATGGGGTCAGTACACAGTCACACTCACCGTGGACAACGGTTCTGGCGATAGCGACGATGCCGTGAAATTCGTCGAGGTGCTGAACGGCGCCATCCAACCGTCGATCCGATGGTCTCCCACCGACCCCGAGATCGGCGAAACGGTCATCTTCAGTATCGACGGCGTTCTTGTGGACGTCGACAAGGCGACCTGGAACATGGGCGGGACCGGTTGCGACAACGACAGCTCGACCCAGGTGTGCACGCCGTCGCTCTTCCAGGATTGCAAGGCACAGGCCTTCATGTACGCGTCCGGCGGCGACAAGGTGGTCAGCGTCAGCGTCGAGATCAATGGCGTGACCTTTACCGACAGCCGCCCGGCAGCTGAGCGCACCGTCCCAGTCGCCTCGACCGGGTCATGTGGCGGTACCACTCCGATCTGCACATATACTCTCAGTGCCAGCGGCGCAGTGTTTGGGCCCGGTGGTGGGGCGTCGTCTTTCACCGTCTTCACCAGTTCGAACTGCTCGTGGACTGCGAGCGACAACGCGACCTGGATCACCATCACCTCGGGCTCGAGCGGCACCGGCAATCGTACCGTCTCCTACACGGTGGCGACAAACACCGGTCCAAAGCGCATCGGCTACATCACTGCCGGCGGCAAGACTCACACCGTGACCCAGAATGCGCCAAACGTCCCGGCCGACTTCACGATGTCCAAGCCCTTCCCAAATATTGGTGAAGAGGTCATTTTCAACGCAGATCCGATCCTGGATATCGACCACTGGGACTTTGGCGAGGCCAGCTGCGACGGCCAGAGCCAGATCAAGGACTGTTTCTGGCTGCCTACGGGAGCCTGCAACGAGGTCGAGCGGAGTTTTGGGACTTCTGGTGCAAAAAACGTGACGATGGTTCTCACCGATGGACGGACCAAAACAAAGTTTCCAACCGTGCAGAACCAGGGAGAATGTTGCCTGGCGGATGGCGCTCCCCTCGCCTCGTTCGACGGGCCGGCGGAGGCTTACACGGGCGCGCTCGTGACCTTCACTGATGCCTCATCTAAATCAATGGCTGCGACCAAGGCGCTCGGATTCAACCAGACACCCCTCGACCCGGAGATCGGCGAGCAGATCACCTTCACCCTCACCGGTCTCGTGGGTTCCGTCAGCAAGGCCACCTGGTCCTTTGGTGAAACCGGATGTGGCGGAGAATCAGCTGTCAAAGAGTGTTTCTCCAGTCTCTTCAACAACTGTACCGGCATGACCTTCACGTATGCCTCGTCGGGCAACAAGTCGGTGAGCGTGACGGTCGAGCTTGAAGGCGGCGGCACCGTCAGTGCCGGGCCGACCTCCATTGACATCGCGAACGCCGGCAGCTGTGACGGTGGCGGCGGTGGCGGATGTTCCTATAGTCTCGCGCCGTTGTCGAATCAGTTTGACGCAGATGGTGGGAGCGGCGAAATCACGGTCACAACGACCGCCGAGTGCGAGTGGGACGCGACGACCACCTCGTTGTGGATCAACATCACTTCGGGTTCCGGAACCGGATCGGGGAGCGTGGCCTATTCGGTGGGCCCGAATTCGCAGACAATCTCGAGGAATGGTTCGGTTCGGGTCGAAGGCCGCTCGCATTCGGTCCGTCAGGACCCGCCGGTCGTCGAGTCAGACCGCGATGCTACGGCGTGGTTGTGGTCAGCGCGGCGGGATCATGGAGACGGCACCTTTGGCGACGTCGTTGCCACCGGCACCGACCCAGTCTTCAGCCACGCCTTTGCCGATCCGGGGATGTACCGGATCACGCTCGTGGCCTCGAACTGTGTGGGCTCGACGGAGTATTCGAAGACCCTGACGGTCGTCGACTCTCCGATCGAGGATTTTGTGGTCGGAGCGGCAGTCAGCCTCGCCGGTGCTAACGAGACCCAGTGGGAATCCGATTTCCGTTTCTACAACCCGTGCGATGAGCCGCTCGATGTTCGAATCGACTACGAACCTGAGGGCACCAACAACACCGACCTCCCGCTGGTGTTCCGTGAGTTCCAGCTCGCGGCGGACGAAACCCGCGTGTTTGCCGACATCGTCGAGGCGATCCCCGGGCTCGCGGGCGAAGAGCTCTCCGGCTCGGTGCGGATCGAGTCGTTGAGCGACAGCGGCTGCAAGGTGCTGTCGGTATCGAGGACCTTCAACGACACACCGGCGGGCTCGTTGGGTCTGTTCGTGCCGGCGCTTCCGGTGAAGGCGAACAATTCAGACTTCCTTGATCTCACGGGTCTTGTTCACGACTCCGAGTTCCGAACCAACCTCCGGCTCGTCAACTATTCGGATACGGACGTGTGGGTGCCCCTCGCCCTCTTTGATCGCAACGGCAACCAGATCGGTGACAGCCGCAGCGCGTTGGTTCGCGGACACTCGACCAAGCAACTCAACGAAATCGCGCCCTGGCTCGGGGTGGAAGGAGACATCGCGCCATTCTCGGTGCGTGCGAACGTCACCGGGGTCGACGTCCAGGCCTTTGGCACGGTCGTCGACAATATGACCGGCGATTCGGTTCTGTTCCTCTCGAATTTCAACGGTGAGAACCGGATCTGGCTGGTCGGTGTGGCCAGTCTTTCAGGCGTCAACAACTCACAGTGGCGAACCGATATGTGGCTCTACAACCCGACCGGCGACTGGGTGGCGGGTGAGGTCGAGTTTGTGGTCGGGGACAGCCCGAACGATGTTTTCGGTTTCGAATGGCCGACCCTCGGCACCAACCGCGTCAAGCAGTATCTGGACATCGTCGGCGAGGAACTCGGTCTCGAAGAGACCCGCGGTTATATCGTGTTGACTGGCGCCGACGGCGGGCCCGCCCCGCAGGTCGCGGCACGGACCTACAACCTCGATCTCGCAGGTGGAACCTACGGGCTCAATCTGCGGGCTTTTGGCGAGGACGACCTGTTGCACGTGGGTAACATCGGACACGTGGTCGGCATCTCGAACTCGGCCGATCAGAGTGTGGGTTTCAGGACCAACCTCGGCCTCCTCAACACCGATCGTGATGGGTGGACGGGTGTTCGGCTGACGCTGATCGATGTCACCGGCACACCGGTCGGCGAGCCTCTCGAGATGATGATCGCTCCGGGGGTTCTCCGCCAGTTCGACGTGGCCAAGAAGTTCGGCGTCTCGGACGTGACGGGCGTGGCCTCGCTCAAGATCGAAGTGTTCGAGGGCGGCGGCGTCGCGGCCTATGCCACCGAGATCGACAACCGCACCCAGGACTCGATCTATATCCCCGCACAACGCAGATTGATGGGTGTCGCCCAGTAGGATAGCGTCGATATCTTCAACACCACAGGGGCTGCCTGGCAGCCCCTGTTTTTTATGAGACCGCGAGTCTGGCACGGGCGTTGCACTATACTTGCCGAGCCATCGATTGAGGTGCCACCTTGGCACTGGTGATGAGGAGTAGAATGATGCGTTTTCTGAAAATTATGATGAGTCTTGCCGTCGTGGCGCCGTCGTTCGCGACGGCCGGTCAGATGCCCGAGCCCGGAGAGATTGTTGACAAGGCGATTGCCGCCGTCGGCGGCGAGGGTCTTGCCAACCTCGAGGTGCTCCGGTTTGAGGTGTCCGAGGAGAAGACCCAGACCGATGGCAAGGCGAGCACCAACGACTATGTAACGTATGTGGACCTGACCGACCTCAAGAGCGCCCGTTTGGAATACCCGGGAGGGACCGTCCTCGGCCGCACCGGCGACGACGGCTGGGCGACTGACAGGGGGGTTTTTGACGAGCGCCCGCAGACTCCATATATGGCCAGGGGGACGCTCAACCAGACCCTGTTCCCCTTGCTCATGCCATACAGCCTCAAGATGGACGGGGTGTGGGTCAAGGAAGTCGGAGAAATCGAATGGGACGGTCGTCAGGCGTGGACGCTGATCGTCCCCTTTGCCAAGGGCTTCTTTGTGTCGCCGGTGCTGACGACGACCTGGCGGGTTGTGGTGGACAAGGAGAACTTCTCGATCCTCGCGGTCGATTTCCTGCCGCCGGTCGAGCTCCGCAACGTCGAGCCGCTGGGCATACGCTACCGAATACTCAAATACGACGATATCGAGGGTGCCAGGATCCCGTCGCAGATCCTCGCGGTGGGCATCAACATCGATGGCTTTGAAAGCGGGGGAAATCGGATCACCAGGATCAAGACCACGGCCTATGGACCGTGGGAAGCGGGCCTCTTCGTGAGCCCACAGCGCCTCGAGGCCCTCGAGGGCGAGTAGAACAGCCCGACCCCCACTCACCCTGAACGAGCGACGAATCTGATGGTGGGCTCAAGCCCACCCTACAGCCCGCTCGGTTCGTGGGTCCGACGTAGGGTGGGCCTTGGCCCACCTTCAGTCTGACAACTCAAAACTCAAAACTAAAAACTTAGAACTCCTTCACGACGCGCCGCGGGTCGACAGCACGGCCGGGATCGTCTTGAACAGGATCTTGAGATCGAGCCACGGCGACCACTGGTCGATATAGGCGAGATCGAGCGCGATCCAGCGGTTGAAATCGTCGAGATCGGTGCGCCCTGAAACCTGCCAGAGACCGGTCAGACCGGGTTTCATGGACAGGCGGCGCCGCTGCCAACGTTCGTACTGCTCCACCTCTTCGGGCAGGGGCGGGCGAGGGCCGACCAGCGACATGTCGCCCTTGAGGACGTTGTAGAGCTGTGGCGTCTCGTCGAGCGAGAGCCGACGCAAGACGCGGCCCACCGGCGTGACTCGGGGGTCGCGGCGCGCCTTGAAGGCGGGGCCCTCGATCTCGTTGAGGTGGGCCACTTCGTCGAGCCGGCCGTCGGCGCCCTCGTACATGGTGCGGAACTTGCGGAGAGTGAAGCGGCGGCCGTTGAGTCCGCACCGCTCCTGGGAGTAGAAGACAGGCCCCGGGGAGGAGAGCTTGACGGCGATGGCGATGACCGGCAGCAGCGGCGCCAGGACCGCCATCCCCAGCGCCGACACCGAGATATCCTGCACCCGTTTGAGAAACAGCGAGAAGGGGGCGCCCGGGGTGTTGGTGAAGGTGAGCAGGGGGATGCCTTCGAGCTCCTCGAGCACCACCCGTGCCTTCATGTGCGGGAAATAGAGGGCCACGCGGGAGCGGATACCGAGCTCTGAGCAGAGGAGGAAGCTCTCCTCGAATTCCTCGAGCTGGCGACGCGCCAGGACGAAGATGACCTCGTCGACGACCTGATCCTGAAGGATACGCGGCAGGTCGTCGGCACGGCCGAGCACCGGCAGCCCGGCCACCTCATCGTCGTGCTGGCCGTTGGGCGCCACAAAGCCGATCAGCTGCAGGCCCCAGTGGGGGTGATCGGCGATGATCCCGGCCACCTCCTCGGCCCGAGGGTTGATCCCGACGATGAGCAGGCTGCGGTAGTTGTAACCGTGCTGCCGGACACGGCGCGCTGCCAACCGCAAGATCAGTTTTTCGAGCAAGAGGAACACGAGATCGAGCGACGCAAACAGGATCAGAAACGGCCGCGATACGAAATCCAGCCGCAGCAACCACCCGGCCGCCGCCAGGGTCAAGGTGCCGGCACCGACTACCCGCACCACCTGCCACATCTCGGATGCCAGCGCGACCGTGCGGCGGGAGGTGTAAGCCTCCCGGTTGACCAGCAAAAGCGTCCAGATCGCGAGCACCAGGGGCAAGAGGCCCAGGTAGCGCGACAGCGGATAGAGCTCGGTCGGGAAGAGAGACGGCGCGATGAGCGGCGCGACGTGGGAACGCAGCCACCAGGCGAGGAGGAACGCCAGTGCGGTGAGGACCAGATCCATGGTCCACACCCAGTAGGCGACGATCCTGGCCCGCTCCTTCAGCACAAACCCTCCAAAAGCTCTTCGTAGGCGTCGGCGACATCGGACCAGAGATAGCTGCCCGCGACCCGCTGTCGTGACCGCTGGCCCATGGCCTCGAGTTCCGCGTCACCGTCGAGGAGGCTGTCCAGCACTCGATCGAGGGACGAGTCGCCCTCGAACCGGAATCGCACTCCCGCGTCGCCGGCGACCTCCCGGTTTTCCGGCGTGTCATAGTACACGACGGGCCGGCCGGCCCCCATGGCCTCGACCAGCGCCGGGTGCGTCCCGCCGACCTCGGTGGCGTGGATGTAGATCCTGCAGTTGAACAGCAGTTGGCGGTAGCCATCGCCATACACCGGGCCCGGCAAAACCACGCGGTCGTCCGCAAGATCCTGCACCCGGCGCGTCAGACCCGCGGCGTAGGGCGCACCGCCGACCATGGCGAGCTGCCTTTGACCACCAACCAGACGATAGGCCTCGACGACCCGGTCGGGGTTGTTTTCCGGTTCGAAACGCGACACATACAGCAGATACTGGTTTTTCTTCAGCCCCAGCCCATCGATCACGTCGGTGCCGGTGGGTGGTTCGAGGTCTCCCCCGTAGGGAATCATCTGCGACGCTGCGCCGTAGGCGCGCCGATAGTAGCGGCGGATCACCTCGGCGTCGGTCACCAGGGCATCGGGGAGGCGGGCGGAGAGCCGTTCGCAGATCCGGTAGTAGGTGCGGCCGGCGATGCCCCACTTGCGACGCTTGCGCTCGAGACCGTCGACGTTGAGCGCCACAGGAATGCCGGCCATCTGCAGAATTCGGACATAGGGAGCGTTGGCGGCGTTACACACCAGAGCGGCGTCGAAGCCGCGGCGCGATGCGTGGAGCGCCGCGACGAAGGTGTTCGAGACAGTCTCGAGATGTTTGCTGCGCAGGGACGGAAGGACCACCAGTTGCATTCCCCTGTAGGTACCGAGATCGGAATCAATAAAGCCTCGCCGTCCGTAGACGGTGACGTCGTGGCCGCGGTCGGCCAGCCGCCACCCCAGTTCCTCGGCAAAGGTCTCGAACCCACCGTAGTTGGCAGGGACTCCGCGAGTGCCGATAATTGCCAGCTTCACGAGGCCTCCACCTCTTCTATCCACCCCTTCTTACGAAACCAACGGGCCATCTGTCGCCCAGAAACGGTGCGTCTCCCGAGGACCCACCGTCGTTTCTTCAGTGCGTCACCGCGCAATCGCCACGCTTCGATGAGGCCCCGCAGCGATTGGCGTTCGACGGTCAGACAGGCGCCGACAACCAGGAGATCCCGGCCAAGCCACCACGGCAGACACCGAAGGTGCCATCCCGCATCGGCGCAGTGGGCACGGAGGAGAAATCGGTTGCGCACCGAATAGAGGTTGATCTCGCGGCGGCCGCGACGTCCCTCCTCGGGTCTGAAACCGCGGCGGTGGGAGGCCGATGCTGCGGGAACATAGAGACAACGCCACCCCCGGAGCTGCAGCCGCCACGCCAGCTCGGCGTCCTCGCGGTAGGCGAAGAAGGTCTCGGCAAAGAACTCGCTTTCGGGATAGGCGACGTCGTCGAGGGCGACCCGGCGGTAGAGCGCGGCCGCTCCTGTGCCGCCGAAGACCCACGCCGGCCGACCGGCCGCGCCCGGGTCGGGAGTGCCGGCGCCGCGGTCGAAGTGCCTCCCGGATGCCGTCACCATCATCCCGGCGGCGTCGAGCACCGGCGTTGCTGTGAGATCGGGGCCGTCGGCGCGCACCAGCCGGGGGGTGAGGGACCCGACCCGATCCGGGTCGGGGCAGGTCGAGAGCGCCTCGAAGAGGCGACCGACCATATCGCTCGAAGGTGCACAGTCGGGGTTGAGGAGCAGGACCCAGGGTGTTCGGGCCGACCTGATACCGCGGTTGGCGGCGGCGGCAAAACCGGTGTTCCGGGTCTCGCGCACGACCTCGACCGGTGGGCCCAAGGGGTGGTCGGCGGCGATCTCAGCCGAACCGTCGCTGGAAGCGTTGTCGATGACCTCCACCCGTGCCGGCGCGGGGTCGAGCTCGGCGACAGCATTCAAACACGCCGGCAGGGTATCGGCGTGGTTGTAGGAAACGATGACGAGGGAGTAGGGCTCGATGCCTGCCACAGCGTCATCTTGGCACAGCGGGGCGACGCCATCCACCTCATCGGTATACTTCTCAAGATGTCGATGCAACAGATGGAGGGCCCGGTGCGCGGGACGGCGGTTATCGCCCCGGCGGCCTTTGCGGTATTGGCCGCCGTGCTGGCGGGGCTCGATGCTGTCGGGTGGGCAGAGGCCGTGACTGCGTCTGGAGCTGTGGCGCTCGCCTTTGTTCCGTCCGCGAGGTGGGCCGGGAACAGCCGCGCCCGTCGCGGCGCAGAAGCCCTGCTGATCCCGGTGGCCTTTGCTCTCACCATGGTCGGCGGGCTCGCAATGCGGCGGATGCTGATGCCGCCGTTGTTGCTGCTGGCCGCGTGGGCTGCTGTGGCCGTGGCGTGGGACCGCACCCCGGTGCGCCGTCGGCCCCTTCTCGCTCTGTGTTTCGGTCTGTCGGCGCGCGCCGCGGTAGGGCTCGGCCTGGTCGGTTTCGGTCTTCCGAACATTGTCGTCGCCCTCCTCGTATCGGCGGCCCTGCCCTGGGCCGTTGCCCGCCGTTGGGGGCAAAGACCCGCCGAACTGGCGGCGCTCGTGGTGGCCGTGATTCCAGTGCAGCGGTGGCCGGTTGCGGCTGCCGCCGTGGTGGTGCTGGCCTTTCTATGGGGAGCTCGCGGACAGCACCGGGATCTTGATCGCCGGGTACTCGGCTGGCTACCTGGGGTGGGCGCTGCAGTGCTGCTTGCGGCGTCGTTGGCACCGTGGCCGGGGCTGGCACCGGCGCAGGTTTTTCCCATTGGTGAGTGGATGGCGCGGGCCGTTCTGGTGGCGGTGCTGGTTGTCACGACCCGTCTGCGACCGGGTATGGCCGGTGCGGTGTGGTTCGCCATGACGATGGCTCTCACTCCGGCCCTTCTGCCGACACCCGAGCACAGAGCCTTTGTTCTCAGTCCGGAGCTTTGCACCTTCACCGCGCCCGCCGCCACCTTTGAGCCGTACGTCATCGAGCTCTCAATCCGAGGAGCGGCCGATATCTCCCCTGAGACCCCGGTTGCGGTCGTCACCTCTGTCGGCGCGACCCACTCCCTTTCTCGAGATGCCGCTGCCGTGTGGCGGCCGCAGGGTGGGGTCGGCGCCGCCGCCAGGTGGCGGATAACGGCCAGACACACACTCGACATACCGTCCGGTGAACGGCCCCTTCTCGTGCGCCACCCGGATCTGGATAACACGATCGTCGTGCGGGTCGAGAGCGTCGGCCCGGCGCGACCGACACCGCCGAGACGTCTGGCCCTGCCGGGATGGTTGTGGGCCGCAGCGGCGGTCGTGACCGCCCTTCAGTTGCTCACCGCGACCTGGCGGGGGTCGTTGGCGGCGGTGCCCTGGATGCTGCTGGTCCTCGGCGCCCTGGTGGCCAGAGCGCCCGTCGAACCGCTCCACCTCCTGGGCGAACGTCTCGCCCCGGATCTGGCGCTGGCCGCGGTGATGGCGGCGTGGCTGCCGGCGGTCGGGGTGTGGCTCGCCCGCAAGCGGGTCTTTACCACGGTGGCTGCCCTCCTGGTGCCACTGGCCCTGGCCACGCCGCAGTTGACCCCGCCCATGTATGGCGACGAGCCCTTTCACCTGGTACTCATGTCCTCGCTTGTCGAGGACCGCGATTTCGATATCACCGATGACCTGAATCTCGAGTTGCGTCCGCAGGACGCGCTCTACTCGCCGGGGTGGCCTCTCTTCCACTCGCCGGGTCTCGGTCTGCTGCTGGTGCCGGGCTACGCGATCGCAGGGCGCACCGGGGCGCTGGTTCTGCTCGCTTTGATGGGCGCCTTGATGACGATGTTGGTGGCCCGCCGGGCTCAAGCCCTGGGTATCGGTGAGATGCGTGTGCGGTTCCTCGTCCTCGTGACGGCAGCCACCTACCCGCTGGCCACCTTTGCCACTCAGATCTGGCCCGAAGTGGTCGGAGGGCTGGCGGTAGCGACGCTGCTGGGGCTGGCCGCAAGGCCGCGCGGCGGCCGCATCAGTGCTGCCGTGGTCGCGGTGGCGGCGGCCGTGGTGAAGACCCGGCTCGCCCTTTTAACCTTCCCCGTCATGGCTGCGGTGTGGCTGCGCCGCAATCGCCTGGTGGGAGCAGCGCTGCTGGCAGTTGCCACGGCAGTGGTGGCAGGTGTCGGCTGGATGGTCATGGGCCATCCCTTTGGGCCCTACCGGAGACTCCAGCATCTGTGGCCGTCGGATCCGGCTCTCGCGGTGAAGGTCGCCGGAGGCCTCGTGTTCGATGCCGCGGGGGGGCTCGTCTTTACCGCACCTCTGTGGGTGGCGGCCGCCGCCGGTGCTGCATTGCTGTGGCGTCGCGGTGGATCCGGGGAACGTGCGCTGTTGGTCGGGTGCGGTCTGACTGTGGCGGCCCTCCTCCACTCGCCGGAGTGGTACGGCGGCGGCGCACCGCCGGCACGGTATCTGGTGGCGATGTTGCCGGCCTTTTTCCTCGCGGGCGGCATGGTCTTGCGGCGACCGTCGCGGTGGCGGCGGCTGGCGGTGATCCTCTTGCCGCCGTCGGTGGTGGCCTGGTGGGTGCTGATCACCCGGCCCCATCTTTCCGTCAACCCCGGAGACGGCGGCTACTGGCTGGCCGACGCGCTGGCGCGAAGGTTCGGCAACGACGCGAGGGACTTCTTCCCGTCGTTTCTGGTTCCGGGTACCGCAACCGTGGCAGTGCCGCTGGTGATGGTTGGGTTGGTGGCGCTCGCCGTATGGCTGGCTTTGCACAGCACGCGAATCGCTGACGCCTTGAGGCGGTCGTGGATCGCCGTGTGGTTGGTTGCCGCGGCCGGATTGGTGATGGCCGCTGGGCTCGTGCCCGACCGGGTCGTCGAGTTGGAAGGCCCACAGGTGCGCAGAAGAGGCGGGCAGCCGGTTCCGGCAGAAGGAACCGTCTCGCGCCACAACCATCGCCGCGGCTGGCAGCTCGATCACGGTGACAGCATCATGGTGCCGCTGCGGCTCCGACCGGACTCGAAGGTCGTCCTCGAGGGCTGGCTGTTGGGGACCGCCCGGCGGCGGTCGGACCTGGTCGTGCAATGGGACGAAGAACCGTCGACGGTTCTACGGTGGCGCGGCGGCGACCCTCCCGAAGACGTCGTTCTCCCGACACCTTCGGGCGGCGGACGACATCGTCTGGCCATCTCGTTTTTCGGTCTTCCTGAAGGCGCCATCGTGCTCGACCGGCTGGTGATCGACGGGGCCGGGGGCGGATCGTGACCTGGGCCGCGTGGTTCGTGCTCGCGATCACCGCCCTGGTGGTGATCGGTCTGGCGCGCAACCTCGCCGCGGACGCGCTCCTGTGGGGCGCCGTGATCGCCTGCGGGATGGCCGGGATCCTGTCGTTGCCACAGATGTTTGTCGGTTTTACAAATACCGGCATGCTGACGATTGCCGCCCTCTACGTGGTGGCGGCCGGAGTTCGGGAGACCGGCGCTCTCGATCTCGTCGGACGGGCCTTTCTCGGCAGGGTGCGGACCCTCGGTGGTGTCATGGGCCGGTTGGGGCTGGCGGTGCCCCTCCTGTCGGCGTTCCTCAACAACACGCCCGTGGTGGCGATGTTCATTCCGATGTTGTCGAGGTGGTGCGCCAAGCACAGGGTGTCCCCGTCACGACTCCTGATCCCGTTGTCCTACATGTCGATTCTCGGCGGGATGACCACGCTCATCGGCACCAGCACCAATCTCGTCGTGCAGGGCATGATGGCCGAAGCCACGGCTTCGAACCCGGCGCTCGGCGAGTCGCTGCGACCGATGGGTCTGTTCGAGATCGGTGCAGTCGGCCTGCCGTGCGCCCTCCTCGGGATCGGTTACCTGCTGCTGTTCTCGCGGTATCTGGTGCCCGAACGAACGGATATGTTGGAACAGATCGGGACCTCACCTCGCGAATACCTGGTGGAGATGGAGGTCCAGCCGAGCTGCCGGCTGGTCGGGCAACACGTGGAGGAGGCCGGTCTTCGCCATCTCCACGGGCTCTTTCTGGCCGAGATCATCCGCGACGGCGAACTCATCGCACCGGTCCAGCCCGACCACGTCATCGAGGCCGGGGATGTGCTCACCTTCTCGGGCGTCGTCCGAACCATTGTCGAGCTCGAAAAGATCCCCGGTCTGACCCCGGTCGCCGACCCGGATTACGAACACGAGCTCTCCGAAAAGCGGGAGAAGCTCCTGTCGGAGGCGGTGGTATCGCCGACCTCGCCTTTGATCGGACAGAGCATCCGCGACTCCAACTTTCGTGCCCACTACAACGCGGCCGTGGTGGCAGTCCACCGCGGCGGCGCGCGTCTGGCAAAGCGGCTGGGCGATATCGTCCTCCAGTCGGGCGATACGTTGTTGCTGCAGACCGGACCGCACTTCGACGAGGCGCATCGCAACAACCGGGACTTCTTCCTGGTCAGCCGGGTCAGCGATTCCAAACCTCCGCGCCACGATCGCGCCCTTCTGTCCCTGGTCCTGCTTGGCGTACTGGTGGCACTCCTGACCTCCCAGATCATCCCCACCGTTCTCGCCGCCTTCCTGGTGGCGGGCGCCATGATTCTCACCGGCTGCATCTCGGTGGCCGAGGCCCGGGCCTCGCTCGACCTGCAGACCCTGTTCGCGATTGCCGGCGCCATCGCCCTCGGGCAGGCTCTGCTGATATCGGGTGCGGTTCAGGCCATCGCCGACGCCGCGGTGTCGACCCTCGGCGCCTGGGGGCCCTACGCGGTGCTAGCCGGCATCGCGGTTCTGACCATGCTGTTCACCGAGGTCGTCACCAACACCGCCGCTGCGGCCCTGATGTTTCCGCTCGGCGTGGTGACGGCGGTCGATCTCGGGGTTGATCCGCGGCCCTTTGTGATGGTCGTGGCCCTGATCGCCTCGGCGAGCTTTCTCACACCCATCGGCTACCAGACCAACCTCATGGTTTACGGTCCCGGCGGCTATCGATTCACCGACTTCGGCCGCGTCGGCCTCCCCCTGAGTCTTCTCATCTTGGTGATGGCGACGCTGCTCGCACCGATGGTGTGGCGGTTTTAGAACCACCAAGACACCAAGGCCACCAAGCGCACGCGGAGTTTGCCCGCAGATCACGCAGATGACGCAGATGCGGACCCGGAAGAAAACGCGAAGGCGCAGAGGGGTGATTACCTGGCCTGAAAGCGGTTGTCTGGAGTGGACGGCGGAACACGCCGGCGATCTGATCGCCGGCTGCCGTTGAGCAGCCCGTCACCTCCGGACGCCAGCGTCCGTCGGTGCCGCGCTGCTCACCGACCGATGTGCCCCCGGCACCTCGGTTCCGCCTTTGCGTTCTATTGGTTGGAATTTGAACCCATCTCCATGTATCGCCCAAAAACGGTTCCAAAAACGCTGTCGATCTCGGCTACATATTTTTGAATCACAGGGTCAGCAGAACGGATATCGATAGGACGAGTCCATTCATTGTGGCAAGCAACTTCCAAGAAGAAGCCATGGAACCCTTGGCGCGGTGTCCGTGAATGTGTCGTGCCAAGCGTGCAGCAGATTCCCTCGGCGCCGGACGCGATCTTCTCGTAGTCCTGATGTGAAACTGATTTCCATTTAAGTTTGCCAGGCTGCGAGGACAGTCCGAAGGCATTTCCAGCGGAAGTGCGAACGGCCTGTGCG
>JASJGQ010000033.1:0-2750 GCA_033791425.1 Acidobacteriota bacterium
GGGCGCCGGACTCGGCCTTGTCCGATTGCGCCGCCGCCGCTCGCTGGCCAGCCTCGGCCTGGTCGAGCTTGGCATCGATTTCGGGGCTCGACAGCCTCACAAGGATTTCGCCCGCGTGTACTTGATCGCCTTCCTCAACCGTGATTTCGAGAATCCGAGCCGGGATCTTTTAGGCGACCTTGACATCGGTGGCCTCGACCTCGCCTTGTACGAGGTCCGGACCTGGCTGTAGGGCGAACCATCCAAAGATGCTGATCGCGGTCACCGCGACCAGCATCACAACCACAATCCCGACGCGTCGCCGAGAGTTACCCATCACTCCACCTCCACATCTGCATCGGAAAGGAACTCTGCGAACCGGTGACTCGCGCCCGCGGTCGTGAGCAGGTCGGCCAGCGCCACGTCGAAGTCGTACGCTGCCGCAAGGCGAGCCAGCCGAACGCGGGCGAGGATATTTCGGGCATCCACCACCTCCATGGAGGTACCGAACCCCTCCTCGAACGCGCTCGTTCTGACGCGCAGGTTCTCTTCGGCAAGCGTACGGGTCGCCTCGAGGGTATCGTACTGCTCCAGCGCCTTTTCGAGCTCGTGATAATGCTTTTCGGTGAGCAGGGCGATGTCGCTGCGTGCCGCGGCGCCGAGATTCGCAACCCGGTCCTCGAGCATCCGCGCGGCGTTGATCCTGTGACGCCTGGAGAATCCGTCAAAGAGAGTCACCTTGGCGCCGACCCCGACCGCCCATTTCGGCTCCAGAAAACTGAGGTCTTCGGTGTAGAGCTGGTGGGCGCCGAAGACAAAGACATCGGGGAGATAGCCGGATCGCGCCACCTCGAGGCCTTGGTGAGCGAGCTCGGTCTGGGCATCCAGCTGACCCAGGATCGGGTTGAGCTGGTCAGCCTGTTCGACGAAGTACTCAAGCGACGGCAGACGATGGTGGATGAAAAGGTTCGATGTCGCGGAAAAATACTGCGGACTCTCGAGAATGGTCGCGAGAGCGGTGGTCGCGAGCTGTACATCGTGCTCGGATGACGCCAGGGCGCGCGCCGCCTCGGCCCGCGTCACCTCCGCATGCAGGCGTTCGGTACGCGCGACCATTCCCTCCTCTTCCAGCCGGACGGCTTCCCAGAGGTGGCGATCGGCGCCCACCAGGACCTGCCGGTGAACATCACGAGCGGCTTCCGCCAACCTGAGCGCGAAGTACCGTTGCACGAGACCGCCGACCAGCTCGTGCTCGGTCTGGCTGCGCTCTTGTCGTGCGATTTCCACCTCGGCTGCCGCCGCGGCGTTGGCGGCCTTGATCTTGCCACCCGTGTAGACCGGCCAGTTGAGGCTCAACAGGGCCCTGAAAAACTGGTCGTCCAGGATCGTGCTCTCGAAGGGGGGCACGAGCTGCGGTGGTACTTCGGGGTGGAGGGTCAAGATCACGTCGCGGATCGGATCGAGGTCCATGACGATGGGCTCATTGATGGCCGTGACGAATGCCTCGATATCGAGCCTCGGCCAACGCAGACCGCGCGCCACCTTCTGCTCTTCCTGGCGGCGCTCCTCTTCGCGTTGGGCAGCTCTGAGGACATGGTTGTTGGTCGACAGCAGATCGAGAGCCTCGGCAAAGCTGAGTGACGCCCCGGCCGCATCACTGATTGTCGCGACATCGGCGACCGGTGCCGCCCGGTTCGCGTCGGGAGGCGCCGCGACCGCGGTGGTTTGGGCGCTCGCGTTGGCCATCGTACAGACAGCCAGCAGAAGGACGACAAGAGTCGGTTTCACGTTCTCCTCCGAGTCGAAGCGGGAAATACCTCTGACAGATCCTATCAGCTTCCCCGTACCGTCAGGACGGGCACCTTTGAAAGACGAACCACGCTTTCGGCGACCGAACCGAGCACCGCGTGAGAGAGTCCGGTGAGCCCGTTGGTCGCGAGAACCACGAGATCGTGGTCGTTCTCTTCTGCGTAGGTCGAGATTGCTCGGGCGACGTGGCCGTAGGTGACCGCCACCGTGGATGCCACGCCGGCGAGCCTCTCCGTCGCGATGGCGGACAGAGAATCGAGGCAGTGGTCTTTGATGTCCTGCCGATCCTCGATGGGTGATTCGAGGACGTAGAAATTGGGGTAGACCAGTGGTTCGACGACGTGCAGGAGGGTGATCTCGGCGTCGAGGGTTTCCGCCAGGTCGGCCGACCACTCGACCGCCTCGAGCGAGGTTTCGGAGAAATCGACGGCGACCAGTATCTTCCTTGGAAGAGGCGCGCCACCTTCGGCGGCTCGAGTGGTGAGGACCGGGACCGGGGAGTGGTGCACGACTTCCTGTGCCACGGATCCAATCAGCAGACGGTTGAGTCCGCGCCTTCCGTGGGTGCCCATGATCACCAGATCGCAGTCGTACTCGGAGACCGCGTCGATAATGACCGGAGCGGCGGCGACCCCCCTCTCGATGTGAGTATTGAACGTGGTGGGGCCGTTCTTGCCTGCCCTTTCGAGGGCATCTTGGGTTGCCGACTCCGAGGTCGCCAGGATTCGTTCGACCTCGTCGAGAATCTCCGAGTCCACGCTCGGGTCATCGAGAAGGACCCGAACGTGGAGCAGGTGGATTTCCGCATCGAGATGCGACGCCATTTTCTTGGCGAGAGAGAGCGCACGATTCGATGCGGGTGAAAAGTCGGTCGGGACCAGGATTCGAGTTGGTGTGTTTAGCATTGTCTTGCCTCCGTATCTTCGACCAGGTTGAATGGCCGGAAAGCGTGCGCGGCACCC
>JASJGQ010000034.1:0-4261 GCA_033791425.1 Acidobacteriota bacterium
ACCTGCCATCGGTCCTGGAGGTAGGCGGCGAAGTTCTCGGTGGGTGTGTCGACGGCGCGCCGTCTACGGATGTCGTCTGGGACCGCATGTTCGGGGTCGACGACTTCATCCGTCCCATATCTGTGCCTGAAATAGTAGTCATGCTCGTTGTCGTCGCCGCAATAACGTACATCAGGGTTACAGATGTACCGCCTTACGTTCGCTCCGACCGGGCCCGAACTCGTCGAAATATCGACCACCGACAGGTCCTCATACTCGCCGCCGATCTTGAGTTCGTGGTTGCCCGCGAGGTTGCCAACGAACCAGGAGAGATCGGCGTTTATTTGATTTCGGCCGAAGTCCTCCTCGTAAAAGACCCCCCAACCCGACACCACGCCCTCCCAGCCTCGAGGAACGGTGCCGTTGCCAAATGGGTCGGTGCGATCGAGGAAACCGGTGAGGTCCCGTCCTGAGCCCTCCATCTGCAGCTTCTGGTTGTGGCTTGCCAGCCGGGCGCCCGCGACAACATTTTGACCGAAAACGCCGTCATAGTTGAAAGCGCCGTCGGTGCCGCCGGTCACGCGGGTCTGCAGGTATACCGTGGGCTGGCTGGAAAGCCGGTTTGGATTGGCGCCCAACCTTTCAGTTGGATCGCCAAAGACCGACGCGCTCAGCGATTGGTTGGCAGCCGGTCGCCACGTCAGCTTGAGCGCAAAGAGATCCCGCGTCGTGTCCCTCGGGAACTCGTCCCCCGCCATTGGGGCACCGGGGTTCACCGCCCCGAAATCTTCCAACACCTGGTTGGTGTCGCTGTTGTCGACCCGGTCATAGGCCGCGAAGAACCACAAGCGGTCCTTGACGATGAAGCCCCCCAGATCGACGCCGTAATCGGCACGCACCACACCCACCGTCTTCGACGACCCGGAAACCGACCCCTGGTCCGCTTCGCCAGTGAGCTGCGCACGAAGTTTGTCTGAATCGTAATAACCGAAGACGTCGCCGTGGAACTCGTTGCCGCCAGTCCTGGTGATGACGTTGATGAGCCCGCCCGTCGAATGGCCGTACTCGGCCGAGTAGGCGCCGGTCTTGACCTGGACCTCGTCGATGAACTCGAAGTTGAGGCTCATGCCCTGCGTGCCGTACCTGATCTCAGTGGTGTTGGCGCCGTCGATGTAGTAGGCGTTTTCTGCTCCCGAAGAGCCGTAGAACGTCGCGCCGGATGCATCGTCCTGAACTCCGGGGGTCACCGTTGCCACCGATGTGTAGTTTCGGTCCTTTGGGAGGTCGAGAAAGAAGTCCATCGAGACGTTGGTACCGAGGGTCGTATCGCTGGTGTTGACCAGCGGCGACTCGGTGGTGACCACGATTTCGTCGGAAAAGGCCGCCTCCAGAGTGAAGTCGATCCGCACCGTGGTGTCGATGCCGACTTTGATATTGGCTTGCTGCTGCTTCTGGTAGCCGGAAAGGCTCAGGGTGGCGGCATAGGTCCCTGGCGGCAGCACCAGGAATTTGAAGCTGCCGTCAGCCCCTGAAATTGTCGAGTGGTTCCCGGGGAGGGAGGGTGACGTGAGTGAGACCGTCACCCCGGGCAGTGGAGTACCCGACGCATCCGATACCTTCCCTTGAATATCGCCGTGAGTGGTCTGTGCCGGTGCACCGCCTGCGACCAGAACAAGCGCGGTCACGAACACCACGAACGCAGCGTGTTTCATTTTTCTCCCCCTCCAATCGGTGACACATCGCCCACGCCGGGCGAACAACCGCCACCGATAGACCGAAACCATCGAAACAGGGGCGCGGGCCCCATTCACGCCGTGAAATTTGTCTTGCTTGCAATATGAGACTTTTGATACGGATTTGCAACCCGTACTGAGAATCAATGTCAGCAAGGCAGGTGTGGCGCAGAACTTCATGCCTCCAACGTCGGTTTCGGGGCGCTCAAAGTCCTCAGGATTCGGTTCGGTTTCAGTCCGAGCGGAATATCAAACCGCTACCACTCGGGCACCTCGGCCCAACCGCGGTAGGCGGTGAAGTCGGGCTCGATTTTGTAGCCGGTGTAGTTCCCGGCATCCGGCACGGCGCGGAGATTGGTCAGGGCCTTGAGCTTTGCCAGCAGCTCGTCGTGTGGGAGGGTGTGGAGCGGGGGCTTCGAAAGGTCCGGCATGGGCCACAGCCGAAACCCGTCGTCACTGGCTAGCGACGCAATCCACCTTTGATCAGGTGAGATCCAGATGTCGGTGATTTGTCCTTCGTGGCCCAGAAGCAGGTGGGGATTCTCGTCGAAGAGACCGCCAACCCGAATCTCGCCGTCACCGTAACCGGTGACGAAAACCGAGTCCGGTGGGTTCTTCAGGATCGCGCTGGGGGATTGGTGAGCTTGCGCCAGCGGGGTCTGTGAGCCATCTTCGAGATCGTAGATGCGCCGCGTCACGCCGTCGCTTACCGCCAGACGACGGCCGTCTGCCAGGGCGAATGCACCGCCGGAAGCGCCCTCATTCAGGAGCACCTCGGTGGAATCGGTGGAACTGGTCCAGCGGCTCAGAACCCCGCCCCGAGTCATCAGAAGCCGGCCCTGAGGATCGAAGGAGTAGGAATCGACCGGCCCGTCACCCGGTGGATCAAATTCCCTCCGCTCCCTGGTCTCGAGATCCATCACGACCATGGTCGGCGTGTGGCCTTCACGCCAGATGTTGGTCGCCACCAAACGGCCTTCCGGGCACACGATTGGATTCAACCTCGGAAAGCCCTCCAGCGTTTCGGGGGCGCCACCATCAAGTGGAACCAGATAGGTTCCAGCTAGATCTCCGACGATGACAAAGCGGCCCTTGGGGTCCATGGCCAGACCCCAGCCCCATTGGCGGGTGTTTTCAAAGAGGACGGTGGGCTCGAGCCCGGCACCGCCCGAAAGATCCCAGGTCAGCACCTTGCCGTCGCCAGCGCCCTGGGTCACAAGGTGTGAACCGTCCGGGGTGAATTCAATGTAGGCAATGCCACCCCCGTGGCCGTGGAGGATTCTCCCGAAGCGGCCCGAAAGCGGCCACATGGCAAGTTGGTATGCGCCTCCGGATGTGATGAGCCAACGACCGTCCGGGCTGAAGGCGACCCGGTTGAGCTGCGGCCCTTCGACCTCGAAATGCACAGGCTCAACCGCGACCGGACCGCTAAGGTCCCACAGGCGCACACCGTGCGATCCACCCGCGTACGCGAGGCGAGAACCATCCGGGGAGAACGCCGTGCTCATGGGGCCCCCCGGGGCTGCCAGAGCCCGTTCAGGTCGGGTTCCATCCCCATCGAGGGGCCATATCCAGAGGTTGCCGCTCACATCCGAGGCGGCGATACGATCCTTGATTGGGTCGATGGCCACGGTGCTGTTCAAAGCGAAAACTGCGGGGTATCGAGCGATGATCCGGCCCGGCTCTTTACCCAACGATTCGAGTCGGTGGAGTCTCAGCAAATCTCGTGTACCGACCAGCCACACGTTGCGCACGAGATCGGGGAAGGGTACCGGAACCTGCGTGCCCTGGGCGCTGCCCACAAACTTCGAGAGCGTTCCGTCCATGGTCCAGCGGTGCACGAGCCAGGTACCGTACCGTTCGCTCGGTGCGAGCCGCGGCCCATCGAGGTGGAAGCCGACGGTGAGGATGCCGTTGCCCTGAGGGTCGAACATTCCACCGGCCACGTGGACGTCAGGCACTTGCAGCACGTGTTCGATCTCCCAGGTGGTGGTCTCCCAGATGCGGACCTCCGGCCCGTCCGTTGAAGCCCGGGCGGTGAAAAACCTGGCGTCAGGTGAAAAGCTGCCGTGGTCGACGATGCCCCTGTCTTCGAGCCCTTGAACCTGGAGAGGTGCCCCACCGTCTTCGTCAAATACTCGTATCAACCCCCCCAGTAGCCGACTGCGAGCTGTTTGCTTCCCGGTGAGAAACTAAGCCCCCAGGCATTGTCGGCCTCGGGCATCACGGTTGCCGGAGGCCCCGCCCAGAGCGATTTCAGGGCTAATCGGCGCGCCTCCGGGGTGTCCGCAAGCTCCAGACTGGCGATTGCGTAGGCCAGGGCCTGGGTTCGTTCCATCGCCAGAGCGCTGTGTCCCAGTGTGAGGAGCTTCGACGCCTCGGCGCGGCGTGTTTGCAGGACACTGCGACGCCACAGAGAGCCGAACACCGTCGCGACCACGACCGCGAGCACGAGCGCGGCGGTGGTCGCGATCCGCCGCCGCCGCCGCCGCCTGTTGGCGAACGACGTCATGGCCACTGCAAAGGCCTCTTCGATTTCGGTAAGCCCG
>JASJGQ010000035.1:0-8405 GCA_033791425.1 Acidobacteriota bacterium
CATCCAGAATCTGCGTCATCTGCGTGATCTGCGGTTTCTCTGGGGCCGGATCTGGGTCAATCTGGGTCATCTGTGGACAGTCTTTGCGTTTGTTCTCTTGGCTATCGAGGTCACTCTACCGAAAAGAGATCCTTCGACTCGTTCGCTTCACTCCCTCGCTCAGGATGACATTCCGACTCGGCTGCCAAGGCCAACCCGTCGTCATGTCATCTGCGTGTTCTGCGGGCAGAACCGTGTGCGCTCCCTTTTCCCGCTCTCCGCTACAATCCCTGCATGGAACATCGTACCGACATGCCGGCCGATCCCTGGGCTCACGCCCTCGAGTCCCTACGAGCAGGCCACCGTACGGTGCTGGTTAAGGTCGTCGACCACTCGGGCTCGGTCCCCGGGGTCACCGGAACAATGGCCGTGGTGTCCGATCTCGGCATCGCCGGCACCATCGGCGGCGGCGCCGCGGAAAAGGAACTTCTGGAAAGGGCTCGAGGACACGACACAGGAGCGGAGATCATCAGTTTTCGCCATACCCCGGGCGAAGGTGGGACCCTGTGCTCGGGTCTCCAGATTTTCGCGGTCATGTTACTGACGCAGAACGATATTCCCCAGCTTCAGAAGCTGGTCGACACAATCTCCGATCACCGCAACGGTACGCTCCACCTTGGCCCCGGAAAACTGAAATTCGAGACCGTTGTCGGCGATGACACGGCATTCGTCGAGAATGAAGAGGGTTGGAGCTTCACTGAGCCACTCGGTCTTCTGGACACCCTCACCATCATCGGCGGCGGCCACGTCTCCCTCGCCTTTTCCAGGGTGATGGCGACCCTCCCCTTCCGGATCGTTCTGCTCGACAACCGTCTCGAACTGCCGACCATGGATGCCAACACCTGGGCCCACGAGCGCCGGGTGGTGGAGTATGACGAGGTTGCAGGACTTGTCCCCGACGGCGACCGCTCCTGGGTGGTGATCATGACCTACGGCCACATCCACGACCGGCGTGTGCTGGCCGGGCTTCTCGGGCGGGACTACGCCTACCTCGGTGTCCTGGGCAGCAGGGCCAAAATCCACTCAATGTTTGCCGACATGAAGGCAGAGGGGGCATCCGCAGCTGCGTTGAGCCAGGTCCATGCCCCGGTCGGGCTCTCGATCGGCAGCCACACACCCGAGGAAATCGCCATCAGCATCGCGGGTGAGATCATCGCGGTCCGCAACGGAAAGGAGACATCGTGCCGACCCTTTCCTTCGTCCTGAACGGCCTCGATACCACGGTAGAGTACGATGAAGGCATGCGCTTGCTGGCGGTCTTGCGCGAAGTCTGCGGCATCACTTCGGCCAAAGACGGTTGTGCGCCCGAAGGCGTCTGCGGTTGCTGCACCGTCCTCCTTGACGGCAGACCCTCGCTTTCGTGCCAGACTGATCCCCAGAAGGCCGCCGGCCGCGAGGTAGTGACCCTCGAAGGCCTCCCGGAGCGGCAGCGCCAACTGCTTGCCGCCGCGTTCGTCCATGAAGGCGCTGTTCAGTGCGGATTCTGCACACCGGGCATCGCTGTCCGCACCGCCCATCTCCTCGCCAAGAACCCGACCCCGGATCGAAAGCGCATCCATAGGGCCCTGGCCGGTCACATCTGCCGCTGCACCGGCTACAACCGCATCGTCGACGCGATCCAGACCGCGGGCGAAGCATGGAGTGGAACCGGCGAAATCGGGAGCGGCCCGCCCCGAACCCGTTTTTTCTTCGGCGGATCAGAGGGAATGGAACGGGCCTCCGATGTCCCGACGGACAACGGCGTTGGCGCCTCGAGCCGCCGCTATCGGGGTCAAGAACAGACGCTTGGTGCCAAGGATTTCGTGGCCGATCTCGAGGTCGAGGGCATGCTCCACGCTGCTCTTGTCTTGGCCGAACATCCCCGAGCTGTGGTGAAGCGGATTGACGTTGCGCCGACTCTCGCCGCACCCGGCGTGATGCGAGTTCTGACGGCCCACGATATCCCGGGCGTCTGCAACCACGGGCTGATCGTCCATGACTGGCCGCTATTGGTGGCGGAGGGTGCAACCACCCGCTATGTAGGGGACGTACTCGCCGTCGTGGTAGCTGACAGCCAACACCGGGCGCGGACCGCTGCCGCGCTGGCAGCCATCGACTACGATGTCCTCGAACCCGTGCGCTCCCCCGAGGCTGCGCTGGCGCCCGAGGCTCCCGCCATCCACGAGAGCGGCAACCTCCTTGAAGCTTGCGCCTTCGCCCGAGGCGACGTCGATGCGGCCCTCGAAGATTCAGCTCACGTCGTTGATGAGACCTTCACCACCCAACGCATCGAGCACGCCTTCCTCGAGCCCGAAGCCTGTCTGGCAGTGCCGAATAACGGGCACTTGAAGGTGTTCTCGCAGGGGCAGGGGGTTCACGATGACCAGCGGCAAATTGCCGCCATTCTCGGTATCGACAGCGACCGGATCGAAGTCGAACTGGTGTCCAACGGAGGTGCCTTCGGCGGCAAGGAGGACCTCTCGGTCCAGGGCCACACGGCGCTCGCGGCGTGGCTTCTGCAGCGCCCCGTGAAGACAGTCCTGACGCGCGAGCAATCCATCCTGATTCACCCCAAACGCCACCCTCTCACACTCCACTACACGGCGGGGTGCGACGCTGAAGGCCGGCTCACCGCTGTTCGCGCCGACATCGTCGGCGATACCGGCGCCTACGCCTCGGTTGGCGCCAAGGTCCTCGAGCGCGCGGCGGGACACTCGTGCGGTCCGTACCGGGTTCCCAATGTCGACGTGGTGGCGCGGACTGTCTATACCAACAACCCACCGTGCGGCGCGATGCGGGGTTTTGGCGCCAACCAGGCCGCATTTGCCATCGAGGGGGTCCTCGACCGGCTGGCGGAGAATGTCGGGCTTGACGGCTACGACATTCGGGAACGCAACGTGCTCGATCCCGGAGACCGCTTTGCAACGGGCCAGTTGATGAACGCCAGTTGTGGTGTCCGCCAGACTCTGGAGGCTGTTCGGGAGGTCTACAAGTCGGCTACCAAGGCCGGGATCGGCTGCGGCATCAAGAACACCGGTATCGGCAACGGCATGGCGGACACCGGGCGGGTGGTGATCGAGGTTCTCCAGGACGGCCGTCTCGAGATTCTCACCGGCTACACCGAGATGGGCCAGGGGCTGCACACGATCCTACGCCAGGTCGTGAGCCAGGAGACCGGGCTGGCGCCGGAGACCATGGATGTCCGAACCGTGAGCCTCGCCGAGGTGGAATGCGGGATGACCACCGCCTCGCGCGCGACCGCGCTGTGCACCGCCGCCGGCCAGATCGCCGCGCGTCAGTTGGCCGGGGCCCTCAAGACGTCCTCTCTCTCGGGTCTTGGGGGACGCCGATTCAGCGGTGAATATGTCTGTGATTTTACGACCGCGCCGGGCGCAGCAGTCGCAGAACCGATCACCCACATGGCCTTTGGTTTTGCCACTCAGGTCGTGATTCTGGACGATGATGGCATGATCGAGAAAGTAGTCGCTGCGCACGATGTCGGGCGGGCCATCAACCCGTTGTCCTGCGCCGGTCAGATTGAGGGTGGCGTTCACATGGGCCTGGGTTACGCACTCTCCGAGGACTTCCCCTGTATCGATGGCCAACCCGTCCACCGCGGTTTGCGCGACCTCGGGATCCTCCGCGCCGCCCACACGCCCGAGATCGAGGTGATTCTGGTCGAGGTTCCGGATGGCGTGGGTGGTTACGGGTCCAAGGGTGTCGGCGAGATCGGGCTGGTGCCCACCGCGGGGGCCGTTGCCGGGGCCCTCAATGCCCACGACGGAATCTGGCGGAATCAACTACCCATGGCTGATGCTCCAGCCGCGCAGCCCTCTCTGCCCCGCTCGCGCCGTCCTTGAGGCACCGGGTCCCGCCGAATCGATACACTGAGCAGCCCTATTCACGCTGCGGGCGTCCCTCTGGAATCAGTACGCGAATGAAACTTCACCACCGCTCTGGCCGGATATCGGGTCTGTGAACTGCGACCGTACGTACTGCCCGGTACTCTCGCTCGACGTCATCGATCGCACAAACAGTTGAGCCGCGGTAAAATCTTCGCAGGAGGGCATCCCGTGCACGCAGCACCGAAGGACTCGAAGAGTCGTGTGTTTCGTCTTCACGGTGATTTGCAGGGCGAGCCGAGGGTTTTCGTTCTCAGGGAGGGCAAAAATTCGGTGGGCGCCGACCCGACAAGCGCTGTCCACCTTCCGATCCGCGAGGTCTCACGACAACACGCGTTGCTTCATGTCGATGGGGCACGCGTTCGTATCGAGGACCTTGGCAGCACGAACGGTACCTACGTCAATGGGATCCGCGTCCGCAAATCGCGACTCGGCAAGAACGACTGGGTCCAGTTCGGGCCCGTCCTGTTGACGTTTGAATCGCTGGCGGCCGAGGAACACGAGCTTGCGATCAACCTCGAAAACGACAACCCCCCTACCGGACGAGTTATTGACGACTCGGGCATCACGACTGCAATCGGTATTCCGCGACAGACCTCGGTCGCCTGGGCCGACGTTCTGGATCAGTGCGCCTCCCGCCTCATCAGCCGTTGGTCTCCCGACGTCGGAGGGGCCCTGGAGTATCTCGCCGCCGCGACCGACGGCGGGACGGTGGCCCTCCTGACACGCACCACCTCAGGGGACGTGATCGTGCAGGCCGCCTCCGGCGATCTTGCCGCGCTCTCGCCCTTTACCGAGTCGGACGCACTCGAGGATCTCTTGCCTCCTGAGGAGCATCGAAAGCCGACAACGGCCCACCAGGTTTCCTCGAACCAACCGATCGCAATCGCAATCGCCTGGGGGGACGCCAGTTGGGAGACGGCGCTGATCGTCGCCGGTGTCGAGATGCCTTCTTCAGAACTCAGCTTTCTCGAGGTGGCGCTCCGTCTCTTTCAGTCGGCAACCGTTCCGGTCCCGGAAGACGGACGAGTTGTTCTCCCAGACGAAGGTGACCTCACCTTTCCGGCCTGGCACGTTGTTGGACGAACTCCAGCGATGCGCACGATTTATCACCAATTGGCGACCCTGCTCAGAGGCACCATCCCCGTTCTTGTCACCGGTGAGACCGGGGTCGGTAAGGAACACGTGGTCCGAATTCTCCACTCCTCCTCCGACCGCGCCGAGGGTCCTCTGCAGATCGTCAACTGCACTGCAATCCCTGCAGATCTGCTCGAGGCCGAGCTCTTTGGTATCGAGGCCGGTGTCGCCACCGGAGTGACCCGCCGCACCGGCAAACTCCGACTCGCCCACCGCGGCATTCTCTTTCTTGATGAGATCGGGGATATGGATCCGGCATTGCAGGCCAAGCTCCTCCGTGCCCTTCTGGAGGGCGAGGTCCATCCCCTCGGCGCCGCCGCGCCAATCACCGTCAATGTGCGGGTCATCGCGGCGACCAATACGAATCTCGAGCAACGGGTCCGCGACGGCCACTTCCGCAAGGATCTCTATTACCGGATCGCCGGGTGTGAAGTCCACGTACCCGCTCTCCGCGACCGCCGCGAGGATATCCCTTCCCTTGCGCATTACTTTCTCTCTCGTGCAGCCACCGAGAATGACAAAAAGGTTCGCGGACTCTCAGTAAGCGCGCTCGATGCGCTCCAGCGCGCGGCCTGGCCCGGAAATGTACGGCAGCTCCAGCGCGAACTGACCCGGCTGGTTGTCAGCTGTCCGACAGCACACACCATCGAGAGCACCATGATCTCACCCGCCATTCTGACCGAGGAGATCGACGACGGCGTTGACATCGATCCTGAGAGCCTCGACCTCAGAACGCACCTCGGCATTCTCGAGAAGAAGCTCATTGAACGAGCCTTCGAACGTGCTCGCGGGAACCACTCCGCGGCCGCGCGCCTGCTCGGAGTCACCCGCAACGGGTTGACAATGAAAATCAAGCGGCTGGGGATCGAGCGTGGGCCGGAAAATTCCAGTTCCTGAAAAAATGGTCCGGCCGAAGGAGGGATGGCCGGACCAACGAGCACCAGGAGGTATGGGCTCAACCATATCTGAAGATCCTACCGAACGACCCGAATGAGTGCCTATTCCCACCCTGGCCGCAAATCAAATCCACGCAACTCCCGGTTGCCTCATGCCAAAGCACACTTCGTGCCATACCGAATAAACTCGAGGTCGATTTCAAAGGTCTCCTTTTTACAGTATTTTACGAAAGATCTGGAGATGGCGGTGGAGGCAGGTCTTTCTCCGGATATGCATACTTAATATGCGAGATGTAAAGTTTATGAGCAGGTGGGTTTATAGAGACCCGAAACCTCACCAAAGAACTCATCGAGGTCGGCATCAACAAGAGAGCGATGAGGCAACGGCGGCAACCCGACTTCGCCCTGATTGACTACGAGGACATCGCCCCCTGCCAGATCGGGAAGCAGCGCTGCCGGATACACGTTGAGAGACGACCCGAGAACCAGAAGGTAATCGGATTCAGCCACCACCGCAGACGCCCGATCGAAGCTGCAAACCGGTTCGCCAAAGAAAACGACATCCGGTTTGATCAGGCCGCTACACGGGCAATGCGGTACCTCTTCTTCGACGACCGCTCTCGCCAGGTATTCAAGATTGAACTCGGCGTGGCAGTAGAGACAGTGACTGGTCCAGTAGTCGCCGTGGATGGCTACGACATTCCTTGAGCCCGCCTTCTGGTGCAGCGAATCGATGTTCTGAGTCACCACCGCAGTGAGCTTCCCCCGTCCTTCGAGATCAGCGAGAAAACGATGCGTCAAAGTCGGTTGCAGGGTGTGAACACTTCCCAGAAAGTCCCGGGTGAAGTCATAGAACGGCACCGGATTGCGGCGAAAGGCGTCGATGTCGAACACGGTCTCAGGGTCGTATCGCCGAGTAACGTACAGCCCGTTCGGGCCACGAAAATCGGGAAGACCGGCGGCGGTGGAAACGCCCGCACCGGTTAGGGCGACAACGCGGTTCGACGCCCGGATTCGTTCGGCGCAATCGGCAGCATCGGTCGTTTGATATCCCACCATGATCGACGTCAGGATAGCAGGGGACGATCGAGAGGGTGCAGTGGAGAAAGGGAGAGGATGCAGGAATCTTGGTACTGGATGCTGGATCAGACGCCCGACCGGAGTAACCGCAGATCACGCAGATGAACGCAGATGTTCGCGTGCGGCGGAGGTGCCATCTTTTGCATTGTTTGACGCCTCTGTTTTCTGAGGGCCCATCAGGCGTCTCGGGCAAACAATGCTAAAGGTGGCTCCTCTCGGGAGGAGCGCTCAAAAGGGCAGGTTCGCTCCAACGCCGGAGAAAGCGACGGCTCTTCCCTTCAAGAGATTTCTCCGCTCGCTTCCGGCCTCGTCCTACGGACTTCGCCGTGACTTACGAGCGGTCGAAATGACAGGTTTGCTGTCGGATCATGATAAGGAAGGAGTCTCCCCTGCTCCCCTGCTCCCCTGCTCCCCTGCTCCCCTGCTCCCCTGCTCCCCTGCGCCTTTGCCTCTCTGCTTCCGAGTCCGGATCTGGGTCAATCTGGGTCATCTGCGCTATCTGCGGTTTCTCCGGCTCGGTATCGGGAACAGGGTCGGACACGATTGGCGCGCAGGTATAGTTGGAGTCGCCATGCAGGACATCGCCGCCATCAGGGAATCCCTCCGCCGTCCAATTGATGACATGCGGGCCTTTTCCATAGCGGCCGGGGTCGCCGAGCTCTTTCCAGGCGGCGATGCAACGGCGGCTCTCGAAGAGGCGGACCGCCGAATGTACGCCGAGAAGCGTTCGAGGTAGATACGCATGTCCGATCGATTCCGACCCCTTTCCCTTCAAAAACTCACGTCGTGGGCGGCCGACGAACTCGAGGCGAAGAACTCGATTTTCGGCATTCCACGCGAACTCTCGTTCTCCCCCACCACCGGTGACCCTTTCCGCACAGAGGTCTACGGGCAATCACTCGAGACTCCCCTAGGCGTCGCCGCCGGTCCCCACTCTCAACTCGCTCAGAACATTGTTGCCGCCTGGCTCTGCGGCGCCCGCTTCATCGAGCTCAAGACCGTCCAGACTCTCGACAATCTCGAAATCTCCAAACCGTGTATCGACATGCAGGACGAGGGCTACAACGTCGAATGGTCGCAGGAACTCACCATCGAGGAGTCATTCCGAGAGTACCTCCATGCGTGGGTCCTCATCCACGCACTGCACCGCCGCTTCGGTTTTCCAGGCGACTCTCCAGGTGTCATCTTCAACTTGTCGGTGGGCTATAACCTCGAAGGCATCCGGCAGCCCAATATGCAGCGATACCTGGATCTGATTGAGGATGCCGGCGATGATCTCGAGCAGTGTGTTCGGGTTGTCGCAAAGCGTCTTCCCGAGATTTCCGACATCGCAGTCCCATCGAGAATATCGGACAACGTCACTCTCTCGACG
>JASJGQ010000036.1:0-19024 GCA_033791425.1 Acidobacteriota bacterium
CCGGCGGTTTCCACATCGCGGCCGAGCTGGCACGTCGTCGCCACCTGCCCGGGCATGGTGGTGGGCGCCATCTGACCACCGGTCATGCCGTAAATGGCGTTGTTGACAAAGACCACCGTCACTTTTTCGCCGCGGTTTGCACAATGAACGATCTCCGCCATCCCGATGGAGGCGAGATCACCGTCTCCTTGATAGGCGAAAACAATTAAATCGGGGCGGGCGCGTTTGACCCCGGTGGCCACCGCCGGCGCGCGGCCGTGGGCGGCCTCCTGGAAATCGCAGTTGAAATATTCGTAGGCGAGCACGGAGCAGCCCACTGGAGCGATTCCGATGGTACGTTCCCGGACATCGAGTTCGTCGAGGACCTCGGCCACCAGCCGGTGGATCAGACCGTGGGTGCAGCCCGGACAGTAGTGGGTGGTGACGTCGGCCAGGGCCAGCGGGCGGGCAAAGACTGTCTCAGCCATGGTGCACCTCCTCGGACTCTCCATCGAGAATGGCCTTGACCTTGGCCACGACCTCGTCCGGCGACACCAGCATGCCGCCCATCCGGTTGTAGAAGTGAACCGGACGGCTGCGCGCGAGGGCCAACTGGACATCTTCAATCATCTGACCGGCGGAGAGCTCCACAACCAGAACCGCTTTCGCCTTCTCTGCGGTTTCGCGAACGGCCCTATAGGGAAATGGAAACAGGGTGATCGGACGGAGGAGGGCCGCGTTGATGCCCTCCTCTCGGAGCTCGTCAATGGCAGTGGAGCACACCCGCGCCACCGTTCCGTAGGCCACGATCACAACATCGTAGTCCTCGTCGGCGCCCTTGGTGGCGTAGCGGACTTCGTCGGCCTCCATGAGGTCGTACTTGGCCTTGAGCTTGATATTGTGCTGCTCGAGCTCCTCGGGGTCGAGGAACAGTGAGTTGATAACGTTGGTGGGCCGGCTGCCGTCGCACCCGGTCGCGGCCCAGGTCTTGGGTTCGAGCACCCTGATGGGTTGGCGGCCGTCTTGGAACTCGACCGGTTCCATCATCTGACCGATCAGCCCGTCGCCGAGAACCATCACCGGGTTTCGGTAGTAATCAGCGAGGTCAAAGGCGTCCTGGACCAGGTCCGCCGCCTCCTGGATCGACCACGGCGCCAAAACCAGCACCCTGAAATCGCCGTGACCGAGAGCCTTCGTGGCCTGGAAATAGTCACCCTGACTGGGCAGGATGCCGCCGAGCCCCGGGCCCGCGCGGACGATATTGACGATCACCACCGGGAGCTCGGCACCGGCGAGGTAGGAGATGGCCTCCGCCATCAACGACACCCCCGGCGATGAGGACGAGGTCATGACCCTCTCCCCGGTTCCGGCAGCTCCGTAGATCATGTTCGAAGCCGCGACCTCCGATTCCGCCTGGACGAAGGCGCCACCGATCTGCGGCAACCGCATCGACATGTACTCGGGGATTTCGTTCTGCGGCGTGATCGGGTAGCCGAAGAAGAGCTTGCACCCCGCCTGCACCGCCGCCTCGCCGATGGCCTCCGAGCCTTTCATGAGTTTCTTGGCCATTGCGATCCCCTCAGTACGAAAAGTAGTGGTACATGGTCCCGTTGACCTTCATCTCGATGGCCATGTCGGGACAGGTGATGCAGCACAAACGGCACCCGATACACCGCATCTGCTCCTCCACCTCGGCATAGAAATAGCCCTTGGTGTTGATCTGCTTGCCCATGCCAAGAATCTGCTGCGGGCAGGCGTGAACGCAGAGCTCGCATCCCTTGCAGCGGTTGGGACTGATCACGATCTGCGGCATGAACGCTCCTTTCTCAGGTCACAACGAAGAGCGGGCCCGTGGTTCTCCGCTCCAGAGATTGCGCAAACGGCGGCTGTACGATGCGCCGCATGGCGATGACCGGACATTCGAGGTCTTTTGCAATGATCTCGCCCGCCAGATCGGAGTTCACCGTGATTGCGGCCAGCGGCAGACCGGCCAGACGGGCCGTCTCGAGAGCCATGCGATACCCTTCCATGACGACCTCGACGGTCGTCTCGTCCATCAGATGGGTGTTGGAAATGAGACCGGTCACCGGAACACGCCCCACCGCCTCGATCTCGCGCACCATGATCACAGCTGCTTCCGGATCGGGAGTCGAGGGCCGGCGGAAGTTCAGGACCAGTAAGCACTCGGTGTCCTCGAGCGGGACGACGTCAGACAACGACCCGAGCACCCTCGCCCCGACGCCGTCGCCACCGACATCCATGATCAGGTGTCTGCGCTCATTTCGAAGGTGGCTGCGGATCTGGGGCACGATGATCGGGAGATCGGCATGGACGTTGGCGCCGGTTGGGGCGAGCAGTTCGATTCCACCGTCAGCAAGAATGGCGCGCGCCGCTCGCGACCGGAAGTAGGGTTTGACGACATCGAGATCGGCCAGGGTGACGGGCACACCCGTAGCGGCCAACTGAAGCGCTCCATTGAGAGCGATTTCGGTCTTGCCGCTGCCGAAGTGGCCGACGAAAACTGTCACCCGCTTCCGAAACAAACCCGTGCTCCTTGCGTCTGGATTCCGACGAATCGGGGGATCAGGATACCTCAACCAGCACCCTTGGCTCAAGGTATGTGAAATTTTTCACGACGGCAAGTGCCTTATTGAGACCGAGTTACATGTCGAGAAATCCTCTGTTTGAAGCTCGACACCGGGTCAGGACCGCTCTTCTGATGCTCCCTCGGAGCTCATTCGGATACGACGCGCCGCACATTCAGCGTATCCGCTGCACGTGCGACACACGGGGTCGTCCACAAAGCCGAACTCACTCGGCGCGCATACGGTGATGGACGGGTCCCTGGCCGCATCGAGCTCGGCGAGCAGGGGCTCGTCCTCGGGGGCCACCACATTGCCCTCGCCGGCGCGGTTGTCGGCGGCCCGCACCAGCGGGTCCCACACCCGGTTTTTTTCCTCTGTCTGGGAACTCTCGGCGCGGACTGCGATATCGGCCTTTCGTCTGGAGAATTGGAAGGCGATTTTGCGGCGGGTCGGCAGCCGCCGCGTGGCGAGAAAGAACAGATAGCCGGCCGATGTGCCCACGATGTTGGCGAGCCCGTCCACCAAACCCATCGATAGGCTCGAATACACGAGGATGGCCGCCGCGATGATGGCCAGATATTTGACCTTGACCGGAATGATGAAAAAGAGCCGGAACTCCACCTCGGGGTAGAGCGTCGCAAAGGTGAAGAGCAGACACGAACTGAAACCGAGATCACCGAACAGCGGCCGTCCGATGACAGCGGCCGTGATCGAGGCACCGAAGGTGGCCACCAACCAGAAGACAAGAAAACGAGGCGAGCCCCAGCTGTCCTCCAGCGGCTTCGCCATGATCCACAGGATGAGCATGGAGATGAAGAACCAGAACATGCTCGAACCATGGATGAACTGATAGGTGACCAGGGTCCACGGCCGCGATGTCACGAGCCCCGGAATCAGGGCCAGGGCCTGCTGACTGCCTTGCATCATGGTGCTGAGGATAAAGACCGCAAAGTGGGCGAAAATCAGCCCCTCGGTCAGATGCCATTGTTCTCGTCGCATCATCGTCTCCCGAGCCTCCGTTCCATTTCCTCCTGGCTCAAACGGAGGATGATGGGCCGTCCGTGCGGACAGCGATAGGGGTTGTCCGTCGCCAGCAGATCGTCGAGAAGGGCGCGCTGCTCGTCAACCGAAAGCCGGTGGTTGACCTTGATGGCGCCGCGGCACGACAACGAAGCCGCGAGTTCTTCTTCGAGCTCCTGCGACGCACCCTCGGGAACACCGTCGAGGGCGGTGGCGCGGTCGAGAACTCCCTCGACGACCTCCTTCACCGCCGCTTCGTCGAACTCCGGTGGGACCGAGAGAACGCGGACGGTACCAGGCCCAAAGAGCTCAGCGTCGATGCCGACCTTCCTCAGAATTCCCTCGACACCGGGGAGGGCCGCAGCGTGGGCATCATCCACTTCGATCAGACACGGAGTCAGTAGACCCTGCGATGGTGCCTCGCCACCGGCCAGACGCCTGCGAATCTGATCGAAGAGGACGCGCTCGTGGGCCACGTGCTGATCGACGATCACCAGACCGTAGTCGTCCTCCAGCAACAAGAACGAATTCCGGTACTGGCCGATGAGGCGGCCAAACGGAGTGTCCGCCGCCCCGGCCCTGGCGCCCGATCGAATACGCGGGTGATCCGTCGTCGGCCGCCACTCCGTCGATTCCCCAGGGTGGCCAGCCGGTCCGGCAAGCGACACCTCGCCGTAGGCCGGGTGGTCGAACAACGGCGGACCACCGCCGCCGCTGCGATTGCGGAGCATGTCGCCGTAACCACCCGGCTGCCTTTCGGCCAGGCCGGATGAAGGTGGCCCGTCCTCCAGCGACCGTACTTCGACGCGGCCCTGGGACGCGGCGACTCCTTGCCGCATCGCCCGTTCGATGAGTGCGAACACCGAGCCGGACCGCGAAAAACGCACTTCAGCCTTGGCGGGGTGCACATTGACATCCACCTCGCCGGGGGGCAACCGGAGATCGACGACGATTCGCGCCCCGCCGAATCCAGCGCCCGCCGACCGCAAAACCCGCAGCACCGCTCCGACCACCAGCCGGTCGCGAACCGCCCGTCCGTTGACCAGCAGTGTCAGGGATGGCCGGCCACGTCCGCCACCCGGCGCCAGGAGACCACGGACTTCGGCCCCGCCCGCAGCAGCGTCGAATGCAACCACCTTGTCGGCTTTCCGCCACAGGTCTTTGAGCCGTTGCGAAGCGTCGGCCACCGCCGGAGCATCGATCAACGTCCGCGAGCCGTGGCGCAAGACAAAGGCGACATCGGGACGAGCCAGGGCCGCGCCCCAGAGAATCTCCTGGGCGTGACGCAGTTCAGTCTCGGGCGACCGCAGGAACTTGCGTCGCGCTGGGGTGTTGAAAAACAAATCGCCAACCTCGACGGTTGTCCCTCGGGGTCTGGCGGTTCCCTCAGCGGCAAGAATCCGCCCCCCCTCGACCGTTACCCGCACTCCGCCCTGGGCGGGATCGGCGGAGGTCACGAGGACGAATCGCGACACCGCCGCAATCGACGGCAGGGCCTCGCCGCGAAAACCGAGGGTCGCGATGTGGTCGAGTTCGTCGGCCGTACTGATTTTCGACGTGGCGTGTCGTTCGAGGGCGAGCACGGCGTCATCGGGGTCCATACCGCAACCATCGTCCGAGACCCGGACCCGGCTACGGCCGCCGTTGACCAGATCGACCTCGATCCTTGTCGCCTCGGCATCGAGGCTGTTTTCGACCAGTTCCTTGACCACGGACGCCGGCCGCTCCACCACCTCGCCGGCAGCGATGCGGTTGATAAGGCTGTCGGATAAAACCTGAATTCGAGGCACGAGGGACATGATACCGGTGCCACCCCCGAATGCGGAAAGGCCGCTGCAGAACAAGGTCCACAGATCACCCGGATGACATGACGACGGGCTGGCCTCTACAGCCCAGTCGGAATGTCATCCTGAGCGAGGGAGAGAAGCGACCGAGTCGAAGGATCTCACCCTTGGTGGATTGACCCCTGCAGCCGAGAGAGCCAACGCAAAGGCGTAAACGCTGCCCGGATCAAGGTCCACAAATCACCCAGATTGACCCAGATTCCATCGCAGTCGGAAGTCAACGCAAAGGCGCAGAGACGCAGAGATGGCATACCTGCCGTCAACCCCGGCGAGGTCCTGGCCGCGTTGCGGCCAGAAACCACCGAATCGGGCAACCATTCCAGACGCCAGCGCCTGTCGTGGTGGCCCGATCCGGCGTCCTGCGCTCAAGGATCGCAGGCCTCGCCTCTCACATACTTGATTGATCTCGTTCGAGTGACCCCGTCACGTGAAAGGCAGAACCGACGCGCCGTGAGCGCGTCGCCGGTGAGAGGGCGGACGGCGACGGACGCTGGCTTCCGGAGGCGGCCGTCATCTCACCGTGGCCCGGCGATCGAAGATCGCCGGCAGTTCTGCCGTGCTGATGAGCAGGCTTTGCGACTTTGCGACTTTGCGTTTTGAGCGAGTGCCGCTGCTCCGCCCTGCAGCGTCTGCCCTGGCAGGATGACTCAGCGCCTCTGCGCCTCCGCGTCTCTGCGTTCTTTTCCTGAGTTCATCTGCGTTATCTGCGTGATCTGCGGGCAGATTGCCCGGGCGGGTCCTACTTGACGTTGTTGAAGATTGATAGGTCCGGTTTGGAGTCCGGGGTCACGACCCGGCTGGTGTCTGCGAGGTCCTCGCGAATCAGGAGGTCGATCAGGTGGTCACGAACACCGGCCTTGCCGCCCTTTTTGTAAAGGCGCATGACTGTCGAGGGTTTGAGGTGGATGCCCGTCATGTGCCCGAGGTACTGGCAGAAGACCTTCGATCGAGACATGAATGAAGTCACGAGGATGAAAAGCAGCAGAACAATCCCCGCAACCGCTCCCAGTTGATACATGGCCGCGGATCCGGGGTCGAGGAATTCGAGGTCCATGGTCACCTTCCATCGCCGTCCGGTGCGTCGTCGTTGAGCGCGTGCGTTTCATCGACTTCACCAAAGTAATTCTCGGGAACCAGCAGTTCGCGCCCCTTCGATCCTGCCAGTGGACCGACCAGGCCTTCCTTCTCCATCATATCCAAGAGCCGGGCGGATCGCGTGTATCCGAGCCTTAAGCGGCGTTGGATATACGAGGCCGAGGCCTTACGGGTCTTGACCACCATGCGTGCCGCTGCATCATACATGGGATCGGATATGTCTTCGACATCTTCGACCGACATCCCCTTGCCACCACGCTCCGGCGGTCCGAGCGGGGCATGCGACAAGACCTCGCGGTGATACTCCGGCTTGCCGAAACGCTTGATATAGCGGACGACACTGTGGATCTCTTTTTCCGTCACCAGGGGCCCGTGCAGCCGCATCAGGCTGCCGCTGCCCGGGGGAAGGAACAGCATATCGCCGCGGCCGAGCAGGTGCTCGGCGCCCATCGAATCGAGAATAGTCCGGGAGTCGAAACGCGAGCGCACCCTGTAGGCGATTCGGCAGGTGAAATTGGCCTTGATGATGCCGGTAATGATGTCGACCGACGGCCGTTGCGTGGCGCAGACGAGGTGGACGCCGACGGCGCGAGCCTTCTGGGCGAGCCGGGTGATGGACTCCTCCACGGCTCGTGAGGAGGTCATCATGAGGTCGGCCAGCTCGTCGATGATGATCACAATGTAGGGCATCGGTGCGAGTTCCGGAGCGTCACCGTCGGATTTTTCCGCGAGCTTTTTCTTCGCCCGGCGCAATTGAACGGGGTCGCGGACAAGCTGGTTGTACTGCTGCAGATTGCGGACACCTAGGGCCGCCAGCACGTGGTAACGGCTGTCCATTTCGGCAACCGCCCAACCGAGAGCGTTGGCCGCCTTCTTGGGGTTCGAGATGATCGGGGTCAAGAGGTGTGGGATGTCGGCATACACACCGAGCTCCACCATCTTGGGGTCGACCAGGATGAACTTGACCTCATCAGGTCTCGCCTTATAGAGGATCGACATGATCATGGCGTTGAGGCCCACCGACTTGCCCGCACCGGTGAAACCGCCGATGAGGAGGTGCGGCATGCGCGCGAGATCGGAGAAGAAGGGTTTCCCGCGGATGTCGACACCGAGGCTGAGGGTCAGAAGGGACTGGGCCCGTTGAAACTCCGGGCACTCGATGAGCTGCCGTAGCCGGATAACCTCCGGATCAGGGCTCGGCACTTCGATACCAACCGTCGCACGACCGGGGATGCGGTCGATCCGGACCGAATCTGTGCGCAGAGCCAGCGCCAGGTCCTCCGACAGGTTTTGCACCGCCGAGATCTTGACCCCGGAATCGAGTCTGAATTCATAGGTCGTGATAACCGGACCGGTTCGAATGTTGACCACCTCGCCGCGAACCTTGAACTCACCGCACTTCGCGGTGATCAGTTTTCCCATTTCAATCAGGGCCGCCGAATCCCGTTCGGGAGCATCCTCGGCCATCTCGAGAAAGTTCTCCTTGGGAAGATCGTAGCTCTCGAGGTCCTCGATAAAATCAAATTCCTCCTGCACGTCAGCGGGCTTCGGTTTCGGTTTTGGATCGCCCTTCGGCCGAGCCGGAGCGGCCACTCGTTTCGTCTTGGCCTTGCGGACCGGCGAACTTTCGACAGTGGGCTCCTCGGCCTGTTTGCGAACGATCCGAAAACGCCCTCGTCCCTCGACCTCCTTCACGGTCAGCGAGCCCTTGTAGTCGTCGTCGCCCTCCATGCGCTCGATCTGTCGCTCGAAGACCCGCTGTTTGGCCCGCGCTTCCGACTTTTCGCGCTGTCGCTCGGACCGCTGGCGACGCCTTTGAAAGACCTGGTCACGGATACGCTCCGACAATCGATCGGCAAAGGCCCCGGCCGAGGCCCCAGAGATCAACAACACCCCGATCACGAGTAGAAACGACAACACCACCACACCACCGACCGGCCCAGCAAAACCTGTCAACAACTCGGCCTCGGCCAAACCGACGAACCCGCCGGCTGAAATCCGGCCGTCTCGAAACGGCAGGTCGGTACCGATCAGGGCTGCAAACCCCGGCAAAGCCAGGAGGATGGCGACCCAACCAATACCTGCGATGCGAGGGTTGGCCATAGGTGACTGTCTGAGCAGCCGCCACCCGATCACTGTCGCCGCAACCGGCAACACGAATGCGGTCACGCCAATGAAGCTGAAAAGGGCCGCGGACAGCGTCGCCCCCAACCAACCGGCGAGGTTTTCAGGCGTTGACCGCAGGGTCGAGGCGTGGAAGGGGCTCGGATCGAGGGGCGAGTGGGACAACAGCGCCACCGCGACAAGAAGGGCGCCCAGCAACAGCGCCACGGCCGCGGCTTCACGCAGAACGCGCTCCCTCATCTCAGCCACCCCCACCCCAACACCAGGAGGCCCAGCGGGATGCAGTACCACGCAAACCGATGGAAGACCCGACTCGAAACGGTCTTGATCACCAGCTTCAAGGCAAAAAATCCCGTGACCGCGGCGGTCGTCGCGCCGATCAGACAGGCGAAACCGAATCCATTCGGGGGCTTCAAGGGCGACTGCCATACGCCGACCAACTCGAAGACGGCAACCGCGATGACCGCCGGCACCGCCAACAGAAATGAAAACCGGGCGGACCACGATCTTTCCAAACCACTTGCCAGCCCTGTGGCGATGGTCACACCGGATCGTGAGAGACCGGGGAATATCGCCAGTCCCTGGACCAATCCCACCATCATCGCCTGCCGCCACGTCATCCGATTTTCGTCACTCGTGCCGCCGGGGAGCCTCGCTGTCGAGGCGACGACTCCACCGGTGACCAGGAGCGCAACGCCGACCCATAGCGGTCGAACAAAGGCCGCAACGGCAAACGGGCGCAAAGGAAACGCCACTGCGGCGGTGGCCACCGTACCGGCAGCGACCAGACCGAGCAGCCGACGACCGCTCCGGGTACCGATCCATTCGACAATGTGATGGCGTTCGTACCAGACAACTGCGACTGCCGTTCCAACATGGAGCATCGCGTCAAACACCACGCCCGGCTGTCGGAAACCCGGAATCAACATCTGCGCGAGAGCGAGGTGACCGGACGACGAGACGGGGAGAAACTCGGTCAGACCCTGCAATACGCCGAGGAATGCAGCGGACCACCACGTCATTGGACGCGGCCCATTCCGGGCCGCATCCCACCCTTTCGGCGGTGGTCCAACCGACGATCTCTACAACGCGGTTCCATCCCTTCAAATGGTATCACTTCCTGGCAAGTCCCTGCCAACGGCCGACTTATGGCTGTCCGGCAAGCCGGATCCAGCCCTCGAGATCGACCGTGCCCGGGCGTTGGGCGGGTTCGAGTCCGGCTCGTTCGATGGCAGCGACATCGCGGAGTGGAGCGAGAGCGTTGCTGAGCATTTTCCTCGGTTTGGTGAGCGCGTGGGCGGCGACGGCCAGACCCGCCCCGATGGCTTCGGGATCGAATGCGGGTGGCCGCAAATCCACAACGACGACGCTCGACACCACCTTTGGCACCGGCCGAAACGCCCGCGGAGGAACATCGAATAGAAACCGTGCCTCACCCCAGGCCGCCCGTTCCAACGCGAGCAGTCCGTGACCACGGCCCCCTGGAGGGGCGACCACTCGGTGCGCCACCTCGCGCTGCAACATCACCACCATGCGGGTGACGAGATCGTGGCGGGGAAGGAGTCTGCGAAGAATCGCCGTACCCACCGAGTACGGTAGATTTGCTGCTACCTGCCACTTCGCTTCGGCCGCAAGCATCCCGTTTAGCTCCACAGACAGGGCGTCGGCGTGTCGGGTGTCGAGACCATGCGCACCGAATCGCTTCTCGAGCTGCGGAATCAAACTTTGGTCGAGTTCGAGCGCCAGCACCCTTTCGAATCTTTCCAGAAGGGGCTCGGTGAGGGCGCCACGGCCGGGGCCGATCTCGAGAACTCGAGGCGGTTCGCTCGCCAACACCCCGGCAATGCGCGCAGCAACGTCGGTATCCACGAGAAAGTTCTGGCCGAGCCGGTGACGCTTTGGTCGACCCATCAGAGAAATTTTGAATTATGAATTATGAACTTTGAATTGAGGGCCCTCTCCACCTGCAAGATCAACCGTTGTGAAAGTGCACTCAAAACTAAAAACTCATAACTCATAACTACCTCTTGCAGGCGTCGGCGAGGGTTGTGGCGAAGCGTTCGATCTCTTCGGCGAGTTCCTCACAGTCCCCGAGAGCGCCGATTCGGCTGACAATGGCCGATCCGACGACCACCCCATCGGCAGCGGCCGCGACCCGCGCGACCTGTTCCGGGGTCGAGATCCCAAAACCCACGGCAACCGGCAGCCGGGAAGCCTTGTGGGCGGTCTTGATGTTGCGGTCGAGCTCCGCATCGAGGTCTTGCCGCGCACCGGTCACACCGGTGCGCGAAACCAGATAGAGAAAGCCGCCGCCAAAATGAGCGGCGGCTTTCATGCGCCTTCGATCGGACGTGGGCGTGACCAGCATGATCAGATCAAGGCCCGCGGAATCCAGAACCTTTTCGAACGGCACCATCTCTTCTGCAGGGATGTCGGTGAAGAGCACACCGTCAACTCCGGCCTCAACGGCGTCAACGGCAAAATCCTCGAGGCCGTAGCGAATGACCGGGTTGGCGTAGGTAAAGAGCACGATCGGAAGATCGACGTCCTGGCGAACAACCGAGACGGTGGCCAGCACTCCAGACAGCGTGGTCCCGGATTTCAAGGCCCGTTCAGCGGCGCGCTGATTTGTCGGACCATCGGCGATGGGGTCCGAAAAGGGAACGCCCAGTTCGAGAACATCCGCCCCCGCCCGTTCGAGCGCGTGGACGATATCAACCGTACGAGCGAGATTCGGATCGCCGGCGGTGACGTAGGGAATAAAGGCCGCTCGTTTTTCCCGGTCGGCGGTCCGAAAGGCGTCCCGAATCCGGCTCATAACGAACCCCTCTCGATCAGTGCCACCTCGCCGAGGTCCTTGTCCCCCCGACCTGAGAGATTGACCAGAATGTTGGTGTTCAACGACATCGGCGGGGCGACCCTGGCGGCATAGGCGATGGCATGGGCGGACTCGAGGGCCGGGATGATCCCCTCGCTCTCGGCCAGGAGATGAAAGGCCGCAAGCGCGGCGTCGTCATCGACACAGGTGTAGGTGACGCGACCGCTCTCCTGCCACTGAACATGCTCCGGTCCCACCGCCGGATAATCGAGGCCTGCCGACACCGAGTGGGTCTTGAGCACCTGGCCGTCGCCATCCTGCAGCACCCGGGTCCTGGTGCCGTGGAGAACTCCCGTCGCGGCGCTGCCGGTAAAACGAGCGGCGTGCTCGCCGGGTTCGAGGCTGCGTCCCCCCGCTTCGACCCCAACCAGCGCAACTGCCTCGTGTGGCACGAACGCCGTGAACATTCCGGCCGCATTCGAACCCCCACCGACACACGCCACCACCAGATCCGGCAACGTCCTGGTCGCCTTTTTGAATTGAGCCAGGGCTTCCCGACCGATCACCGTCTGGAAGTCGCGCACCATCATCGGAAAGGGGTGCGGACCGAGCACCGAACCGAGAATGTAGTGGGTCGAGTGGACGTTGGTGACCCAGTCGCGAAGCGCCTCGTTGATGGCGTCCTTGAGGGTGCACGAGCCCGCCTCCACCGCCACGACCTCGGCCCCCATGAGACCCATCCGTACGACGTTGAGTTCCTGGCGCCGCATGTCCTCCGACCCCATGTAGATGCAGCACTCGAGTCCGAGCAGGGCGGCCACGGTGGCCACCGCCACCCCATGTTGTCCGGCGCCGGTTTCGGCGATCACCCGGCCCTTGCCCATCTCACGGGTCAACAGGGCTTGACCCAGCGCGTTGTTGATCTTGTGGGCGCCGGTGTGGCACAGGTCTTCGCGTTTGAGCCAGATGCGGGCACCGGCAAGATCGGCTGACAGCCGCCGCGCCTGATACAGCGGAGTGGGCCGACCCACATAATGGGTGAGAAGCTCGTCGAGCCGCGCCTGAAAGGTGCGGTCGCGCGATGCCTTTCGATACATTTCCTCGAGCTCCGCCAGCGGGGCCATCAGGGTTTCAGGAACAAACTTGCCACCATAGTCACCAAAATAGCCGCGGACGTCAGGGGTTTTCTTCATGAGGAGAGAATTCTACCCCACACCAGGGCAGAGGGGCAGAGGGGAAAGGGAGAAAGGGAGAACACCCGTGCGGTGGAGGTGCCTGGCTTCAGCCTGGTACCTCACGGGAAGCGCGTTCGGAAACGAGTCACGAGCGGCGGAGGTGCCATTTGCAATATTGTTGGACCCAATGACATTGCTGCATGTGGGACCCTGCGGGTCAACAATGTTGCGGGTGGCTCCTCTCGGGACACGCGCACTGAGAAGTGGGTTCACTCGAACGCCCGTTATTGGCGCATCTCTATCGAGGGCGGCTTCCCTTCAAGAGATTTCTCCACTCGCTTCCGGCTTCGTCCTACGGACTTCGCCGTGACAAGCCGCTCGGTCGAAATGACAGTCTTGGGAGGGAACATGATAGGGAGCGCGTCTCCCCTGCTCCCCTGCCCCTCTGCCCGGCCTACGGCCTGAGCTGCTCGATCACCTTCGCGCTCACCCACCAGATGTCGGAGCTGCCCTGTCCGGGCCTCATCGAGAGCTCGAGGAGTTCGCTGATGGATCTGCCGGTCAGCGGAAGATCGACCTCGTTATCCGTACGCGACGACATGAAAAAGAGGTATTTCCCATCGGGCGACAGCGAGGCCGACCACTCACGGCCGGTCGCCTGGTTGATGAGCGGGCCCATGTTGACGGGCTCGGACCAGGTGTCGTCGATGCTGCGGAAAACCACGTAGTAGTCGACCCCGCCGAGACCGTCTTCGCGGCCCACCGCCGGTACGATGACGAAAGTCTCATCGCGCGCGACAAAGACGTTGAACCGATCCCTGCCGCAGTTCACCTGCGGAGGGAGTAACTCGGGCTCGGTGTAGACGCCGTCCACGAAGCGGGAGCGATAGGTGCTGGAGATCCGGTCCTCTCCCTCCCTCGTGAAGTACATGGTCCCGTCCGCAGTCACCGACGGAAAGAACTCCGGTGCGTCCGAATTGACGGGCGACCCCAGGTTGGAGGGTTCGCCCCACTCGTCGCCCTCGCGGTCCATCACCCAGATGTCCTGGTAGACCCACCCGGGCTTTTCCTCCTGACCGGGTTGTGGTCGTGTGGAGAGAAAATAAAACCGTTGGCCGTCGGCTGAGATGGTCGGTTCGATGTCGAGATACCGGCCGGAGAAGGGCGCGACTTCGGGCTCGGTCCAGACGCCGTCGACCTGACGGGTGACCATGATCATGGTCTTCGCGCCGAGGGTGACCGAGAAGTACAACTCGTTGCCATCAGGAGTGATGGCCACATCGCGGGTGGCGAGACCGGTCGATACCACGCCCGGCGCGAAGAGCCTTGGTCTGGGACCCGGAGGTTCCTGACCAAGATAGGGCCCGCGCAACTCGGGCATGACGGATGTCTGCACACCCACCTGGTCGTCACTGTACATCGGCGAACAGGCAGCGGTGACAACGCACAAACCGACCACATACCGAAGAATACTCATGATTCCCCCTCCCCGCTCCTACGGAAAACCACCTCAGCGGTTTGCGTTCCGGCTGTTGTCAACGAAACGCCGAACCTTGTCGCGGTCTTTGATACCAGGAGCTGCCTCGACCCCGGAGGACACATCCACCAGAAACGGACGTGTGACTCGCACAGCCTCAGCGACGTTTTCCGGCGTCAGTCCGCCGGCGAGACCAAAGGCAAGGTCTCCCGGTCCGCCGGCCAGAACATCCCAGGCCCACGCCACGCCGTCACCCTCCCCGGGATCGAACAACGGGAGAGATCTTTCTGCCAGAAACGCGACCCGTGCCCAATCGACCGCGGCGCCGACTCTGACCCGGCGGATCACCTGCCGCCCGAGCACGTCGAGAAGGGCGTCGGGCTCGTCGCCGTGCAGTTGAATCCAATCGAGCCCCAGCTGCTGTCGCACCTCGATCACCTCGTCGAGGGGCGCGTCGAGAAAGACCCCGACGGTCTCGGCGCCCTGCACGTCACGAACCCAACCCACATCTTCGGGAACGAGGGCGCGTGGGGTCCCCGGCCGAAAAACGAAACCCAGCAGATCGGCGCCGGCGGCGACCGCCGCTTCGGCGTCCGCAGGGTTGGTGATACCGCAGATCTTGATCAGCATGCGCCGGCCGGAGGTGAAATCACGCTCGCGAACGTGAGAACCGTCCATTGAGGCGGCGGACCTCGCGCTCAGGATCGCTGGCGCGGACGAAGTGCTCTCCCACCAAAAAGGCGTGGTAGCCGGCCGCGTGCAATCGATCGGTATCTTTGGGACCGGTGATCCCGCTCTCGGCAACCCTGATCCGGTCGTCCGGGATCTTCGCCACCGCGGACTCGACCCGATCCATGCGAATCTCGAAGGTGGCGAGGTCGCGGGCGTTGACACCGATGATGGCCGCTCCCGAATCGACCGCCCGGCCTGGGTCCTCATCGGCAAAGATCTCCAACAGGACCTCGAGACCCAGCATTTCGGCAGTAGCCATGAGGTCCTTGAGACGTTGCTCGGAGAGGATCCGATTGATCAGCAGAACGGCGTCGGCGCCAAGCAAGGCACTTTCGAAGAGCTGCCGACGCTCGATGATGAAATCCTTCCGCAGGATCGGGAGACTCACCGCCTTACGAACCTTGATCAACCACAAAGGGTCACCGGCAAAGGAGTCGCGCTCGGTCACGACCGAGATTGCCGCGGCGTGACCCGCCGCATAGGCCAGTGCGAGGCGAACCGGGTCAAAATTCTCCCGAATCACGCCCGCCGATGGTGAGGCCTTTTTACACTCGGCGATGATTTCGATCTCGTTGCCGCCCAGTGCTTTTGCCAGCGACCTCCGATGGGTCTTTCGTTGTTCAATCAGTCGCATCGCGGCGCGTTCGAGCCCCGGCGCCTGCGGTGTCCACTGAAGCCTCTTGCGGACATCCGCGACGATGTTGTCGAGTATGGACTCAGACACCCTCGGTGATCTCCATCGATCTTTTCCCCAGTGACTCCAATATAGCCAACCCGGCCCCGGAACGCAGAGTCTCGCGCGCCATCTCGAGCCCCTGAGCCAAGCTTTCCGCCATCTCGGCGACGTACAGGGCGGCCGCCGCGTTGACCGCTACCGACTCGGCGGCAGCCGACTGTTCTCCACCGTCGAGGATATCGCGCATCCGGCCGAGGTTTTCGTTCACATCGCCGCCGGTCAAACTCGCCGTCTCGCTGGCGTCGATCCCGAGGTCCTCCGGTTCGAGCTTCCAGTCGTCGACGACCAGGCCGTCCCGGATCTCGAGGATTCTGGTGGGAGCGCTCACCGAGATCTCGTCGAGACCGTCATCGGAGTGCACCACCAGGGCTCGTCGGGCCCCCAGTTCCGCCAGGGCACTGGCCATCAGGTCCTGAACTTCGGGGCCCCACACCCCGATCACCTGCCGCGTGACGCCCGCGGGGTTGGTCAGGGGTCCGAGAAGGTTGAACACAGTTCGAACGCCGAGCGCCCTCCGAACCGGCATCACCGCCCGCATGGCCGGGTGCAGCCTTGGAGCGAAGAGAAAGGCGATGCCAATCTCGTCGTGGAGCAGGGCCATCGCGTGCGGCGACAGGTCGAGGCGGACACCCGCCGCCTCCAGCACATCCGCGGAACCACACCGCGATGAGACCGAACGGTTGCCGTGTTTGGCCACCGGGACGCCGGCCGCCGCCGCCACCAACGCGGCCGCGGTGGAAATATTGATGGTCTCGGCGCCATCACCGCCGGTGCCGCAGGTGTCGACTGCCCGAGAGGGATCAGTAACCGGTACCGGGATGGCGCGCTCGCGCATGGCGCGGGCCGCCGCAGCGATCTCGACACCGGTCTCGCCCTTGGCCCGCAGCGCCGCCAACACCGCCGCCACCACCACGTCGTCGACGACGCCGTCCATCACCGCTCCGATGAAACTCTCCATCTCCTCGCCCGACAGGTCGTTGCCGGCAAGCAGTCGATTGAGCAGCGGTCTGTGGTCGATGGCGGTCACACGGAACCCTGATTTCGGATTTCGGATTTCGGATTTCGGATATCCGTCCACCCATCTCGAAGCGGGAGGCCAGCGAGATCGAGGAATCTGGCCAACAGCTGGCGGCCGTGGTGGCAAAGATACGACTCGGGGTGGAATTGAACGCCAAAATGGAGGCGACCGCGATCGCGAAGGCCCATGATCGTGCCGTCCGCCATCCAGGCGGTCATTTCCAACGAATCCGGAAGTGAGTCCTTCGCCACGACCAGTGAGTGATACCGGGTGGCTTCGAACGGATCGGGCAATCCCTCGAAGAGCCCCTTCCCATCATGGTGCACCGGAGACGTCTTTCCGTGCACGGGCTCCGAAGCCCGCACCACCCGACCGCCGTGGACGGCCGCGAGCGCCTGGTGGCCAAGACAGATCCCGAGAAGCGGCGTGTCGACCGCGGTCTGTACCAGATCCATCGTGACCCCAGCGTCTTCGGGCACTCCCGGACCTGGTGATATGACGATGGCGTCCGGTTTCAGGGCCATCAGTTCATTCACCGTCGCGTCGTCGTTGCGGATGACTTCGATCGGTGCGAGGCCGACCTCCGCAAGTTCCTGAACCAGGTTGTAGGTGAAGGAATCATAGTTGTCGATCATCAAGATCACGACTCACCCCCACAACCGAAATGAGGAATGAGGAATGAGGAATGAGGAATTGAGATCCAAACCTGAGTCGCGTTTTTGAAAAGCTGTGTGGCCATTCCTAATTCCTAATTTCTAATTCCTCATCTTGCGGCCCCTGTGCGGCGGCTTCGGCCATGGCGACGGCCTGAACCAGGGCGCCCGCTTTTGCAGCGCACTCTGCGAGCTCCGAGGCCGGTATGGAGTCATAGACGATGCCCGCGCCGGCCTGAATCTGAACGCTGCCGCCGCGCTCGACCAGGGTGCGAATGGCAATACAGGAGTCGAGATCGCCGTTGAGGTTGCGGTAGCCGACCGCACCACCGTAAACCCCGCGCCGCACCTCTTCCAGATCGTCGATGATCTCCATCGCCCGCACCTTTGGCGCGCCGCTCAAGGTGCCGGCCGGAAAACAGGCGAAGAGGGCGTCCCATGCATCGAGATCGGGACGGAGCCGTCCCTGGACTTCGCTCACCAGGTGCATGACGTGGCTGTAGCGTTCGATCTCCATCTCGCGCGCGATGCGGACCGTGCCGGGGGCTGCGACCCGCCCGATATCGTTGCGGCCGAGATCCACCAGCATGACGTGTTCGGCAAGCTCCTTGGGATCCGCCTGGAGTTCTTCTTCCAACCGGAGATCTTCAGCGCGGTCCGGGTCGCGGCGTCGGGTCCCCGCGATCGGACAGGTTGCCACTTCATCACCCGTGACCCGCGCCAGCATTTCCGGGCTCGAACCGAGGATCCGCGCCTGGCCGGTATCAAAGAGGAACATGTAGGGAGACGGGTTCGTCAGACGCAGCATGCGGTAGATCTCCGCTGCGGTGCATCGGGGCATCTTGCGCCACCTGCGGGATAGGACCACCTGGAAGATATCACCGGCAAGGATGTGCTCCCGCGCTCGGGACACCGCCGCCATGAACCCCTCTTCCGACGGCGTTGCCTTCCAATCCTCCCAGCCGTCGACGGCCGGCGGAATGACGTGCGGCCGCGCGCTCTCAACCCCGACGAGCAACGCGCGGTGGAGCTGGATCAGTTTGTTGTTCGCAGCAATCCAGGCGGCATCCGCATCCTCCCCGATACGCGCCGCAACCACCAGCAACAACCGCTGGCGGGCTCGATCAAGCGCCACGATGCCGTCATAGAGACCGAACCAGGCCTCCGGGAGACCACCTTCGTCGCGATTCGTATCCGGCAATTCTTCGACCAGACGGACCGCGTCATACCCGACATAACCCATTGCACCGCCGGCAAATGGCGGTAGATCTTCGACCGGCGCCACCTTGCCGAGATCGGTCGCATCTCGCAACTGCTGCAGCGTGTTGCCCTCGCGCGGTGCGCCATCGACAAAGACCGTTCCGTTGCGAATCTCGACCACTCGAAAAGGATCCGCGCCGACAAAGGAGAACCGCGCGGCGCGTTCGCCGCCTTCGACGCTCTCGAGCAGGAAGGCGTTGCGGCCGCCGGCGGCGAGGTGCGAGTAGACGGTGAAAGGCGTCACGGTGTCTGACGTCAGCTCGAGCACCACCGGGACCACGTCGTAGTCGCGGGCCAGCCGATCGAACTCTTTTTTGTCGGGCCGGACTTCCATAACGCCTCCTCGGTTGCCAAGGGGGCATTGTGACGCAAACGAGGGGATGGGTCTACACTTGATGGCGTTCCAAGGAGCATACTCCAACGCCGGCCCGACTCGCGGCCGTGGGTCGACCTCCTCCTCATCACACAGATCGGAGCAGGACCATGTGTGGTCAGCTGCCCGATTGAC